>NZ_JAJCHK010000029.1:0-73821 GCF_020554465.1 Enterocloster sp. 210928-DFI.2.20
GGCGGATTCCGGACTTTCACCAGTTAGAGACGTGCGCCGCCGGGCGCACTGAAAAGCGAACGGGGTAATGCCGTAATGGCACTGCCCCGTTTGTTCTATATAAGATATGTCCCCAAATTTTCCCCTTCTCACATTCCCAATATGGAATCCGTATCAGGGCGGATGATATTCCAGGCGGAAACCAGTGCCTCTTTCAGCTTTACCTCACCTGCAAACTCTTTTTGTCTCTTTAAAGCATATGCTGTCTTTTCTTCCGGGGACAGTATATAGTACTCACTGTCGTCCCGGTATGTATCGCTCAAAAAGATATAGTTTCTCGAAGGCGGCCTCCGGTAGGCAATATCGGCTATAGACCATTGTACATGATATCCCTCGCTGTACACCTCATTATAATCTACAAAAATAATGATGTCCTCCTTCTTGTCGGTCTGGTACTTTAACGCCTCTATTCTCATAAATCCCACCCTTCCTTGCAGCAGCCGGCCCTTGCTCATCCATTGCCCGTGCAGATGTATTAATTAAAATCTACCATATCACCCGGGATTTTTCAATACAATTTACAAGGTTAGGATTAAAGTTACAGAAAACGGTTATTCTCTGCGGCTCCGGTCTATAGTACAGCTGTATTATCAGACCTTTACAGCCAGACCGTCATACCTTCACGTACATATTCGCAGTTAGGATTGCAAAGTGTGGCCTGCCTTTCCAGACAGAACAAGGTACTGCTGTCCGCTTCCCAGTCAAAATGAGTAAGCCAGATCCGTTTCGCGCTGCTGGCTTCTGCCAGCTTAAGAGCAGCTTCCCATGTGGAATGTCCCCATCCCTTGTGGAAGATATAGTCTTCCGGTGAGTACTGGACATCACAAATCAGAAGTCCGGCATTCTCAGCATAGTTTGACAGCACATCCGTCATCTCCTGGTTTAATTCACAGTCAAGTCCATAGAATACCATGGTTTCTTCTAGCTGTATCCGGTACAGCACCGTCTGGTCCGGGTGGTTGGAACGGATGGGGAGAATCTGTACGGACTGCGGCAGTGGCAATGACAGGATTTTCCCGGCCTCCACTTCATAGTACTCAATGGACGCACTGCATTGGCTGAGGGAAACAGGCCAATAAGGAGGCCCTATAAACAGGTTCAGCTGCTGCTTTAAGGAACGGCCGTTGCGGCTCTCTCCATAAAAACAGATGCGGCGTCCAGTCTGAAATAGTGGCTTAAACAGCGGAATTCCTATAATATGATCCAAATGAAGGTGACTTATAAAAATATGGATATCCCTCTTGTCATCCGGATTTTTCATCATCTCCCGGCCCAGTGCCGCCAGCCCTGTGCCGCCGTCCAGAACCAGAAGCATCTGCCCTGTCTCTATGGTGAAGCAGGAGGTGTTTCCCCCATATTCCATCTGCTCTGTGTAGGGAGCCGGGCCGGATCCCCGGCTCCCCCAGCAGGTGACTTTTATATTATTATTCATTTTACCTACTCCGTATTGTCATTAATGTCCGGCTTCCGGTATTTCTTCCATAGATTCCTTATCCCGGCAGATTTCCATACTCTTCCGGTTTACCTGTTGCAGGCTGGTTTTGCCCTTTTCCGGAATTCCTTCTACTGGCCGGTTTGCGCCTTCTTCAGAACTTCCTTCTTCCGGCTGGTTTCTGCCTTCTTCCGGACTTCCTTCCTCTGGCTGGTTTGCGCCTTCTTCCGGACCTCCTTCTTCCGGCTAGTTTGCGCCTTCTTCCGGACTTCCTTCTTCCGGCTGGTTTGCACCTTCTTCCGGACTTCCTTCCTCCGGCCGGTTTCCGCTTTCTTCCGGACTTCCTTCCTCCGGCCGGTTTCCGCCTTCTTCCGGACTTCCTTCCTCCGGCCGGTTTCCGCCTTCTTCCGGTTCTCCTTCTTCCGTCCGGTTTCCGCCCGCTTCCGAACTTCCTTCCTCCGGCTGGCTTCCGCCCTCTTCCGGTCCTCCTTCCTCCGGCCGGTTTCCGCCCTCATCTGGTTCTCCTTCTTCCGGCTGGTTTCCGCCCGCTTCCGGTTCTCCTTCTTCCGGCCTGTTTTCGCCCTCTTCCGGTTCTCCTTCTTCCGGCCGGTTTCCGCCCGCTTCCGGACTTCCTTCCTCCGGCTGGTTTCCGCCCTCTTCCGGTTCTCCTTCCTCCGGCAAATTCTCTCCCTCCTGTAGCTCTTTCTCTTCCTCATTCACATCCGGCAGTTTTTCAGCATCTGCCTGAAGAGGGATAGAAGTATGCACCTCTGCCTGTTTTTTTTGTTCCTGGACAATACCAGTTAAAACCCAGCCCGTCTCTGTCTCTTCGCTCTCAAACATGGACTCTGTCAACTCTTCAATTTTATATTCCTCTCCATCCATTTCTAAAATACCTGTGCCGGTTATAAAAGGAATCCCATCATCTGACCTTTCCAAGATACCGCTTTGTACATTCAGCTTATAATTTTCTGCAAAGATTACCCCTTTGACCCCACGTTCAGCCAAAACCTTTCCTCCCTCCAGGTTCAGCTCTTCATATGTTATATTCTCTCCATCTTGTTTCTTTACTGCGGTAATCCCCCCGCCGTAAAATCCCCCTGTTACCAGAATACTGCTGTCTTCCAGTGAAAGCATCCCTTCCACACACAGGTTATCGCCAAATTCCCCGTCAGCGTTTCTGACTGTCAAATCACCATGAAACAATGTAGTTCCGGTACCGAAATCAAAGGCTGCATTATCAATAACAGCTTTTCTCTCCACCTCAAGCCGGCCCTGTCCGATAGTTTGGAAGCTGCCGCCTTCCTGCATAAAGGAACCATTTGCCGCCACTCTCCCTTTATTATTCAGTGTTCCGCTTCCCACATAATCTCCTTTAATATCCAGGGTATTCATACTGGTATTCGTTACAGTTCCTCTGTTTTCCAGGTTTCCGTCCACAATCAAAGTTCCGTCCACCTGCAATGCTGCCGACGTTCCCACCACCAGCCCCATTCCCCCGGCTAATTCCAGCCGGCTGCCTGCCGGTACGGTCAGGCTGTTATCAATGATAAGGGGATTGCTGTCCGCAGCGCTGTGAAGAACCACATCAGATGTCCGCAGCTTTTCCTCTATGGTTTCCGGGCTCACCGGCATAGTAAGCTCCACCGTAGGTCTGCCCGGCTGTGTGCCGGTTCCGGAATCAGAACCGGAATCCCCTCCGTTAAAAAGAGGGGTGTGAATATCCTTCCCGCCAGGCTTAGAACCTGATGTTCCCTGCCCTTTCTCTGCCCATTGGGAGTTTTTATCCTCTTCTTCCCTTAAAAGCCGCTCCGCGTTTTCAATCATCCAGTCCACATCCCAGCCTGCTTCTCTCAGCCTTCTGGCAAGCTCCTCATTCTCATGGATTTCCCAAAGCACATAAGGGGCAATGTCTGTTTCCGTAAGGGGAAGCGTCTGTATCTCTCCCTTCCGCTCCATGCGGTCAGGACCGATAATAAGTGCCTGCCGGCCCTTCTCTATGTACTGCCCATTCCGGTCACCCTCCACAGGATTCACCGGTCTTACAAGAACCTGCCCCTCCAGGACGCAGACGCGGCTCGTATTGCTGTCAACCACTTCCGCGTATACTACCGTTCCCCGGATTCCGGTTATCATGGTAGAGGTGCGGATGGATAGGGACTCCTCCCCCTTAAGAGGCGCGGTTACATCACAGAGAAGGCTTCCTTCTGACAGAAGCAGCTCCAGCTGCTTTCCTTTCTTCCGGATCTCTCCTTTGCTCAGTTCATCCATCTTCACGGCCTTTACGTCATCCAGGGCAAGGCCTGCGTAGCTTGCAGCCTCTGTTTCCAGGTAATATCCGCTCTGAAGCCGCATGTTATCAAAGGCCGCAACCGCCTTTCCTCCTTTTCCCGACACATTTACCGTGCCCTCTCTGGAAGAAAGACGCATGGTTGCCCCGCTTACAGAGGTGTCGGCTGCCGCAGGAAACACATTTCCTGCCAGCAGACAGCAGGACACCGCAAAAGCAGCCCCGCATCGTATCAGATTTCTCCCGCGCTCTCTCATATACCATCACCTTTCCAATACTTAATCCGCCTTCTTACCCTCTGACACCGGCATTCTGCCGGAGCTTCCTTCCGCAAGCCCTTCCAGCTCCAGCACCTGAAATTCCCCTGCTTTTCCCTTCAGCCGGATGCTACCTATGGCCTTTGCATTAATCCTTCCCTCCAGCGCATTTGCAACAGCTGCGGATATGTAAATCTTTCCCCCGGGGGCATTGGACTCCAGCCTGGAAGCCGTGTTTACCGTATCCCCGATGGCAGTATAGTCCATTCGGTCAGGCGCCCCCACATTTCCCACCACAGCGGGACCTGTGTGGATTCCGGTTCCAAAGGTAAGCCTGCGCCCGAAACGCGCCTCCAGCTGATCCCCCAGGCGGTCCGCCTCTTTTGCCATATCCAGAGCAGCCAGGACAGCCTTCATCACATAATCCTCCTGTGCCAGGGGCGCGCCCCAGAAGGCCATGGCCGCGTCCCCAATAAACTTGTCCAGGGTTCCTCCATGGTTCTTGATGGAGGATGAAACCAGGGTAAGATAACTGTTTAATACCTCCACCACTTGTCCCGGTTCCAACGCCTCAGACATGGAGGTGAATCCCCTGATGTCCACAAACAGCACAGCCAGCTGTGTAAGCTTTCCGCCCAGCTCCAGAGACTGGGTTCCCTGCCTCAGTATCTCATCCACAATCTCCGGTGCTGCATAACGTTTGAAGGTGGCCGTCACCCGCTGTTTCTCCAGGACAGCCTTTCCATAATGGATCATCACCGACGCCCCGAAAAAAAGGGTCAATCCCAGGGGAATCCAAAGAATACGCAGGACCATTCCTTTCTCATAGGCAGCCTTGGCAATGATTACATATGCGAAAGAGCCTGCCAGCCACACTGCCCCTCCCCCTGCCAGCCGGCTGCTCTTAAACCACGCGCCGGCTGCCGCCAGCACCAGGAACAGAACCGCCAGCTGGATGCCAGCGCCTGGTTCCTCCTTATAATCACCCTCCAGAAGCGCATGTATGGCATTGGCCTGTATCTCCACGCCGTACATGGGGTCTCCCCTGTCTGCGGAGGTAATATACTGGTCTCCCAGCCCTGCGGCATAAGGCCCTATGAGCACAATCCGATCTGCAAAATATTCAGGCGGAATATTCTCTTCCAAAAGATCCACTATAGAAATGAACTCACTGTAATCCTCCGGCAGCCCGGAATAATTCAAATACCAGAAGCCCCTGGAATCCACAGGCGGAAGACCGGCCTCCCGGCCTCCTTCCTGTTGTATATACTTCCTTGCTATGGTCAGGGCAAAGGATGGAAATACGCGCCCGTCCGGCAGCCCAAGCTCCAGCAGCTGGTGGCGCAGGATGCCGTCCTTATCATACATTGCATTGATATGTCCCTGGGCGGTCACGTCCCTCAGGGCTTTGTAAGGTTCATCAAAGGACTTCACGGTAAAATCATCCAGATAAAAGGTGCCGTCCGCCGCTGTAACCAGAGAGGAACCAAAGGTTCCCGCTGCTGCGGTGACCACATTTTCCCCGGTCCCCGCAGCCTCTGCCAGAAGTAAATCCCCTTCTGTCCCGGTTTCTCCTGCCAGAAGTACATCCAGCCCGATAACCGCAGGACGGATATCCCCCTGGTTCAGATAGGAAACCGTCTGTGCCAGTATCCGCCGGTCCCAGGTGCCAAAAGGCCCCAGCGCTTCAAGGGATCTCTGGTCAATACCCACAATGGCGATTCTGCCGTCTGTCCCCCGCCGCTCCTGATACAGCGCGTCTGACAGACGGTTATCCATCTCATAGAACAATCCGGACGCGGCCGCTATGGTAAATATCCCGGCACATAACCCCCAGGGCAGGTACGCCTTTATCAATTTTTTATCCATACTGCCTCCCATCTATTCCCTGTTATCTGGGCAGCACAAACACCTTTCTCAAAAAACTGTCGCACAGGTAAATATGATCCCCCATCACCATCATCCCCTCCGGGGACGCGATGGTCAGATCCGGGTCCGCCGCATCGGCGGCCGGTAGGGTGGAAACATTGTCCCCCCATATCTTCCGTACCACACTGTTGCCTGTATCCGACACATAGAGGGCGCCGTCCTCCGCCGCGGTAATTCTCTGAGGTCCTGAAAACATGGCCTGCGACACAGGGCCGTCCGCAAATCCGTCCTCTCCTGTTCCCGCGCTCCAGACCACGGCTCCGTCCATAGCCTTCACAATCCGGTTGTTGCCTGTGTCCGCCACATACAGCGCACCTTCATAAAAGCATATGCCTGTTGGCGCGGACAGGCCCCGCAGATAGGTATCCACCTTCCCGGACAGGGACAGGCTGCGGACTACGTCATTATCCGTGTCTGCAATATAAAGTATTCCGTCAGGTCCCGCAGCCAGGCCCGTTGGGGCGGCAAACAATGCTTTTGAGGCCAGATTATCCTCATAACCTGCTTTTCCGGTTCCCGCCGCGGTCATGGCGCCCTCCGGGGAAATATAGCGCACTACATGATTGCTCCTGTCCGACAGAGCATATCCATCCAGATAAGGAATCATATCCCAGGGCTCGCCGATAAGCATTTCCCCAAGGCTTCCGTCCCTGTAGCCGCCACGGGGTTCCCCATACTTCCCGGCAGCTCCCTTCTGCCCCGCATAGATACTGCGGCCTTCCTCTGTCACCTGCCAGATTACCTTGTTAAATCCATCCGCCGCCAGAAAACATCCCTCCCGGCCCTGTACCATGACCCGGGGTGAGAAGCCATCCCCTGTATTATCAAAAAAGGGAGCGGCACCCGACAGACTCACCCCCAGAATGCATCCGGAACATACCAATGACAGGACAAAGCCCAGCGCCTTCGTCCCACAGCCGGTCATTCCATGTCTTTTCCAGATAGTTTTCATTTACCTCTCTCCCTTTCTTTTTATCCGAGGAAAATATTCCGCCAGCTGTCTTATATCCAAAGGATACTGCCGGAGACAAAGCACAGCCACTGAGATTCCGATTACTCCATAAACCCCAATCAGTGCCGGGGATGCGAAAAGGACCATGGAAATCTGCTGGCTCTCATTGGCAAACCACACCGGCAGCGTCATTATGTTATAACCCATATGAAGAGCCACCGCATAAATAATATTGTCCTCCACAATGGACACATGGGCCAGCAGCAGACCCATAAAAAGTCCGTACGCAACCCACAGGGGAGTTACATGGCAGGCCGCGAAAATGCCGGTACAGAGCAGCACTGCAAACGTCTGGCTCTCAAACCTGCGCAGGAAGCGGTTCAGCACATATCCCCTGAATATCAGTTCCTCCACCAAAGGCGCAAGAAACATAACCGACAGGATAGCCAAAATCTTATCTACCTTACCGAACACTTCATAGGTCATCTCGTGATAAGGGCCTATAAGAAAGTCGGGAAAGGGAATCACCGTAAGGGCGGCGGACATAAAAAGGTTAAGTCCTGCCCCGGCTCCCATAAGCAGGAGAAGCTTTTTTGCGTTTACCCCTCTCCAGTAAAGAGTGGTTTCATCCCAGATGGACACTCCCCGCTTTCTGCATTTCCTCCGCATCAGATAAAATACAAGAATCAGGCCCAGAGTCCTGTAAAACTGGCCGCTGCGCCACAGGAAAAACTCTATATGCTCCTTAAGCCCGGCGATAAAAAGCCCGAAAGCAGAGATAGCGGGAGGCAGTAAGAGATAAAGGAGCAGTGGCCTTATCCCGTAGACAAAGTCTCCTATCCATTTCCACACCCTTTGCTGCCAGGTCAAAGTTTTGTTATCCATTCCCGTCTCCCCTGTCACTCAAACGATAGTACGCCTACAAATCCCGTCACCTCAAAAATTTCCTTCATCTGAGGCCGGACATTCTTAAGCACCATGGTTTTCCCCGATGCGTTTATCTTTTTTTGAATGGAAGCAAATACCCGCAGTCCAACGGAGCTCATATAAATCGTATCCTCCATATTGACCACAATCTCTTTTTCCTCTGTTTCCAGCACGGATTTAAGGGCCTTTTCCAATTCAGGAGCCTGAGCCACGCTGATTTTAACTGCTGTCTTAACCTCTGTCATATAACTTACCTCGATTCTGCCGCAGAAGGGCATATAATTATGGGCGTATGCATATCTTCAGCCGGAGAATATTGCACCCGTCCCTGTACTGGTACTCAACGCTGTCCGCAAACTGCCTCACCATATAGATTCCCAATCCCCCCACAGGGCGTTCCTCCAGGGGAAGCTGTAAATCCGGCGCCTCCCGGTCAAGAGGATTAAAAGAAATACCTTTGTCCTCCACCTCTAACACCAGCTCCCCACCCTCCAGTCCGCAGTATACCCGCACCGGTCCGGGCTCTCCCCCATAGGCGTAGCTGGCAATATTAGTGAACAGCTCTTCCAGGGCGATTTCCAGATGAAGCGCTGTTTTCTTTGGACAGTTTACTTCTTCCAGATACTCACGGAGCGCCTCCAGCACCCCATCCATATATTCCATTCCGGCCGGCACCTGCTTCTCCAGCATTTATCTCTCATTCCCTTCTTTCCGGCATAATGCCCTGACACACAGCATGGTAATGTCATCCGTCTGCACAGCCCCTTTTTTAACCGAGAAATCCTTCACTGCCATGGATATGCGGCTGATAATCCCTTTTGGGTCCTCCTCCGGAGCGCAGCGGTCCAGCACCGCCTTCAGGCGCTGTTCCCCAAACATTTCTTCTTCGGGATTTTCAGCTTCCGTAACCCCGTCTGTATAAAGAAAAATGGTTCCCTGTTTTCCCAGCTCCATTTTTTGTTCCCTGTACTTCATATCCTCCCACAGGCCCAGTACAAAGTCCGAATGGCAGGCCGCCTGGTGAAACGGTCCCTGCTCCGAAGATACATATGGATGGTTATGTCCGGCATTTACAAAGGTGAGAATACCTTGCTCCGTGTCCAGCATTCCAATGAAAGCAGTGACAAACATTTCCTCCGGGTTATCTTCACAGAGCCGGTTGTTTACCCGGAATGCCAGCTCCTCCAAAGGCATATCCAGCATAGCGTAGTTTTTAATATGTGTTTTAGCCATGGTCATAAATAGGGCAGCAGGGACTCCTTTGCCCGACACGTCCGCTATGACAATACAGGCTTTCCCGGGAGCAGCCGGGAATATGTCATAAAAGTCACCGCCCACCTCCTTGGCGGGTTCCATTAAAGCCCAGGCCCGAAGACCCAGCTGTTCTTCCAGCCCCCCAAAGTCTCTGCGAAGAAGTCCAGTCTGTATCCTGGCGGCAATATCCAGCTCAGAGTGGAGGCGCGCCTGCTCCCGGACAAGACTGGTGGTCTTTTTGTAGACCACATTCAGCAGTTCTCCATACAGCCTGCGGTTACTTCCGGCCGCCTCCTCAAACTGGACTCTGGAAAGGCGGGCCGCCCGGACCCGGGTGATTGCCCGCACCGTGGCGCCTCTGGGCTCGTCCCGTATTAAGGCCATTTCCCCTACAATACTACCCGGCCCCATAAGAGTGTTAATCTCCTCTCCATGGCAATCTAACACCTGGGCGCTGCCCTCCATAAGGATGTACATTCCATCCTCCCCCGCCTGCCCCCAGGTCACTATATCCCGGCCCGGGGGGAAGTCAAGCTCCTCCATGGCGGAGAGCAGGAGGCAGCTTCCCTCCGGCAGGTTTCCCTTCTCATCTGCGGGAAACAGTTCCCTCACTTCCTTCAGGGCCAGCAATCTGTCTATATCCATCTTCTGCACTCCCTTCAGCAATACTAGCCCGAGGGCCGGAGATAATACCGCCCGTAACCTTGTCCTGCCTCATATATCACGCTGCAGTCTCCCACAGATGTAATTGCGGCTCTGGATATGTTCCAGCTATTGTCCCCCTGCCAGCTGCTGTATACAGCTTCCTCCAGCTGGTCGGGGGTGGAGCTGACAGTGGTCAGCATGGCCTTAAAGACTTCATAATCCAGCGCCTCTCCAAGGGATTGTGTCTCGCTGTTTCTGTCCAGTAGAATAAAGATATCCAGTCTGTAGCCTCCGGTTGTACTATCCTTATAAAGGCCCATGTACCTTGCGTCATCCTTGGTAGACTTGACAGCTGACTTATACTCAATTGCCGTACTGTCAATCAACAGCTTCCTTTTCCCGCCGGAATCCGCACTTATCTTCCCTGCGGCTCCATTGAGGGCGGCTTGTGCGCCGCCCCATCCGTCTCCCAGGCTGATGCTGTTCTGGAATCCGGCCGGCAGAGGGAATTCCTGCCCCAGAAGCTCCCTCTTTGCCTCATACCAAGCCCCGTCTGCGTCTACCCTGAAACCATCCGGGGTTATCTCGTTCATGGCGCAGTGGCCGTCCTCATAGAGGTAGTAATGTTTTCCCCCCACCTCAATCCATCCGGTGCACATGGTTCCTCCTTCATCATAATAATACCAGCGTCCATCCTGCTCCTGCCGCCAATCCCCGGAAGTTCCCGGCGCAGCCATGGAAGTGACTGCGGCGGCGGCCGTCAGCAGCACTGTAAGGCAGAAACCTGCCGTCAACTTTCCTGCTTTCATCCTATTACCTCCTCTGATGGTTATTACCCGCTCCAGTTCCTACTTGGCCGGCTTTTTATTATCCTGACGGTGGCTGCCTATGCCGCTCTCCTTCTGGAAGGACCGGCTGCTTTCTTTGTGGAAGGGGCTTAAATCATGCCTTTCCCAGGAGCTCTGGGGTTTTGCAGTTGCCCCGGCTGCCTTGGCTTCCTTCTCTGAAAGTTCAAGCTCCACGAAAGTCACTTCCGTTTTGCCTTTGGCTCCGCCGGATTTCTCCGGCCCGGCCTTCTCTGCCTCAGCCTTCTCCGTCCCGCTCTTCTCTGCCTCAGTCTTCTCCGCCCCGGCCTTCTCCGGCCCGCTATTTTCCTTCTCAGTCTTCTCTGCCCCGGCCTTCTCCGGCCCGCTCTTTTCCTTCTCAGCCTTCTCTGCCCCGGCCTTCTCCGCCTCAGCCTTCTCTGCCCCGGCCTTCTCCGGCCCGCTCTTCTCCGCCTCAGCCTTCATATTCTTCACCGGCTCTTTTTTTACAAGCTCTTTCAGGTCATCCATCAGAAGCTGGCGCATTTCCCACTGGGCGCTGAAGCTCTCCGCATACTCCACGCCTTTAACTGCCGCCTTGGCACAGGCAGGATCTGTCTTTAACGCCTCCTCATAAGCAATACTGATTCCGATTCCCTTGGCATTGCTGCCTGCCAGTGAAACGGTTCCTGCCTTGGCTCCCGCTATGGCTTCCATGGCTGTGCGTCCTTCTGCCAATGTCTGCTTGGCCTTGTCACTCAGGCCGCTGGTATCAATGGGTATACTGTCCATATAACGGAGCGTCATAGCAGCCTGCTCCTTAGCCCAGTACGGCTTTGTCTCATCAATGGTAGACAGATCCTGAGCTCTGAAATTCTTAACCATTTCCCTCCGGTCCAAATACTGTATCTCCGGGCCGTATTTTGCGTCCAGCTCGCCAATCCGCGCCAGCGCCTCCTCTTTTGTGGCAGGAGGAATATAATCCGGGTGCAGCAGTTCCGCCTGATTGAACTTTTTAATCTGAGGCGTGCGGTCTTCCCCGTTCATCTCCTTAAGCTGGTTCAGCCTTGCCTCCTCCATGGCCCGCTCCTGCAGCAGTTCCTGGGGAACTGGTGTGAGCCCTTCCTCCAGAACCTGAAGCCTCTTTTCCTTTTCCTCAATCTGTTCCGGAGACATTTCACCGCAGGGATGGCTGTTCAGCGTATCTTCACATTGTTCCAGATGTGCCTGAGCCCCCTTCTTAAACTCCTCCAGGGTGTCCCCAATCACTTTCTCCCTTTCCTCAGGTGTTTTCGCATCTAAAAGCCTGTTCACTGCCTCCAGCCTGTATTCATTCTTCTTCTGCCCCTGATCCAGAGAGGCGTTAAGCCTGTCCCTTCGGGCTTCCAGCTTCTCCTGGCTTAAATCCCTGGCAGTACGTATTTCATCAAGTTTGTAATACCCCGGTAAAAAGTCATTGTCGTAAGAATTTCCAAGTTTTTCCTTCTGCTCCGGCCCATAATCCGGTATAATCGGATCCATGACTTCCCGTATATCTACCTCCAGCAAATTGCCGTTATCCATAACAGCCTTCGTGGTGTCCAGCTTGCTTTTTGCCTTGTTAAATCTTTCCCGGGCTCCCTCATATACCTTTCTTCGCTCCAGTTCCCGGCTTATATTCCCGATCTCTTCATAGCTGGAAAAATTCTGTTTTTCAATGTCCCCAATCCTGCCTTCGATTCCCCGCAGCTTTTCCTCCTGTCTCTGTATCTGGGGCGTTACCGGTTTGGGGGACATCCCCAGATTCTCCATGAGATATTGTTTGGACTCTCTGGCCTCCAGTCTGGAAGCAATGCTGTTTGTAATCAGTCCAGTGCGTTCCTCCATCTGCCTGTCTTCCCGGTTTTTCCTGTCAACATTATCTGCTTTTGTCCGTATCTTTCCGGGCCCCCAGTCAAACAGGCGCCTGAATCCGCTGTGCTCACTGCGCTTTTCCATCTGGTCGTAGGCGTGAAGATCCGCCTCCAGCGTATGGGTGACAGCCTGCATCCTTCCCCTGGCTCCCAGCCCTAAGGTGACGGCATCCACACGCTGTCCGTCCATAATGGCGCCCATGACCTCCGCCTTTATCATTTTGTTCTGTTCCCACTCCGAAAGATTGGCATATTTATTGCCATAGCGCTCTCTGGCTGACAGACCGTCCACATGGATTAAATCCAGGGCGTCAACCCCCATCTCATTCATTGTGGTAGCCGGAAGCCCGGAGCGGTAAAGGGTTGCCAGGGATGTGTCAAATGCTGCCGCCGCATTGGTTTTCATCTGATTGGTCAGATTTCCCGCTGCCAGCTGCCTGGACAATCCATATATATTGCCGTTCTCCGGCCCCAGAGAGAAATTTAACCGGTTCTCCCCTGTACGTCCGCCCTGCAACCGGTCCATGGAATTTCTGTAAAGATTTACAGCAAGATCCGCCGCCACATATTCGCCGTCCCCGGCCATCGGCGCCACGTTCCCCCGGTGCAGCCGCTCATTAAAGCCGTTGTTCCTCAACATATTGTCCGTATATGAAATTAAGCCGTTCATCATAGCCGTGCGCCTGGCCTCAAATTCCGCCCGCTTCCTTGAATCCGAACCGTACCGCTCCTGCGCATAACCGGGATTCTCCTTCAGCTTTACACTTAGTGCCTGCTCCCGGCGAAAGGCGCCTATAAGGCTCATAAAATCTTTTTCACTGCCGGTAAGCCCTCCCGGCTCCCTGGGGCCGGTGTCCGTGCCCTTGAGGCAGGACAGATCCAGGCTGGCGGGATTAAAGCTGTCATCCCTGTCATAGATATCATCCAGGCATTTTTTACGAAGCTGCGGATCTCCGCTGGTGTAGTCTCTAACGAAGTGGCGCACATATTCCTTCTGCTCTTTCTCCGATTTCTCCGGAGACAGGTTCATCATCTCCACGAAATCCCGGTGATCCAGTTTTTCCTCACCCTTGTAGTTTTTGAATTCCTCCACCGCGTAATCATTTATTCTGGTTCTTAGCTCGCCCATCTGCGTCAGGGCCTGAATCAATTCAGGTGAAAACTGTACAATCTTAAATCCGTTGTCTGCTGCCATTTCTATTCCTCTCCTCTCATTCTCTCTTGTGCATCCTTCCACATCCTGTCTCCCACAGCTCCTGTCTCGGTAATGGTCACATCCGGCAAGGTTTCCATTTCCTCCCTGGACGCGGAGCTGGTGGGGGGAATGGAATTCTCTTTTATATCCTGCTTTATTCGTTCCATATCCTGTGGAAGGTCAGGAAGAGTCACCCCTTCATCCAGACTGGGCTCCCGAGCCTCGTTTTCCGGCGGAGCCTTCCTTTCAACAGGAATCTGATAACCGGCCGCCTGTTCCTTAAACTCCTTTAAACTGAGTTTATAAACCCGGGCCATTGCCATATCCATGTAATAGTAAACTGCATCTGTCCGCTGAAAGCCTATGCAGGTTATCTCATCCTCCCCGGTCTGCCACGCCTGATACAGAGTCCATTCAGACAGGTGATACCCTTTTCCGGTGGAAAGCTCCGTACTCATGCTGTACCTCTCCGTTTCAAAATAAAGCATCCCGTTATAGAAGCTGGTAAACAAAAGATTCTTTGAATCACCATTCTTTATCACCAGTATGTTATCCCTGCCGTACCGGTCAGGATTGGTATAGGCATTCTCTTTATCTATTTTGTAAGTGCTGTTCTTGTTAAATCCCTTCTCTTCCCTGTATTCTTTCCGCTTCTCCACCTCGCTCAGCAGTTCCTGATCGGCAGATGTCTGTCCATAACCGGAAGCATTTAAATCATCCGTTTTTATGGTTATGTATTTACCATCCCCTGCATATATGCTTATAATCTCCTTCTCCAGATTATGGGCCATAGGATAGCTGTCTCCCGCCCGGCCGCCAAGGATGCAAAAGCTCAGATTTCCCTCATATTGCTCCCCCATCTGCATCTCCCACTGGGTAACTGCGGGAAAAAATACTGCCTCATTTGCGGTCTGGTCTTTGAAATAATCAATGCACAGGAGAATGGGGCCTATATTGATACCCATGGAATAATTTCCGCTCCTCCATACAGGTCCGGCTGTCACTCCTATTCCGGCTTTATTATCCAGGACATAGAACTGCTCTACAGCCGCCCCCTCCGCAAAGAGGGCCTTTCTGCGGATAACCGCCTGGATTTCATCCTCAATTTCTATCTCCTCGCTCTCACCTTTACTGTTGGTCTTTGTAATCGTATACGTTCTTGTCTCTGTCTTTAAAATATCCGATCTCTGGCCCACTTTGCCCACCAGAGGGCAGTACCCCTCCCCGGGGCTTAAGAAAAAGAATTTCATAAGGTTCTGCCCTGTCTTCAGTTCCCACACATCCGTGAAGATGGATTCCTCATCCGGTATAGCAAAAAGTTCGGCATATCCCTCATTTTCCTTGCTGTCTGCAGTAGAAATCCCTTTCTTTCCTTCCACAAAATTCCTGAATTTCTGATTTTTCCACTCCATCAGCCGGTACAGAAAGGCGGGCGCCCAGTCATAGCCTGTGGACACATAATAGGGCCCCCATTTCACCGGATATTTCTTCAGGGCGTCCTTCCAGTCCTCCTCAGGATCCCGTTCGCTGTTCCCTGAGTCTGCTATGGCCTTCCACTCCAGAACCCGTTGATTCCAGTTTAAATCCGCCTGGAGAAGATATTCTGTATTGGGAAAGGTACCTGCTCCAATAGGAGAGTATGCATACTGCAGTATATACTCCTCTTCACCTATCTCCTCCTCCCTGGTGTAATCACCTTTATAAAGAGTAATGGGAACATAAAAACAATAGCGCCCGTTTGTGGTGACATTTGTAATATCCTTGCTGAAATAAGACGGATTCGTTCCCCCCACGCCAAAGATTGAATCTATGAGATAAAGAAAATCCTCCCCCTCATCCTCCGAGGTCCGGGAAAAAACAACCTTTCCCTCCCCGTCAAGAATGAATAAATTTCCGCCATCATACAGGCTGATTCTGAGCCGTCCCAGTTTATCCGCGGCGAGATGGCCGTAGAAGCTGTATTGTGAGTCTGTATCCGTCCCCGCTGCTCCGGGATCTACCTTGTTCTCATAGAGGGACTTGTATCTTTCTGTTTCATATTCGTATGAGGCCAGCGCATGTACCTCCTGCCCTGTGTTTATCTCTTTTGTGACATAATAATAATAAAATCTCCCCTCCAGCAGTCCCAGGACCTGAAACACTTTTATATCGGTATGGCTCAGTGAATGGTTTTCTGGGAAAAAAAATGCTCTTGGACCCGTAAGCTCCTGAAACCGCTGCTCCAGATACACAGACGCCTGCTCCCCCACTTCCTTTTCCACATCCGGCAGGCTGGCCGGCGTGCCGGTTGTCTCCACCGGCCTCTGGGGAGGGCTGGCGCTCTCAGGCACCAGCGTTTCCATGTAGAGATTCACTGATTGGTTTTTACACCCTGTGAAAAAAAGACTAAGGCCGGTAAGGATGGCCAGGCAATTCCTTAATTTTCTTTTCATAAAGCGCACCTCCTCCCAACTGCTTCCCTTGTGTGTCCTGTCCCGCATGGGCGGTACTGCGCCTTATAAGGCGCAGCACCGTTTTCCCGTTATCTGCGGACTATGGAGCTACATTACTCATGGCGCTGTTCATCCAGTTAGACATAGCATCCATACCAATCTTCAATACCACAATGAGTACAAATATCAGCACAAACCCTATAATTGCGTTTTTCAGGCTGTTCTTGGCCTTTTCCCTGTCCTGGGGCTCCTCGGCCTTTGCCAGCTTTGCTCCAAGAAAAATGCAATAAATCGCTCCCAGCGCCCCTACGATTCCAAGGGCGGGAGTAAGAGCCATGTTAAGCAGTTCAACCACGGGTTTGGATACCTGCTCAAAAGGGTTTCCTCCTGTTGAATTTAATAACATTACCGGTACATTCATATCATATCCTCCTGCATATTTTTTTCATTCCATCCATTAAAATGGATCTATTATAAAAACCTGGGGTGCCTGCGCTGATAGAAAAACCATCCGGCTGCAGCTCCCACCCCTAAAATGGTTATTATAATTGTCTTTGGCGAGGGCGGCCGGAGCCGCTCTGCAATTCTTATCTGGTAATACCGTTCATTTCCCGCCCTGTCCCAGAGACGGAACTGGTAAAGTCCGGCCAGCTCCAGCCGTTTTATGGGGATGGGCGCCATCCTTCCGTTATAATACATTTCCAGAGATGTCATGTCCTCTGTAAGCTCCAGGAAGACCGTATCCTTCATCTCCTTTTTGTCCGGAACAGGAGAAATTGTAAAAAGGGGCGCCTGGGTATCCCGTTTAAAGGAAATGTCATAGAAGAGCCCTCCGTTTTCCTGGGCGAATCTCACCTTATAGCGCCCATCCCCATGCAGAAAATGCCATCGGGGATTATCGGGTAAAATACCCCTTCCGTCCAGTTCCATCTTCTCTATGGCAAAGCCCTCCGGGGCCTTCAGCAGATTCAGCAAAGACACCTCCCGGGGCAGGATGGTAAACCGGAAGTTTACCTCCAAAAGTCTGCTTCCTCCCTCTGAAGAAGTGGGTAGAATCACCATCCGGATGTGGTACTTCCCAGGCTGGCTGTAGATACCATCCCTGGAAGTTTCGATGCCAGAGCCATTACGCAGGATAGTGAGGATGGCATTCTCCACAGGCTTAAATGTCACCGGATCCGTTACAGTCATTCCCTGGGGCACACTGGCGGAAAACCGGCTGCCATCGGGCAACGTATAATCCAGAAGCCCTTCTGTCTTTGACACAAGGAAGTTCATGGGCGGATCCACTACCTTCTCCATCCCTGCTGCTTCCTCAGGCAGTAAGGTAGGGACTTCCATTCCCAGAGCCTCCAGCAGCCGTTCCAGTTCCTGACTGCCTTCTCCGTAGGGACTTTCCGGTTCTCCTTCCACCTGGTAGGAAAACATGCTCTCCTGCGCCTCTTTGTCCAGTTCTCTAGCCTCACCGCCGGCGCCGTATCCCTGGTCTGTCTGACCGGCAAAAGATCTGTCCGCCGAGCCCCACAGCGTCAGGCCTGCGGCCAGCAGAGCCATGGCGGCCAAAAGGAGCGGACTTCTGATTCGTTTCATCCTATCACCCCCCTTTGGGGCCAATGGACGGGCTGGGGGAAGGCTTTGACACCTCCCTTTTCCTCCCGGGAGACATATCCCGGCTTCCCGCTTCCCTTCTGCGGGAAGCAGAAGCCTCCTCCCTCTCCAGCTGTTCAAAGGTAACAGGTTTTCTGTGCTGTCCCTCCGCCATGGCGCCCCTTTTTATTTCACCTGTATCATGAAGCCTTCCTGCTGCAAAATCCTCCTTCTGCTGCCGCAGCTCCTCCAATTCAATCTCCCATTTGACCCTGTTCTTGGGGCTGTCAAAATATGCCATTTTTTCCTCCATTACTCCGTCAGCTTATCAGTAATGCCCTGGTTCGCAAGTCCCAGAAGCCGGTACTGCAGCTCACCCGTATAAAAGGTATAGGTTTCCGGCCAAAGGCCGGGCAGTTCCTGAATCTGGATGCCTTCTGCCGCCATAAACTCCCTGGCTTCCGTCTCGCCGCACACATAAGCTGTGATGTCCCCCTTCGCAAGCCCGCTGACGGCATCCCCTGTCTCCACCTCCTTAAGCTCAATTCCGCTTAAGGTATTAAGCTGCCGCAGCACCGCAGGCCCCGTGTTTACGGAATAACCCACAATGCCGTCTGCCAGCGCCCCCCAGGAGTCCAGAACCGTGCCGTCTGCCACTGCCAGATAAGAGGCCCTTCTTCCATAAGCCAGGGAATATCCTTCGTCCTGACGTCCGGGAAGCACAGGGACTCCCACCGCCACGTGAGCCCTTCCCTGTTTCACTGCCGGGACAAGATCCTGCTCTTTTACCCGCTCAATCCGGAGGGTGACACCTATATCTGAGGCCATTTCCTCCAGAACCTGCTGCTCCAGCTCCCTGGCATACGCCTGATCCCAGGCAGACCGCTCCCCTTCCTCAGGCACGGCTGCCACAAGGCTTCCCTGGGCTTTAATCTCATCCACCCTGTCTTTATCCCCGCAGCCGGAAAGGCCCGGGAGTATCCACAGGAGAACCGCGGCAACGGTTATTTTCCTCACTATGCCCTTCATAAAAGCTGCAATCCTTTCCTCATAGCTGTAATCTTCCCGCCTATATGCCAAACAGCCGCTCAATATCCTTAGGTGTTTCAATATCAATGCTGCTGCGTTCCGACGGAGAGGTAACCACGAACGCCCGGCCCCGGCCGTTGTTGATGATTTCATCCTGCTCGCTTTCATTGATGGCTCCCGCCTTCTCATAAAGCCTGCACAGGTCATGCATATCGTTAGGCGACAGGGGGAAAATAAAGGAATACTGGCAGGCGTTGATGACAGCCGTAGATTTTCTCGCCAGTTCTTCTGTTCCCACAAAGTCCTTAATGTTCTGGGTAATGATAATCTGCATTCCGTTATACTTTCGGATACGCTTGGCCATCTGGTACATGAAATCCAGGGCCACGGGATACTTGCTGTCGATAAATACATGGGCCTCGTCGATAACGATTATAATTTTTCTGGAGGCGCCGTATCTTAAGTTGTAATCTCTGTTCTTGATAATTTCATTATCCAGCCACTTTAAAACAAGAAGCATCTGGGCATTGGCTACGGTATTATTCTTGTTGGCCAGCAGGGACTGGAAGTTAAACACAATAAAATTTTCCTGGGTGCTTATGGAGGCTTCACCGTTCCACAGTCCCGCGTTTCTTCCTCCGGTGGCAAATTTGGATATGTAGTTCAGCAACACCGTCAGATTCTTCTTGCTGTAATCCCCGGTGGACATCTGAAAATCATTGAGTATCTTCTCATACAGATCGTCAAAGGTGGGGTAGTCCCCGGGTGTCAGCCCGCTTAAATCAGTCTCTGCGTCAATTCCCTTTGCCTCGTACATCCGGATGGTAATATTATTCAGGTACTCCAGCGCGTCCGCTTCAATTCCCGGCAGTATCTGCCGGTAAAACTCTTCCAGGAACTGCATGTGCATATTAAAGCTTACTTTGGCACCCGGAATCTGGTTCTCTTCCTCATCCCCGTCAAGTTCATCTTCCTCATCCGAGAGTCCGGTGATGATGTGGAAGGGATTCAGTCTTCCCTCGGTGGCGCTTCCCACGTCTATAATCTTTCCCTTAAGGGAACGGGCCAGCCCCAGATACTCGTTCTCCGGATCCAGTATGAATATTTTACTGTTCTCCGCGGCCAGGTTGGCCAGAATACTCTTGGTTGCATAGGATTTACCAGAACCGGACTTTCCAATCACCACCATGTTGCTGTTGACCCGCTCCTTGTTCCTGGCAAAAAAGTCCAGGAATACAGGACGCCCTGCGCTCTTTCCCAGGCAGATCCCTTTCTTTTCCATCATTACCTTATACACGTATGGGAATGCCGCGGCCACGGAGCCGCTGTGGATTCCCCGCCCGTCCTTGGAAAATGCGTCGAAGGCGGATATATGGCCGGAAGCGTAGGCATCAAACTGCCGCATGAACATATCTGAGGATTTGAACCCCCATTCCGACAGTTCCCTGCGGATCTGACGCTTCATGCCGATTCCCTGGCCCGGGGGCCTGTATCCCGGCCCCAGCAGCTCCGGAGACGCCTCATAGTCATAGGCAGTGATAAAAATATTCACGTCCATCAGTATCTCGTTATCCCCCTGCAAAAGCGAAAGCACCTCAGCAAGGGTATCTATATGGCTGCCCAGCTCCATCAGACGGCTGGTTTTTCCGGTGCTGGCTCCCTGCTCCCGCAGTTCATCAATCGCCCTGTCAATCTGTTTAATTCCCTTATATCTGTCAATGGGCCTCATCTTCAGCGTTACACGCACATCAGGCCGGTTAAAAAGGGCGTGGCCCCATGCATTGGGTACCACAATGGGATAATCGGTTACCCGCAGATTATGGGTTACAAGGCCGTCATAGGCAACCGTCCTGGATGTAACCGCCAGCTTATCCGGAAGAATCCAGTCCATGTACTGGTCCGGTGTCAGCTTCCACGCCTCCCGCTCGTCAAAGACTCCGCTGTAGTTGTATTTCAGGAATATAGCCAGCTCCTGCTCTTTGAGAATTCTGCATTCTATACCATGGGGACCTAAGGTATCCACCATGTTCTGTGCCTGCTCTGTGAGACGCCCCCTGTCCCGCCCGAAAAACACCATATAATGAAAGGGCAGATATACCGTCTCTTTATTATTAAACAGCTCCAGCTGGCTCATCCGGTCCTGTATAATCCCGATACGCACCGTCAGCTCCTCATCGGTCATCAGTCCGCGGATATAGGCTGCTTTTAAATCCTCCATCTTTTTTTCTTCGCCTTCGATAAAGCTGTCATAGAGCACCGGGCGGTCCAGCTTTACCATAGCGGCGGAATCTGTGTCATTGACTGTCCGAAGGATAGAACCATACACCTGGTCAATAAGCTGGTTCTGGCGCGGCTCCGTAAGGAATCTGAACTCAATGGAGGGAATCTCCACCACTACCCCCAGGTAAGAGGTTCCATATTCAATAAACATATCTGAGATGCCTGTAAACGGGGTCACCCCGGCTACAGGTATCTGTCCCTTTTTCTCCGGATGCTTTACAAACTCTTTATAGCTCATGGCATATCTGATTGCATAATACAGACTCTTATATGCCTTCTCATCATCCAGAGGGATAATGGAGGCTGAAAAGACAATAAATACAATCAGGGCGGCCATCCATCGCAAAGGCAGGTTGGACAGAAGCATAAAAAGGGTCAGGGTCACCCCTGCTGCCGCAATCATAATGTCCAGCAGTTCAATTCCCTTAAAAAATTCCATGGAAACCCTGGTTTTTTTTGGTATTATTCTCATTTTTTATCCCCTTTGCTTTTATCTGGATTGAGCCTTGTACCATTGGGCAGTTTGGGCTTCTCTGGATAGAAGGCGATTTGTCCCTTATTAATTCCGCTGCTTATAGGAGTTTTGTCAATCTTACAACCAAAGGTGCGCTCCAGACGCATTCTATCGGCAGGGTTAAAATACATTAAACTGTTTTTATCATCAGACTGGTGCTGAAGCCAATTTGTAACGTACTGGGACCGCTCCTTGGGATCGGAATAAGACAAAGCCTCCTCCCTGACCTTGACGATTTCATTTCTTTGCGCAAGTACGGCGCTCTTCCTTTTAGCAGGGTACATAAAGTCTACGGTGCCGTCCTTATTTCTTATAAACGCATTATCCTTTCTAAATTGGTCGTAACCGTATTTAAAAGGCCTCTTATCATTTTCAAAGTTTATATGCTTTAAGGTACTCTTCTTTACATTCTTAAGGGCTGCCTTTGAAACAGGCTCCAGCTGCCTTGACCTTCCTCTGGCAGGACGGTGCCCGCCTATGGTAAAGCCGGAACTGTTTTTCAGCTCGTCATAAATAACGGCCTTCTTAAACTTTGGCTGCTTAGGCGGCTTAGATCGCAGGCGGCTGGTCCTTACCTCACTCCGGGCCCCGGACCCCTTAGGATCTCCGCCCTGAAGCCGGGTTCCCACATCCTTACCTGCGCCGGTAATCTTCTCCTCCAGCTTTCCGGATACCTTCTGCTCCAGCCGGTTCTTAATTGCCCTGAATGGGGCAGCGGCAAGCATGGCCGCTCCATAGGCATCCCGGTTGCTCTCCTGCTCCAGCCGTCCTGCGGCTTCATTCACCAGACCGGTCAGCAGGCTGCCTGCTTTGTACACGGTCCAGGCCCCGCCCATAACATAGAGGGCTGCCATGACAATCCTGCTCTCTCCCCCCATGCCCTCGGCTGTTATTCCTCCCCTGAGAATCAGGGGCATCAGCATCAGATAAATCTTCATCAGAACAACGGTACCGTAGCCTGTAAAAAGCTTTCCCATAAACATCCCGAACCACTGTTTAAATTTCTCCCCGTCATCCAGGGGCATCATCGCCACAAAGTAAGGAGACACCAGGTACAGCAGAAGGATTTCAAATATCCTCCGTATGACCGTCAGGAAACAGAGGAAGAGGATAACGCACAGGAAAATAGCGGTCCATCCTCCCATCAGATAATCAAATCTGCTTAAATCAAAATTGAGAACCACATTGGGGATGTTGGTATATCTTTCATAAGTGTCATTCAAATAAAAGTTCTTTCTCGGCTCCTTTGTTATATCAAAATCCGGGTTGGCTTTGTCCAGCACCTTAAAGCCAAAGCCCTCATCCAGTTCCACCGTTCCCCATTTAGACATATTATTCTCGCTGTCCCAGGCCGCGTTTACGGATGCAATGGTAAATATGGTGCTGCCCAGAGTACTCCTCCCTCCATTGTCATCAAAGGACACTGCGGTGTTAAGGGTTGTAAGTATAATCATGGACAGCTGTATCATGAACCAAACCGCAAAGGGAATCAGGAAAGCGCCCAGAACAGATTTAAACAGCTGCTTGAGCACATGGCTTACCGGCCGTTTATTTTCAAAATCCAAGTCAAAGGACGACTTTGCCACCCCGAATATAGTCAGAAGCAGGGCAATACCTACGCCTCCCAGGGTGATAACCTTGAAGGCCTCAGAGATGGCGGTGCTGGTGAACAGCACCTCTAAAAGGCTCCCTGTCACGGCAGCTCCCTCTCTGCCATTGGGATAGTAGGTAACCGGCTCCAGGCCAATAAAGATATCAAACGCCTTTTCCAGACAGTCCACCACCATCAGATATCCTATAAACTGCAAATAGTTCATAAAGGCGCCCAGCACCTCTACTACCCGAATCACCCAGTAGAACACAACCTGGAGCACAGGAAGGAGTATGGGCCCCAGGATGTACTGAAACACATATCCCCAGGCAATGTTTATAATCGAAACCACAAAATCAAACACAGGTGTGACAATACTTGAGAGGACCTTTTCATATACCCACTCATAAATCCCCAGATATGACATCTCCACCTTATCAGCACCTCCTTATCCGTCTCTGTCCCCGGAATCCTTTGCCGCTCCCGCGGCGCCAGAGGCCGCCCCCTGGACCCCCTGCTTTGCCGCCCCCACAGCGTTTTTGGCCGTGGATTTGGCTGCGGATTTAACCGCGTTTTTAGCTGTGCTGCCGGCCGTCTTGGCAGCCGTCCCTACTGCCTTGGCCCCTGCTGTGGCGGCTGCCTTGGCTCCTGCCGCTCCCGCTGTGGCCGCAGCGCCAGCGCCCCCGGTGGCCAGACCGGTGCCCAGGCCTACACCTGCAGCCACACCCAGCTGAACGCCAGTCGATGCCGCCTTCCTTGCCGCTCCCACCGTATATCCCATGGCCAGCATGGTGGATGTCTTGGCATCCTCTGCCGCTTTAGGGTTGAGGATCTCCAGGAACATGGCGCAGCTTTTATATACAGCAAACATACCTCCCAGGAAAAATATGGTTTTAAGTATGGAATCAATCATGGATTCCTCCAGAGAAGGTGAATTCCTGTCCACAAGGCCCATGTTCACCAGTACGCTGTCCATGGCCGAGTGGTTCTCCATATAGCTCATGCCTGTTTTTTCCCAGGCGAAATCCACAGCCTCTTCCATGCGGTTTACCTCCTCCTGATACGCAGGGTTACCTGAGCCCGGAAGTTCTATTCCTCCGGTCTGCTCCCTCAGATTATCAAAAAACTTATCTTTGGTCTGGTCATAGACACCTCCCGCATACAGCCGGTCCATTACAAAGGAGCTGCCAAGGCTCAGGTTATCACTGAAAATCAAAGGCAGCAGCAGCATGAATATTTTCAGGGCATAGATAACTCCAAATCCCGCCAAAAACTTGGCTATAAACATTTCCCTCCAGCGCTTAAACATATCCCCCCGGTCCAGAGGGATTGTCGCCACAAAAAATGGAGCTACAAGGTACAGCAGCACCAGTTCCAGCAGCCTGCGTATAAACTGTATAAGCACGCCTGCCAGCATGATAATCATGAAGATGCTTGCGCTGAAGCCCAGAAGATAATCAATTTTGGCCGCGGAGAAATCAGAGCCCGAATCCCTGAAATCCAGGTAATCCTTATCACCGTTCAGATAACTGCGGCGCAGGTCGTCGCTCATACTGGGCGGCAGGTATTCAACACGGAAGGCCGAATCAAGACTGGTCAGTATCTCATAGGTAAACTTATCGCCCAGCCCTTCCGCAACATCTGCCGTCTCCTGTAAGACAGGAATCTCAAAATCCGCCCTTCCGGCTCTTAAGCTGGCTGTCAGGAAGATGTAAAGGCCCATGCTCGGATCCCCTGCGGTGCCGGACTCGGCCTGTATGACCGCTTTGGTCTGCTTTATCAGAGCCGAGCTCAGCTGCATCAGGGCAATGCACAAAAAGGGTACCAGCATAAAGGAGACACAGGCTTTCATGGCATCCTTCAGCACCTGGCTGATGGGATTCTTGTTTTCCAGCGTGGAGGAGGACATGGAGCGCACTATGGCAAAAATGGTAAATAAAAAGCATATGCCTACGGCCACCAGAGTTATCATCAGAAAGCCTTTGCTGACCGCGTCCTGGTTGAACACCATCTCCATAAAGGTCATTGGCTTGTTATCCACAATAACATTCTCAGTGCCTGCGAAAATGCCTATCATTGTTTCCAGGGAGTCCAGAATCTTGCACACTGTAATCAAAAAGAAGTATGCCAGGATGGAGACGCTGTGGGACAGTACATACATTGCTTTTTCATAGAACAAGGACAGGATTTCCGTCATAACCGGCACAAATATTTCGTTAAATAAAAGCACCATTGTGGTATAAAGCACATCAGTAAAGCCCTTTGCCACTTCCATTCCATCAACTCCTTACCGAACCGTCAGATTCCTTTTTTTCCGAACCAGCATCACTGCTCCTGCCGTTATGGATATGACTATCGCCGCTATGGCAATGACCCCATACATATTTACCTTATACCGCAGTGAGAATTCCTTAAGGGTCTGGTTGCCGGCCCTGTCTGTTACTGTCAGTACATAGCTGCCTGTTTCGGTTATCGTAAATCCGTTAAATTCCCGCGGTTCCCCGCCGTTCTTTGCCAGGGTCACAGAGGCCAGATCCGTGGAACTGTAGGTTATCCGGGCCGTCTGCCCCTCTATCTCCACTTCCACTGCCGGAGGCTCCGTGTCCCGGTTAAGCTCTACCTCCAGAGTCTCCCCGTAATCTCCTTTCAGGGTAACAAGGTAGCTTCCGTCGGCCTCCATGGTGAGCAGAGTTCCCTCTCCTGTGTCCAGGGAATTCCCGTTAAAGGAAGCTGCTGAAATCCTGGTCCCTTCAGGCGCTCTAAAGGTATCCCGGTTAACATATGTATTGCTGATTTCAAAGGTAAACTCATATTCCCCGGATACCAGACGGTATATTCCGTATTCCGCCGCCTCCTGCCGCTCGTTCAGGGCTGTTTCCTCCTCCCCTCTGTAGAGAGTGTACTGCCCTTCACCCGGATAGATTGCTACGGACTGGTTAATGAGCATTCCTTCCGGCACGCTGGACCGGAACGTAAAGCCGTTCTCCAGGGTTACCAGGTACATCTTTTCATCCTCCAGATAAACCTGGCTTCTCCCGGAGACTTCTCTGCCTTCCCTGCCGGAACCGCTTCCTTGGTCTGAACCATTCTGACCGGAATCCCCCTCCTGGCCCGCACCGTCCTGACCGGAATCCTTCTCCTGGCCCGCACCTTCCTGGCCGGAATCCTCTCCCTGGCCCAGGACGCCTTCCGAAGATGCGTGAAGCCCCTGGTCCGTGTTCCCTGCCTCATTATCTGTCCCGTCATTGCTTCCTTCCCCTGCCTCTCCTTTATCCCCGGATTCGGAAAAGAGCTGGCCGGCCAAGGCTGCCGCAATGTCATCACCGGCAATCCCTGTCTCCGAAGTAATCTGGTTCAGCAGTCCTGCGGTATCACTTCCGGTGAGTCCGTCTATCTGCCGGGCCAGGGCGCCTGCGGCTCCTGATACGGCGCCTGACGCGTCCTGCCGTTTCTCATCAATGCGGAACCGGAATACGGTTCTGTACTCTTCCTGCTGGGAGAGGGGAACATTCTTATCATATACTGCTGTTAAGCGCATAACATAGGTCCCTCTGTCCGACAACAGCTGGCCGGATGTATAGTTCATGGGCACGCCGTCCTTCTCAGCTGTACAGAACACGTCCACAGGTATCTCCACATATACGGGGCGATCCGTTATTCCTCCGTTGGATACATTGGAATAAATAAAATATCTGCCGTCTATGGAATGTTCATATAAATCATAGTCACTGTGATACTTCTCTCCCATGGACACCTCATGTATCCTTGGACCCGCCAAAGCGCTGTCCTCCTCCAGAGCGGTCTGCGCCGCCCCCGGTCCGTTGAATACGTCCTCTGCCCCTCCCTCTGATATCCAGTCCTCTGCCTCAGTATAAATCCTGGACAGATAGGAGTCTGCCGTGTCATCGTTATAGGAAGCTGCCAGCGCCCTGTCCGGCAGCCCAGCCGCCATACAGCAGCCTGCAAAAAGCAGCAGTCCCTTTTTTATTCCTCTGTTCATTCCGCAGACACCTCCATCTCTTTTTCCTGCCGGCTGGCAATGATATAATTGCGCTCATCCAAATCATAGTAAACCTCGTCCCCGAAAAAGGCATTCATCCGTACCTGGCTTAAATCCATGGTCTTCATCTCATAGAGAGGACACTTGTAGCTGGGCGTAAACTGGGTCTTTAAGGGATAATTTCCAAAGGTTACGATAATGGCGTTGCCGGTGCTGTTCTTATTGTTCAGCTTCTGCAGCTCCGAAGGGTATATAAGGGGCCTGGTCTGCACCTGGCTGGATACATTGATGTTCCCTGTCTTGTCCCCCAGAGTAGAGGATACGCTCTGTGTGGAAACAGTCTTGTTGCCGCAGAGCTTTGAGAATTCCTCACAAGTTTCTATATCATTGGAACCAATAAACATTTTCAGGCCGCAGTTGCTCTTGATGATATTGCTTATGGTCTGCCCATATACATTGTCTAACTGGGCATAGGACTGGACTACCATGTTGAACCAGATTTTACGGCTCCGGCCAACGGTTATCATTTTGTCGAACTTGTCTATCTTAGGCATGTTGCCGAACTCATCCAGGATGAAGTATACATTTCTCGGAAGGCTTAAATCCTCCCTGGCGGAGGCCACCTTAATCAGCGCCTTGTAAATGCACAGTACGAATACGGCCGCCAGGGCATGGCGGGTATCCTTTTCATCCGGTATCTTAAGGAACAGCGCCGTAGGCTCGGCTGCAAACTGCTGGGGATCGATATCCGTCTCCGAGGTAAGGGAGCAGAGTCCCTCGTCGTTAAACATAGAGAGCTTATCAAACGCAATGGACATATAGCTGGCCAGGGTGGTATCGGCCGCTGACAGAACCTGCCTTGAAAGTCCAACTGACTTGGACAGCTTGGGGCGTCCCATAAAATATTCTTTTAAAGCCCTGAACTCGTCCTCCGAATTGCTGATAGCCTTGTTTACATTATAGAAGCAGAACTTCTCCCTGGTCATCTCCAGCTCCGGATACTCGCTGTCCTCCAGCATGGCCAGGCATACTGCCATGATAATGGAACGGGCTCCTTTTTCCCACACAGGATCGTCCTGGGATTCAATGGGACAGATCACGCTGATAAGGTCATTTAAATCTTCGTAAATCTCATCATATATCTTCTGCTTTTCCACCTTGATAACAGTCAGCAGCTCCCTGCGCACAGCGTAGGCTTTTCCCTTATACTCGTACCACACATCCTTATACTGGTCCGCCTCATTCACCAGCTCCAAACCGCTTTGCCTCACGTCCGTGTCGCACTGGAAGATTCCCTGTCCCGCCTTAAGGTAAAGCTGGTACCTGTCATAGATATCTCCCAAAGGGTTCCAGCGGAAGGAGCTGTAAGGATCCCTTAAGTCCAGAACCATTACCTTATAGCCCTGTTCCGCCAGCATGCCGCTGTGAAGCTGGAACAGCTCTCCCTTGGGATCCGTGCAGATCATGGAAGAACCGGCTGAGGATTTCCCCAGTATCTGAATCATGGGGTTGATAAAGGATGTGGTTTTACCGCTGCCTGTGGCGCCGATTACAAGGCCATGCATGGGCTTGGCAATGTTGATGTTGAGCTCCTTCTTTTTCTTGTTGTACACCGCGTATACAGGAATCCCGTCCTTTTTTTCCTCTTTAAGTCTGGTAAAACGCTTCGGGGAGAAATTATCATCCTTCTCCTTGTCGGTCATAAAGCGTGAATTCTCCAGGGAACTTTCAATACTGTCCTCCTTGGCCTTCATCAGACGTTTGGCCCGTTTTACAGTTCCCACGTGGAATACCAGGTACAGCATATAAACCATTACCGTGACCACCGCTCCATATATCCAGACAGCCGGCTTAAGCAGAAGGCCCGGATTCCAGAGTCTTCCCCAATCCCGGGTTAAAATGGCCGGAACCAGCTCCGTCAGCATCATAGCAGTAAGGTACCCCAACACCATCACCACCACAATACCTCCTAATATGTATCCTGCTATCTTCTTTATCATAGGGCCCTCCCGCTTTCGTATATGCTCCATATGCCTTCTGTCCATAAAACCTCGGACAATCACTGCTTTTTTATTGCTTTCATACTACAATAGCATTTATCCTGAAACAATAGCCTGCGACCGAAAGTCAGTTTTTCCGACCGAAACTCAATCCCCCTTCCGATTTACCCTTACAAGTGCTTCCCCGCCCATTAGAACATATGCCCGCCGGGTACACAAAAACAGGCGGCACAGCCGTGAAGCCGCGCCGCCCTTATCCCTCATCCTTTAGCGGCAGGATAATGGAAACCTTGAATACCTTCTCCTCCGGCACAAAGGTGCCAATCCCCCCGTGACGTTTTACGATGGCCTTTACCGACTCCACCCCAATCCCCACGCTCTCCCGCTTGGAAGACCGGAAATATCCCCTTTCATACTGCACATACCCCATAAAGCTGTTGTCCAGCACAATGGACAGGCGGCTGTCGTCCTGAAGGCACCTTAAGAATATGAACTTCCTGCCCGTCTCCTGCCGTTTGCAGGCTTCTACCGCATTTTCCAGCAGATTTCCCATAACCACGCATAGCTCATCATCAGGAAGAACGGTCCGGCCCGGAACCATAACCCGGATATCTGTTTCAATCTTCTCCTTCTCTGCCAGGGCAGTGTAATGGCACAGTACTGCGTCCAGCGCATAGTTGCTGGTAAATGTAACAGGCCCCATCAAATCCATGGCAGGTGAAAGCTGTTCCAGATACGCCTTTACATGCTCCAAATTTCCTTCCGCCGCATAGGCCTGCAGCAGTCTTATATGATGGCGCATATCATGGCGGATCCGTCTGGTTTCCTCAATTCTGGCATTGAGCTGGCGGTAATGATCTCTCTGCATAGCCAGCTGCCGGTTCATCCGTCCTGTCTCTGTTACAAAAAAGGTTCTGGCCCGGAACGCGTCCGCCATATCCTGCCACAGAATACTCAACATTCCCACCATAATGACCACGCAGCCAATGGTCAGGAAGCTTCCGCCTATTATAGGCTCGTACAGCGGCAGAAGCTGTTCCATAAACAGGGCGGAAACAAGTACAACCGCAATTACCAGCAGGGTCTGGGAACGCTCCATTCCCTCTGCCATCGCCATATATGCCACCAGTATAAGGTGACAGGCAATGGCAAATTTATACCACTGGGTAATATAGCTGAACAGATCCGCCGCGGCCGCCGTCCCATACTGGGCATAACAGCCGTATACCAGGGCCAGAATACAGAATATTCCCATGGCGGCGGACACCTTTCCCCCTTTGATGCGGTACAGGTCATTTTCCAATATGACCATCAGCCAAAGCATGGCGTAAAAGCAGAACACCTGGATCCCATACCAGGGCTGCAGCCCCAGCTGAATCCTTTCCCGAGCCAGAGGCCACAGCTGATACCCTACGAAGCACAGGCAGAACAGGCAGAAGAGAAAGCCTCTCCACCAGCGGATTTTCACAGCCAGATGCAGGGAGAGACCGGCGGCGGACACAGCCAGCCCCAGAACCATCACCTTCAGCAACAGCCCCACATCCCGTATTCCGGTCACGGCATCGTAGACTCCAAGAAGCGGCGGACTGAAGTTCTGGGAATGAAAGGCGCCCAGAGCCGCGGCCTGTATGATAAGCTCTGTGTCCCGGCCCTGGGTGAGAGGAAAGACAAACCGCTTCATACCGGAGCGGACATCCTCTATGCTTCCCCATTCCCGGACCAGCTCTCCCCCGATATAGACCCTGCTTGCCCCTTCTATCTCAGGCAGTTCCAGGGCAAAGGGACCGCCCTTTTCCGGCAGCTCCAAAACCAGGCGGTATGTACCCTTTGTTCCCCTTTGATTCCGCCTCATCTGTCCATATTTTCCTACTGCCGCAGTTACACCGGCAGGTTTCTCCGCTCCGTCAAACGCGTCCGGTCCCAGAAGCAGATCGGGATAGAACTCCCATCCCGTAACAAGATACCGGTATGGATTCTCCTCCATATCCCCCAGCGTCAGCTCCAGTCTTCCCAATTCCGGCTGCTTTCCCCCCACCGTGTATTTATTATCTGCATAGTAAAGAATAAGTATGAATAAAACAGAGAGAATGGCTGAGGCAGTAATAACAATAATAGGCCGTAAACTTACCAATTTCTGATTTTTCATCTTACCTCCGCAGATCCTTCAGGGCATATTCCATATATTCCTTTTTCACCTGGGCCCTGCCTCTGACCCGTACAGGCAGGGTTTCCCCATTTTTCAGACGAATAACAGAGTCTCCCACCTCCTGAATCCAGTCCATATTCACGTAAATCCCCCGGTTGCAGCAAAGGAACCTGGAATCCGGCATAAGCCGCCCGGACACAGCCATAAAGGACTCCGCAGCCTCCAGTACGGTATCGCTGGTATGTATCCGCACCATACGTTTAAGGCTGTCCACGTACAACAGTTTACTAAAGGGCACCACAGCCTCCACTCCGCCCTTCACCATCACCGTAAGTCCCCGTCCCGCCTCCAGAAGCTCTCTGGTAAAGCAGTCCAGGGCCAGGGCCAGATCCTCATAGCTCAGGGGCTTCATCAGATAGTAGGCGGCCCTTACCCGGTAGCTGTCCACCGCGTAATCCGCGCTGGAGCTAAAGAACACCAGACGGCAGTCCTTATCTCGCTCATATACCAGAGAGGCTGTCTCCATACCGGTAATCCCTCCCATATATATATCAAAGAATATAATGTCATAATGCCCCGGCTCATAAGCCTCTAAAAATGCTTCTCCGGATTCAAACTCTTGAATCTCAGGTACTGTCTGATGCCCGGAAAAATATTGGTCAAGCATACCCTTAAGCAGTTCTCTGTCCTGCATGGTATCATCCACTACTGCTATAATCATTGGTTTTTCCTCTTCTTTTGTATTAAAAACAGCGGTCTGTTTTCCCTGAAAACGGCACATTCCATATGCGGACGGTTCATCCTGAAAGCAAAAACGCCGGCTTCCTTCTTTAGCTGAAGGAAACCGGTGCTCTTTGCATTAAACCATCTGTATTTTATTTTACCACGCTAATCCGGGATTTTTACCACGTTTAACAAAATTTAAAGTTCACCGTCTTTCACTGCGTCCGGCAGGAATATTCGGGCGGAAAAACTATCCGTATACCATGTTGTCTCAAATGTCCCCCTATACTCCCGGACCACCTGGCTCATAAGCTCCATACCATACCCATGGGCCCGGCTGTCCTCCTTACTGGTACTTCTGCCTTCCTCACGGGGCAGGCTGCTGTTGGTGCACAAGATAGTAAGGCCGGTTCCAACCCGCCCAATCTCCAGGGAAATCCATTTCTCCCCATCCTCCGGAAGCCGGCTGCAGGCTTCTATGGCGTTATCCAGAAGATTCATCAAAAGCGCAGTGAGATGGGCGTCATTGACCGCCAGGCTTCCGGGCAGCCTGTCCCCCTCTGCTTCCACGTATATCCCCTGGCTCCTTGCCGTTCCAAGCTCCACCGCCAGGATGGAGTCCATAAGGATATGGCCTGTATATTCCCCATTCTCCATGTCCACCGTGGAAGAAACAAGCCCTTTCAGATATTCCTTCAGTTTATCGGTCTCCCCTGTATCCAGATAATGCTTAATCAGGGTAAGCCGGTTGCGGGTTTCATGAAGCTGCTTTCTGGTTCCCCTGATATACTCCTGCTGAAGGGCACCGTATCTGGCTCTGGCTTCCAGCTGGACCTGGGACAGCTGCTGCTCCATCTTAAGCCTGAGGCTTTCCTTATAGGTCCGATCCACATCATATATCATAATCCCGCCTGTTATGAGGATAATGACTCCGCCAGCCAGCTCTGCGAACCACCCTGTCAGCACCGGTTCATGGAGCGGGAACATCTTCCCTGCCACAAGGGCACACATAAAGACACTGTTTCCGGCCAGCACGGCAAGACAGCAGGAACGCTTCTTACAGACAGCCCAGCCGGAAGTGGCCAGCAGCCAAAAAGCAGTGAACCACTTATACAATCCAAGTATATTGCCATATGTGTACAAGGCTCCCGCTGTCTCAGCCGGAATCAGAGGCTGGATAAGGACGCTCAGACAAATTAAAAAACCTGCCGCGCAGGCGGGAACATATACTCTCCCAGGCAGGCCGCAGATCTGCCACTGGATCCACATCATAGAAAAAAACATCCCATAATAACAGAAGCGCTCCGCCAGCAGGACCCAGTACATACTCTCCGACATTACCTGGAACAGGGGCCAGGCCGTGCTGCCGCAGAAACAGAAGCAGAGAAACGCCATCGCCCCATATGGCCTGGAAAACCGTCTGACAGCCCCCAGGCACAGGCACATGGCTCCAATGAGAAAAGCCGCCATAATTGCAGCGCCATGGATTAAAAGCCGCAGTTCAGAGGTTCTGGACACCAGCTGCGGCACGCCAAAAGCCGGCGGATATACCATGCCGCTGTAAAAATGGCTGTCATCCTCCGCCTCAACTACAATCTCAATTCTGTCCTTAGCTGTGAATGTTACCATGCTCACCGGGGGACGGGGCCCCATGTCCCCGTTTATGTTCCCGTCCATGCCCACACTCTGCTTCAGCTTACCGTTCACCCAAAGTCTCCAGCGAGAGTAGACCGGTGTCAGCTCCAGTCCGTATTCCTGCTCATGCCCCTCTGTGAGGATCACTGTCCTATAGGTTCCTTTCCCGTGGGGAGAAGCCTCCCGATCCCCCAGGTCAAAGCCTCCATACCTGCCTATGTAAAAATATGCGTCCGGAGTATGGTTTTCAATTTCATCCGGGGACAGCAACTTGTCCTGGTAGAAGGACCAGCCGTCTGTAAGATAGAACATAGGGTGCCTGCTGTACCACTGATCCTCCAGCCATATAACACCATCCCTGGAATATGGGCGGGGACGGGTATATTTATTATCCTTTTCATAGCAGTAATAGAAAAAAGCGAAGCTCAGAAGGATTACAGCTGTTATCAGCAGGAACGCCTGCTTCTCTCTGACTTTCATCATGGCTTCCTCCTGCTCCTTCTTTTGTACCAGGATAACACCGCTATACCCGCTGCCGCTCCCAGGACAGTACGGAAGATGAATCCTGAAGGATTATCCCTTTGAAGGCGGCCGGAGTCCGCATCCGTACCCTCTCCGGCAGGTTCCTCCCGGTTTTCAGTGGCATTTTCTTCCAACAGATTCCCTGTCCTCAAACCATCTTCGTGAAAGGAGTCTTCTGCTTCCCCGCCACCGTATGCCCGGCCGTCTTCTCCAAGCGCTGAACCGGAGGCCCCCGGCCTATCCCCTGCGCCTGCGCCAGACGCGTCCCGCGCGGCCATGCCGTCCTCTATGGAAGGTTCCTGTCTGCCGATTTTGTCCGCAGCTAAAGGCCCGTTTGGGTCTGAGCCAGCCGCCGCGGAGGGCTCCTGTGTATCGGCGGCAGCCGTCGTGGAGAGTCTCTGTGTACCGATCCTGTCCGCAGTACAGGGCTCTGGTATCCCGGCGCACTTCACAGCAGATGGCTCCAGGGACAGAGTGCCGTCCCCATCTGACGTGCCGGATGTTCCGTCTGCTTCTGCGGTTCCCCTGCCGTCACTGTCAGGATCCCCTGAACCGCCAAATTCATCCCCCGGAGGAGGCGCGCTGTTCCAGGGCGGAAGGTCTCCCTGGTCATCCCGGTCATCCCCGTCACGGTCTCCATGGCCAAACCGGTCTGAGTCATTCTCATAATAACCAAAGGATTTCACCGATGACAGCCCTTCCATGGAACCTCCGGTGACAGCAACACAGAACCGGTATGTATGATTAAATTCAAGTCCCTCCACAGTGATTGTCAAGGGATCTATCTGCACAGAGCATCCGGGCATAGAGGCTGCGTCCTGCCATGTATCCCCTCCATCTGCTGAACAAAACAGCTCAATCCTCTGTGCGTCCTCTACAGGATTCAAAAAATACAGTACAGCCATATCCTCCATCCTGAAGATTTCCTCAATATGGACCGTTTTAGGGTCCACAACATAAATCTCAATCTCAATTTCTGGTATCTCTATAAAAAACCAGTCGGGATATCCCTCCGCTTCTACCACAGCCCTGTAAACCCCTGGCTCTGAAAGTTCCTCAGGCAGGTCTTTCCAGTTCAGCGTAAAATCCCGGGTCCACATTTTCCTTTCCCCTGTGGGATCGCAAAATACATATGACGCCGACGGCGCCAGCTTATCATACAGCCCCTGACAGTCTGTTCCCGCTTCTACGCTGACCCCGTTTTCATCCAGGCGGCCATCAAGATAAATCTCCCTTGTAATCACCTCAGACTGTTCGGGCAAGGGAGTCACCTGCGATGTGTCCACAATGAGCACTTTATCCGTGACAACGGAACTGCCCTCCGCCTCCACCAGGCAAAGCTTAAGCTCTACCGGCGTGTCTGCCTCAATGCCCACTGAGTTTTCCCCTTCTGCCTCAATATGGGCATACTGCAGGCTGCAGTCCCCCTTTCCCGTCCACTTTAAGGCAATGCTGTTGTCCCCGGAAACTCCGATATAAGCGTTATCTGTCTGAAGCGCATATTTACCGTTTTTCGTTTCTGAAATCTCCACCGCAACCGCTCCGTCGCCCTCTGCCCACACCCCGGCACCATTTTTAAAGGTGGTTTTTCCGGATATCTGAAACAGCGCTTTGTCTCCTGTCGCGCCCTGGAAACGGATGGAGCCGTCCACAAACAAATTCCCCTTGTCAGACACAACGATGGAATATCCATTCATATTCACCACGGCTTCATCTTCCGGAGCAATATTCAAATCAACTGAACCTGCAACAAGAATATCCCCTGTAAGGCAAATCTCCTCCCCGGTCTCCAGAAGGGTTAAAAGTTCCTCCACAGTGCCGCACTGGACCTCCTCATCCAGCGGTATCTCAATCATCTGTAATTGAATTTCCGGCTGACGGATATCTCCGGGATTCTCTAACTCCTCCTGATTATGGCCTGTCTGTCCGGAATCCGGATGTTCCGGATTCTCTCCCTCTATATCTTCTCTGTCCGGAGGCGGCGGGGTTTCTCCCTCTCCGTTTTCTTCGTCCGGGGATGGCGGGGTTTCTTCCTCTCCATCTTCTCCGTCCAGGGATGGCGGGGTTTCTCCCTCTCCGTTTTCTCCGTCCGGGGATGATGGGGTTTCTCCCTCTCCATCTTCTCCGTCCGGGGATGGCGGGGCTTCTCCCTCTCCGTCTTCTCCGTTCGGGGATGGCAGGGCTTCTCCCTCTCCGTCTTCTCCGTCCGGGGATGGCAGGGCTTCTCCCTCTCCGTCTTCTCCGTCCGGGGATGGCGGGGTTTCCCCCTCTCCGTTTTCTCCATGCGAATTTTCCGGCGCTTCCCCCCGGCTTCCTTCTCCGTCCGGGGATAAAGAGGCATCCTCTTTTCCATCTTCTCCTGTGGATAATTCGGACATATCCCCGTCACTGACCATACCATAAGCTGGAAAAATTACTGTTTTTCCAGCCAGAAAGCCAGCCAGTACCACTGTCAATACAATTCTATAATACGTTCTCCTCATCTGTCCCACCGTCTAATCTTCACTCTCACCCTCAAACATCACAAGCTTATATCCCAGTGCACGTTTACATTCTATATCCGCTATCAACTCTCCGTCTGCATCCTGCAGCTTCTTTCTCAGATTAGATATATGAACCCAGACTGTCCGTATATCCCGGTTGGGCGCCATATCCCATATCTCCCTGTAAAGCTCCCCGGCCTCCATATATCTTCCCCTGTTTCTCATCAACGCGGCCAGGAGACGGTACTCCTTTGGCTTTAAAAGCATATCTCTCCCATCCAGATAAGCCCGCTGGCTCTTCACATTCAAATATAACCTGCTGCCGCCCTGGTGGATATCTTCCCCGCCCCTGCGCTCTAATCTTCGGAGATGTGCCTCAATTCTGGCTGCCAGCTCCTCAATATCATAAGGCTTTGTAATATAATCATCACCTCCGGCCCGGAGCCCCTGGACAATCTGACTGCTCTCCCCCAAGCTTGTGAGGAACAGAATCGGCCCCTGAAACTGCTCACGCAGCCTTCTGCACAGATCTACCCCGGAACCGTCCGGCATCATAACATCCAAAACCAGCAAATCCGGATTATCCCTGAGAACACACGACTCCGCCTGGCCCAGTGTGGAAACCGCCGTAACCTGATAGCCGCGCTGTTCCAGCTGTTCCCTGTTATATTCCAATATATCCGGTTCATCCTCTCCCAGCAGAATATGATATCCCTTCATCACAATTCCTCCCAGCTTTCTTGCGCCATCTCAAATCCATTCAGGTCCGGGAATCTTATTGTATCTCTATTCCCCCAGCCTTGGTCTTTTGGATAAGACAGTCGGCAGATGTTTTAACTCAATCATTCATTATACCGAAAAATTTTGTTTTACAAGCAACATTTTACCACATATCCTATCAGATTAACAGAATAAGGGACTTTTTCTAAATACGCAGACATTTCCATCTGCCTTATTGTAGTATACTTTTTTGCAGGAGTGAAAAACAAGACAAAAAAAATAGCTGGTAAACATTAAAAGTTTATCAGCCATGAAAGAATGCTTAACTAAATATCACTATCCTAATAATATTGCCTGCAGACACAAGGAATTTTTAACAAGCCACTGGCCGGACTCGAACCGGCGACCCACGCATTACGAATGCGTTGCGCTACCAACTGCGCTACAGTGGCATCCGAACAGCAATTGCCATTCCTTTGATACAACAAGGCTGCTGCCTAAGCAACAGCCTTGCCATCATGACCTGACCGGGAATCGAACCCGGGTTTACGCCGTGAGAGGGCGTCGTCTTAGCCGCTTGACCATCAGGCCTAAAGGTAAATCGAGGCGACGTGATTCGAACACGCGGCCTCTGCGTCCCGAACGCAGCGCTCTACCAAACTGAGCCACGCCTCGATACCTTTGGTAGTATAATACATTTATTCCAGAAAGTCAACCATAAATTGTCAAAGTTTTTAAAATAATTATGATAATTTCCGAAAAGCCCCAGTTACAGGTTCTGTACTACACTTCCACCGCGGTAAATCCAAGGTCGTCTAAAATCTCCACTGCCTTGGCCTCGCAGTCCTTATCCCCGTCAATGGTCACTGTCTTGACGGACAAATCCACCGTATTCTTAATGCCTGCTCCGTCCAGTCCCTTCTTAATCCGGTTCACACAACCCTCGCACATCATTTCCTCGCACTTATAAGTTTTCATGTTCATTCTCCTTTTCTGTTTTTATATTAACAGGCTTTCCCCGCCCTCTGGAGGCAGGGACGCCATCCTGTCCGGCTGTCATGAGGCTGTCATGACTTTCTGAAACATCCCGTCATTCATAAATGCTGTCATAATCATAGTTTGCATAGAAATCCGTGATTCTATCAAAATAGCGGTCCACATTGTCGTTTGTAAGCATATGCTCTCCTGCCGCCATCCATTCCAGCAGCTGGTCACCGATGTCCTCCGAGTAGTGGATTACATCCATATAATGGTCCAGATTGCAGGTAATGTCAAACTGGTCGTCAAAGGCAAAGAGGCGTATGTTTCTGCACTCCAGCAGCATGCGGGCCATGAGGCGGTATCCCTCCATCTGCCGTTCAAACTCCCCTTTTACCATCAGCTCGCTGTCCCACCAGCTGATGCTGTAGGGCGGAATAAAGTAGTAAAAGGTGACCTGGGGATTGGCCCTGGCCGTGGCCAACACATTCTGTTCCAGGTTCTCCATGACCGTACGGCGGTCTTCTTCTGTAAAGGGAACGGTTCCATTTTTCTGCGGCTCCCGTTCATATGTCTTTAAGACAGCCTCCCTGCCCCAGTCCCGCTCCGGTGCCCAGTGCATGTATTCGTCAAAGGTGGTGGTCTGCCCGCCTGCCTTTGTCCTGGCAAAAACACCCTGAATAGTGCCGAAGATCACTTCCTTGTTGAAAATATAATTCACATCATTAAAGGGATTGTCATCCGTCAGATAATCGGGGGAAGGAGCCGCCGGATTTTGCTGGTCCTTCTGATAAAACAGGAAGCTCCTGTCAAGGCTCCTGCACACCACCTTTACCTGGGGGTTATAGGACAGGGCCCTTCTCACAGCCTGGTCCACCTCCTTATAATATCCTCCCGCATATGGTATCTTGACGGATGCCACGCCGAAAAGACTGTCAAAACGGCTGGCTTTAAAATTCTCCATCATGGATGTCCCTGTTAGCACTGCGTCGTATGTAAAATTGCGGCTGATACCGTCATTCTGGTACCGTTCGCTGTCAATGGGGTATGCCAGATGTTCAAGGGGCTTGTGATAGTGGAAAAAAGGATCCACCCAGACCACCAGTCCGCCAAGCATAACCAACATGGCCAGTACGGCTCCCACGGTAAACCACAGCCATCTCCCATACCTCATGTCTTCTGTCCCATTTTCCTGCTTTTGTGTATCCAATATAATCTCTCCTGTAGCTGTTTATTCAAATAAGCCTAATTAGAACTGAAAATAAATGAAGCCGGATATTCCTGCCAGGGACAGGACGGACCAGACCAGAAGAAGGGCTGTTCCCGCTCCGCGAAGGAAGGTGGGACGAAGCTCTGTCTCCCCCATATTCCTGGCATTCATCACCAGGCAAAGCACGATTCCATACAGCCCCAGCACGGTAAATACCCGGTGGCCTGTCAGCCAGAGAGGCAGTTCCACCATCTTGAAGCTGTCCATAAAGGACGGATTAATCTGCATGTTTCCAAAATCCAGCAGCCGTTTCAAAAACAGCTTTGCCTGGGATATGCTCTCTGACCGGAAGATAACCCAGGTCAGGTTGACAAAGAGAAAGGTGGCCATCCACCTAAAAGCCGTGTGCAGATTCTCCCACTGCCGTTTAAATACACGGTTAAGGGCCTGGGCAGCGCCGTGAAGCGCCCCCCACAGGATAAAGGTCCAGGCAGCGCCGTGCCAGAAACCGCTTACCAGAAACACTATCATGATATTCATGTAGGTGCGCAGGCTTCCCTTCCTGCTTCCACCCAGAGGAAAATAGATATATGTTCTGAGGAAACGGGTCAGTGTCATGTGCCAGCGCTTCCAGAATTCCACCGGAGACAGCGCTTTGTAGGGAGAATTAAAATTAAGGGGCAGTTCCAGGTTGAACATCCTGGAAATTCCCATGGCCATGTCACAGTAACCGCTGAAATCAAAATACAGCTGGAAGGTGTAAGCCAGCATGACCAGAAACGCGTCTGTGGAGCTGAGTATCTCCACCTGGGCATACCCCCAGTTTACCGGCCCCGCAAAAAACTCAGCCAGGATGACCTTCTTAAACAGTCCCACGGCCAGTATCATCAGTCCCTCTGCCATATTGCGGGAATCTGCCTTCAGGCGGGATGGGTCCTTAAGCTGGGGAATGAACTCTCCGTGCAGGAGAATAGGTCCCATGGCTATCTTGGGAAAATATACGGTAAACAGGAAATAATCCCAAAAACTGTAATCTCCTGTCTCCATGCGGAAGGAGTCAACCAGCCACGCAATCTGCTGGAAGGTAAAAAAGCTGATCCCCACCGGAAGGAGAAGCCTTGTAAAGGCAATGTCCTTTCCCAGAAACGCGTTCAGGTTCTCTATAAAGAAATTCGTGTATTTAAAGTAAAAAAGCAGGGCCAGATTGGCGCATATGCCAAATACCAGAACCATCCTACTGCCGGGCCTGCCGCTCTTTTTACCATCCGTCCTGCCGGGCGTCTTACCATTTCCTTTGGCTGTCTCCTTATTTCCTTCTCCTGCCAGCACTCTGGAAACAGCCCAGTTAAATACCGCGCTTCCCACCAGCAGTCCCAGATACCATGGATTCGCGTAGGCGAAAAATACCAGGGACATGGCAGCCAAAAATCCTCTGGCCCATGTATGGCGCTTCATCCGGCAAAGCCCGAAATATCCTGCCAGCACAGCCGGGAGGAATAATAATAAAAATAAATATGAATTAAACTGCATGTATCGTTTCGTTTCCTTTATCTCTGGTTTCTATAATTGTTTTCTATGTCTGGTTTCCTGTTATTTCATCATCTTCTGCAGGGTCCTGCAAAGCTCCTCCACCGTGGCGTCGCTGTCGCCCCGGCGGATATCATCCACCACGCAGCTCTTGATGTGGCGCTCCAGAAGCACCTTGTTAAAGCTGTTAAGGGCGGCCTGGACCGCTGCCACCTGGGTGATGATATCCACGCAGTAGCGCTCGTCCTCCACCATGGACTTGATACCCCTTATCTGTCCCTCTATCCGGTTCAGCCGGTTCATGAGACCGCGTTCTTCCGTCACTTCCCTGTGTTTATGGCGGCAGGTGCAGCCTTCTTCCTGATTCATGTGATCCTCTCCTTTTACCTTACTGTTCCTGGGGGAAACCGCCCCTGTTCCGGACAGGATCGGTTTCCCCAGGTCTTTTAAGACCTGTGCTACAGCTTCAGATTCCTGAGTCTTAAGGCATTTCCCACCACACACACTGAGCTTAAAGACATCGCAAATCCTCCCAGCATAGGGCTTAAAAGCGGGCCGCCCAACAGGTACAGCACTCCGGCTGCCACCGGGATGCCCAATGAGTTATAGAAAAACGCCCAGAACAGATTCTGCTTTATATTCCGGATGGTTGCCTTGCTCAATTTGACAGCCCTGTAGACATCCATCAGGTCAGATTTCATCAGCACCACATCCCCTGACTCCAGGGCAATATCGCTGCCGTTTCCAACCGCACAGCCCACATCCGCCTGTACCAGCGCAGGTGCGTCGTTGATGCCGTCACCTACCATCATAACTGTTTTTCCCTCTTTCTGCAACCGGTTTACCACCTGTGCCTTATCTTCCGGAAGCACCTCAGCCACCACCTGGTCCACATGGGCCAGCTTACCGATGTACTGGGCCGTTTTCTCATTGTCACCTGTGACCATGTAGACGGTCACTCCCAGACCCTTTATTTTTTCCACTGCCTCCACACTGGTTTCCTTAATTGTATCGGCCACACACACGATTCCGGCCAGACGTCCGTCTATCACAACATACATGGGAGTCTTTCCTGTATTGGCGTACTCTGAGGCTGTCTTTTCCGTATCCTGGGATACAGGCACATGGAGGTGGTCCAGGAGACGCCGGTTGCCCACTGCCACCTTCCATCCCTTCCAGGTGGTGATGATGCCTGCCCCGGTGATGCTCTCAAATGCTTCGGGCATGGCCAGGTCCATCTGCTTCTCCCTGGCGGCGTTTACAATGGCCTGGCCCAGGGGATGTTCCGACATCTGTTCACAGGAAGCAGCGATTCCCAGAAGGTGCTCCTTTTTCTCGTCGTCAGAGGCCTGAGGTTCCATGGCGCTGTCCTTGGAAGCACTGCCTTCCTGGTTCTCACCCGCGGCAGGCAACACAGCCCCCGGCACAGAGGAGGATTCCAGTTTCCACACCTGCTCCACCACAGCACCGCTGATTACATTTACATCGGTCACCTTGGGCTTTCCCTCTGTGATAGTCCCTGTCTTATCCAGTATGACAGCATCCACCTTATGGCAAATCTCCAGGGCCTCTCCGCTTTTAATCAAAATACCGTGCCCGGCTCCCACTCCGGTTCCCACCATAATGGCCGTGGGCGTGGCAAGCCCCAGCGCACAGGGGCAGGCAATGACCAGTACGGCCACGAATATGGTCAGCACAAAGGAAAGTTCCTTTCCTCCCAATATCCACCACAGCAGGGCCGCCACCAGGGCAATTCCCATGACTGCGGGAACAAAGTATCCGGCCACCTTATCCGCCAGCTTGGAGATAGGGGCCTTCTTGCCCTGGGCATCCTCGATCATCTTAATGATTTTAGACAGGGTGGTATCGCTTCCCACATGGGTCACTTCTACCTCCATGGCTCCATTGTAATTCATGCTTCCGCCGATCACGCTGTCCCCTGGCTGTTTCTCCACCGGGATGCTCTCTCCGGTAAGCATGGATTCATCCACGCTGCTGCTGCCCTGTACAAGTATACCATCCAGGGGTATCCGGCTGCCCGGTTTTATAAGGATATGCTGACCCACAGACACCAGGGAGGTCTCCACTTCCCTTTCCATGCCGTTCTCATAGAGAATAGCTGTGTCCGGCGCCAGCTCCATGAGCTTGCGTATGGCCTCAGATGTCTTTCCCTTACTGCGGCTCTCCATGAATTTGCCCAGCATGACCAGGGTGACCACCACGGCCGCCGACTCGTAATACAGCTGGTGGGCCTTCATGTGATCTCCGGGAATGCCAAAGGTCATCACAAGGCTGTAGATAAATGCGCTCCCCGTACCAATGGCCACCAGGGAATCCATGTTGGGATTGCCCTTAAGCAGGGAACGGATGCCTACCAGATAGAACTTACGTCCGCAAATAAGAACCGGTACGGTCAGTATCAGCTGGGCCAGGGCAAAATTGAGAGGATTCTTATCCATCTGCATGAACGCCGGCAAGGGCAGGGTAAAGGGCAGCATATGACCCATGGAAATGTAGAGCAAAGGCACCGCAAAACAGATAGCTGTAACCACCCTGCGCTTCACAGCCTCCAGCTGTTCCTCCTGCTGCTGCCATTCCTCTTCTTCCTTTTTCTTGTTCTGTTCTTCCTCCACAATCAGGCTGGCAGAAAAACCCGCCTTGGATACCTTCTCACAAATCATTTCAGGTGTCACCTGACTCTCGTCATAGGTAATCACCATGCGGTTGGTCGTCAGATTCACATTACTGCTCTCCACACCGTTTAACTTTCTCGTAACACGCTCCACTGCGCTGCTGCATGCGGCACAGGACATTCCGTCTATATGATATTGCTGCGTGGTCATATGTTTCACTCCTTCCTTATACCCCACCTGGGTATATTGCAATTATAGAGCACTAACCGCATATTGTCAATAGGTAGTATGCCCGGAATGAAAAAATTTACTATATTTACTGATTCAGCAAAATTTACGATTACTCAAAAACAGACAGATGCACGACGGGGATAATCTTGTATCCCTGGGTGCATCTGCCTGTTTTCTTATATGTCTACTTTTTTGCTTCCTCATCCGTTTCCATTTATAACAGCTTATATCAGGAAAGCTCTGACCCGCAGGTTCCCTTCTGCCCAATCCGTATTTCAAATCCAGCCCCGGCCGTCACGGCCTCCCCGCTTTTTACGGCTACGCTTTCTCCTGTGGTAAAAATAAGCATGGTGGTCAGATCTTTTCCAGACTTCCTCACTTCCTCCAAATCCACGTCCACCAGACAATCTCCCCTGCGTACCTTCTGACCCTGGGAAACATGAAGGCGGAATCCCTTTCCTCCCAGTTCCACGGTATTGATACCAATGTGAATCAGGATTTCCATTCCATTCTCCGTGCGGATTCCCACTGCATGGCCCGTGTCAAAGGCAGCTTCAATTGTACCGTCTGCCGGTGAAAGGATACGGCCGCTGGTAAGCTCCACCGCAAAACCGTCTCCCAGCACCCTTCCAGCAAATACCTCATCCTTTACCTGGTCCAGAGGCAGGATATATCCGTCTGCCGGAGAAACCATATCATATACTGCTTCTCCTGTTATTTCACCCGGAATTTCACCGGCATTTTTTCCTGTCAACTGATTTTCCCGGAACGCTGGGTCATGGGGTTCTCCGTCCGCTTCCAGCACCTCCTGTGGAATTCCGAAAAGGCATGTAAGGAAAAAACAGCATGCAACGGAACATATGGAAATGATGAAATACCACATCAGCTGGTTTCCCTTGTATATATACATCAGATATGAGGGAAGCACCGCCAGTCCATAGGAATTTGACTGTATTCCCAGCACAGACAAAAGCGCTGCCCCCAGGCCGGACGTAAACAGCATGATGACAAGGGGACGGAGATTGTAGCGCAGCTGGATTCCAAACAGCACCGGTTCACTGATTCCGAACAGCTGGGACAGCATGGCCCCGATGCTGGTGGATTTTACGCTCTGTTTCCTGGATTTCACAAAAAAGGCAAGGCAGGTTCCCACGTTGGCAAAACCGTACATGGCGCATAAGGTAATGACAGGGTTAAATCCGGTATTGGCCAGCAGAGAGGTCTCTATCATGGTATAGGTGTGATGGAGTCCTGTAATCACCAGCAGCGGATAGGTGGCTCCAATCAGGAATCCTCCTATGCCAAAGGGCAGGTGCACCAGCATCTCCACAATGGTTACCAGCTTAAGCTCCACCACATGCATGACGGGTCCGATTCCCAGCATCACCACCAGAAATGTTCCCAGCATCACCAGAAAGGGAGTCATAATCAGGTCCAGGGCATTGGGCATAATTTTTCTCAGCTTTTTTTCCATGGAAGCCCCCAGAAACGCTGCCAGGATAGCTGTCAGAACGCTTCCCTGACAGCCTACAATGGGGATGCGTGAAAATGCCATCACTGCCTCCACGCCGCTGCCAGGAGTAGCCACCGCATATGCGTTGGGAAGGCTGGGGGATACCAGCATAAGTCCGATGACCAGGCCGATGACCGGAGTTCCTCCAAACACCTTGAAGGCCGACCAGCATATAAGGGCCGGAAGAAAGGCAAAGGCAGTCTCTGTGAGCACGTTCACCAGGGTCACCACATAGTCCGGTATGATGGATGCGGACAGGCCCAGAAGGCCCAGCACATTGTCATTGAACACACAGCCCTTAAGTCCCAGGAACAGACCGGTAGCTGCAATCACCGGAATGATAGGAATAAAGATGTCGCCCAGCATGCGCATCATGCGCTTGACGCCCTTTTGCTGGTTCTTTACCAGTTCATCCTGTTCCTGCTTGGACAGGGTATTGAGCCCCAGCCCTTCCATCTCCCCATAGACCTTATTCACAATCCCTGTGCCCAGGATAATCTGGTACTGGCCGGCGTTGAAGAAGGTTCCCTTGACCATCCCTATTTCCTGAAGCTTCTTTTCGTCAATCCGCTCCTTATCCTTTACTATCAGTCTGAGCCTTGTGGCGCAGTGGGTGGCTGACAATATATTGTCCTTTCCCACCGCCTCCACTATCCGTCCTGCCGCATCCCTGTACTGATTCCCTTCCATCACGATTCCCTCCGCATTCTAACAGCTGCCCTTTAAAAGCAGCGCCTGATATGGTTCCAAATAAAGCGTTCCGTCCTCTATGCCGGTTCTATTACCGGCGGTTTCTTTGCCGGCTGTCTTTTTGTCAGCTGTTTCCCCATTAAACATCATTCCGTCCATTGCCTCCCGGTCATTGGCCCATATGCATCCTGCACTGATTCCCGGCAGTCTCTCCACCGTCCCTGTACCGCTGAAATTAAAGTAACACCAGATAACCGTATCCTCTGTTCTTCTCTCATAGGCAATTACATGTTCGCTGCACGCCAGAGGACGTATGGCGCCGTATACCAGGCAGTCCCTCCAGGGTCCCCACTGTCTGAACCGAATCATGGAGCGGTAAAACTCCAGTATGCTGTCCCTGTCCCCTTCCTGGGTTTTTGCGCTGTTCTCCGGATATTCCCGGCTCATGGGCAGCCATGGCGCTGTTTCAGAAAATCCGCCGTATCGCCCGCCGGTCCATGGGAACGGAGTCCTGGCATTATCGCGGCTTCTCAGGTTGATGATTTGAAGCGCCTCCTCTTCACTGAAGCCTTCCTCCAGAGAACGGTGGTACTGGTCTATGCTGGATATATCGTTAAATGCATCCAGGGAACTCCGTTCAAAATTCACCATTCCCAGCTCCTGCCCCTGGTACAGGAAGGGGGTTCCCCTCAGGAAGAAATACATGGCTGCCAGCATCTTGACAGCACTGGGATTTTCTGCTGCTTCCTTCAGATATTTGGTTGCCGCTCTGGGCTGATCATGGTTTTCGATGAAGTTGGCCCCCCATCCATAGGTCTGGACAGCCATCTGGCTTGCCATGATTTTATCCTTAAGCTCTTTCACCGTCCATTCCCTTCGCTTAAACCATTCGCTGCCCGAGGCTATATCTAAATCCGCATAGCGGAAATCAAATATCATGGAAAAATAACCGTTCCTTCCGATGAAATCCCCCAGTCCTTCATAGGGAACGCCAGGCGCCTCCGCCACAGTCACACATCCATGCCTGTCAAAGGTTTCCCGCTTCAGTTCATTGAGAAATTCCCCGATTCCCGGCTGGTTCCTGGAAGCCTTGGTGCATTTGGCCCGTCCGTCTGCCCCGTCCGGCTCTTGGTCTGCAAAGGTCAGGTCTTTCTTTATAAAGGTAATGGCGTCGATGCGGAATCCGGCAATTCCCCTCTCCAGCCACCAGTTGACCATCTCATACAGCTTCTTCCGAAGGGTTTCATTTTCCCAGTTTAAGTCCGGCTGTTTCTTCCCGAATGCATGGAAATAATATTCGCTGCGTCCTTCCACCTTTTCCCACACACTGCCTCCGAATACAGAACGCCAGTTATTTGGTTCCCTGTCCCCCTTCTTAAATATATAGTAGCCGTGTTCCTCCCCTTCGGGATCCTCCAGGGCCTGTCTGAACCATCGGTGCTCATCCGAGGTATGGTTGATAACCAAATCCAGTATGATTTTGATTCCCATATCTCCCGCCCGCTCTATGAGCTCATCCAGTTCCTCCATGGTTCCGAATTCAGGGGCCAGTGCACAGTAGTCGGACACATCGTAACCATTGTCATCCATGGGAGACTGGTATATGGGGCAGAGCCACAGCATAGTAATCCCAAGCGCCTTCAGATAATCCAGCTTTTCCAAAATCCCCCGTATATCCCCTATACCATCGCCGTTGCTGTCCTTAAAGCTTCGGGGATAAATCTGATACACCACCTCTTCCTTCCACCACGGTTCCTCCGGCCTGATTCTTAACTGCTCTTCTGCTCTCATCTAATCCTCTCCTTCTCCCGATAAATTTTGTCTAATATCACTCTGTATGATATATCCCTGCCCATATCTCTCTGCCTGATATATCCCTGCCCAACATCTCTCTTCCCGGTAAAACCTCACTCGATAATTCCCCGCCTTACCAGTTCCCTGTATATCCCATCACGGGCAGCCGGCCTGCACAGGGAATCCGCCCATTGCTTCAGCTCCTCATCCCCGTCTTCCATGGCCACTCCGATTCCCGTTGTCCGAATCATATCCACGTCATTCTTTCCGTCCCCAAAGCTCATGGTATCTTCCAATCTTATTCCATTGCGCCTGCACCACCAGCGTATGGCCTGCCCCTTGGTGCAGCCCGCAGGCTGGAGCTCCAGATATCCCCATTTTCTGATTTTGCCGTCCGTGGGGGCAGACTGCTGGACGACAGCGCCCCATCCCGGAACCGTTGCACACACGGCCTCCCAGTCCTCAGGCCGGCACCACAGACAAAATTTGTGTATGTGATCCGGGCTGTGCATATACTCTTTAAGGGTATCTTCATATGGGATACTGTTTTCCTTCTCCCGTTTCCTTATTTCCTCTGCTCCCAGTCCCTTTAGCTTGCCGATAAAGTCCTGTCTAAGCAGCACTGCCGCAGCCCTGTTCATGAATATACGCTCCTGGGACTCCATGGCAAAAGGCAGTTCCCTTGTTAACAGGTATCCCTGAATCCGTTCTGTTTCCGGTTTTTGAAAATAACTTTTCTTCTGCACATATCCGTTTTCCGCGATCAGACAGCCTCCTCCGGCTATGATGCCGTCTGTATCCATGGACAGGATTTCCTCCTGAATGGAAGCCAGATTCCGCCCCGTGCATATCAGTATCCGGATTCCCCTTTCCCTGCACATGCGGACCGCTGTATACGCGCTTTGGGGCACGCCGCTGCATTCGTCCCTGAGTGTGCCGTCTATGTCCAAGAAAATTGCCTTAACCATTTTCCCTACCTTCCTTATCTGTGTGACCTCATTCTAGCAAAAAACAAAGGCCCCGGCAATAGCCTGGACCCGCTTAAAATCTTTGTACACTTATAGTACATTTTTTCGGTTTTTGAATATTTGTAAACATGTTAAAAATGCTTATTTCAGAGATTTACAGGGAGTCCAACCGGCGTTTCAGGAACTCCTGGTATGCCAGATACAGATATTCTATCAGAATAAAATAGGGGGTGGATATCTCATATTCAACCCCGTATCTGGACGGCAGGGTGATGGAATGGATATAGAGATTCTCATCACAGACAGATGCCAGTGTATTATTGCCCAGCCGGGTAATGGAAAGGGTGGGCACTTGTCTCAGCCGCAGTTCCCGGGCCAGACTTACCGTGGCCTCAGACTCCCCGGTCAGTGATATGATGACTGCCATGTCCCGTTCCGTCATCACCCTGGACAATGCGCCCCGCATGTCGTGTCCATGGATATGAAACATTTCCTTCACCGGAAGGAAAATGCGCTTCATCTCGCTGGCTGCCCTAGTCTGGGCTGAGCCGCTGCCATAGAGAAATACCCGCCGGGCCCTGTACAGCTTTTCAAAGAGGGAATCCAGGCCGCGGCCAATCAGCTCATCCATCATTTTGTGGTAACTGTCTGTCACCGTATTAAGCAGCTCTTCCCCAGGCCCCAGGGCTTCTTCTGTTTCCTGCTCCTCCAGTCTGAGCCTGGCCTTCAGCTCCCCGTATCCCGCCAAACCGTTCTTCTTTGCAAAACGCACCAACATGGATTCCGACACATGACAGCTTCCGGCAAATTCTGTTATGCTCATGACGGCGCACTCCTTTTTATGCTCCAGCAAATACCGGCAGATATACTGTTCATTTTCCGTGAACCTGTTATAATTTTTATTGAACGCTTCTTCCAGTCTCATGGCCCTTCCTCTCATATTCCAGGTAATTTACCGACAGCATGTCTAACAGGATGTAGAAGGCAGCCACCATCTCATATCCCGGCTCCCCGCCTCCGCTTATCATTCTGGTTCCGGCATAGAGATTGTACCGGCACATCCGGGCCATGGTATTATTGGTCCAGCGGGTAATGGACAGGGTTTTTATTTCCCTGCACTGGACAAAACGCAGTACCTGTACGCCGTTTTCCGATTCCCCCGACAATGAGATGGCCACAAACAAATCTCCGGACTTAAAATACCGGGAAGCGTACTCCACCTCCCCGTAATCGAATAAATCAATGCAGCACTTTCCAAACATCAGGAAAATACGTTTGAATTCCTCCCCAATGGCCTTCTGCTCATTTCCCGTGCCATAGAGATATATGGTACCCGCCTCATGGATGGCCTCCAGAATCACGCTGTAGTCGTACTCCCTAAGGCCGTCCACCATGCGGTGGTAGTTGGATATGATTTCCTCCATATCCAGGCGGGCCAGCTCCTGCATCCCGGCCCGTTCTTTCAGTAAAAGCCTGAACTCAGCAAAGCCGCCGATTCCCAGTTTTTTAAACAGCCTGATCAGGGTTGTCCTGGACACATGGCAGAAGGCCGCCAGTTCCGTACTGTTCATACCGGCAGACTGCGCCTTGTTCCGTAAAATCCGATTCAGAACCTCCCTGTCATTGGCCGTCAGACGGTCGTAGCTTTCATTGATTCTGTATTCCAGGTTCATGGCTGTCTCCTTCCCTTGGACTCCTTCACTGCGCTTCCGTTACCCCAACTACACTGTAAAGGAAAATGACCCGGATGTCAATGACCCCTGCCGGGTACTTGACCGGGCAGGGGCATGGCGGCGGTGCAGCACCGTGTAACCCCCTGCGTCGTATTCTCTTTTATTGCCAGACAGGGTTGTGGGGAGTAATTTTCATAAGACACACAGAATCCCCCATCTTTATACTTTTCAGTAACTCAACATCCACTTTACAGGCAAACGCTTGTTCAAAAAGGACCTTGCTGTAGCCGGTAGTACACTGGCACCATGCGGCTGTCTCTAATCGTTCCACCTCGGCAAGCATAGGACAGGGACAAAAATCAAATTGCAGAAAGAGCTCGCCGCCTTTACAAAACAGACCCGCCGCCTTTGCCTTCTCTGAATTTGTAAATTCTTCTATACTAGCAGCTCCTGCCATCAGCTCCTTTACAAGCACAAGCTTTTCGTTCATTCCGTAACCGCATTGACAGTCCATTCGTATTTCTTTGACATCCTCTGATTCAAATTTATTTTCCAGACGCCGCATAACAGACTTCACCCAGTCAGAATTATTTTCCGTATGAGCGGCCTTCTCACAGCCGTATACCACTTCACCAGCCACATCTGCATTGCTTTTTGCTCTGACAGCTTCATACATTACTTTCTCCTGCACTTTTCTTATATCAAACATATTTTCCTCCGTATTTATCTTGTACCAATTTCTATAAAGGCTTAATACTTCTTATATTATAAAAAGAAAGCGCGCTGCCCGCTTCTGAATTCTTGCTGTTATGAAATTGGGATGTACAAATCCATTATAACGCTGTGATTATCCCGGTCAACGCGGCGATAAATATTGAGTCCATATCTCCGCGTCATCTTATAACCACTTTGGGGAAACCAAACGCTGAAAATCCCCTCCAGTGTTTCAAAGATGTCTTTGATCTTTCCATCGAAATGATACACGATCCATTGGCCGCCGCTGATCCGCATGACATTACTTAGCCCACAATCCGGTTCCACAGTCATGCAAATATCGCAGATACATTGCAGCGGGCTGGTAATAGCAGGGTCATTAAAAAACCGCTCAACCAAAAGCGTCTTTTCATTCAAAAAATCCTTGTACTTATCTAAAAACTGATACCAGTTTTTTTCAAGGTCCGCATAAGTTCCAATAAAACGTTCATACAGCACAAACAGATCCTCCTGCTTCTGGACTTCGATTTGTGCGGTATATTCCTCCGCTGTTTTAAAATGGACAATCCGCTCTGAGGAAAAGGGAAGAGACATACTGCGGGTGGGTATTGACTGCCTAAACATAGATGGCGGGGTATCATGGTGCTGTCTGAATACGGAGCTATAATTGGACGCACTATATCCGTAATCCAAACCAATGTCTGTGATTGCTTTTGCTGGGTTGAGTTTCATGTCGATTGCGCTTTGGTCAATTTTACAGCGCTTGATAAATGCATAGACACTTTCGCCAGTTTCTTCCTTGAAGATTCGGCTGAAGTGGTATTTCGATATAAAAAAATGAGCGGCTACTGTATCAAGAGACAAATTTTCATCTAAATGTTTCATAATATAATCAATGCTCTGATTGATAAGTTTTTTTCTATCCATATACCATTCCCTAATGCTTAAAAGCATCATTAATCTTTTCCTTACAAGTAACCGCTGTCAGATATATAGTATACAGCTATTCTAAATGATTGACAACGCCTGTAAAATCCGTTCTTTAACAGCCTGCCTCAAATTCTCCGGTTCCAGGATAGTTACATTCCCACCAAAGGATAGCAAAAAGCTGTAAAGCCATTCAGAATCCGGTAATTGCGTTTCTACTATGATGTTATCATCCTGCCGAATCATAGTATCATCTTCAAAAGCATCATATAAACGATATGCTACCGACTTATTAAACATTAGCCTTACCTTGAGCAGAGGTCCGTAATTCCCGTCCAGCGTAAAATATGGAGCTTCCTTTTCAGGAGAATATTCAAAGAGTTCTTCTGTCAGTCCAGTCTTTTTCATGCGGGAAAGCCGAAACACACGCGGTTCTTGTCTCATGAGACAATATCCGGCCAAGTACCATGCACGGCAGCGATAAATGAGTTTCGCAGGTTCAACAGTTCGTACCGTCATTTCACCTTTGGCACTATAATATTCAAAGTGAATACGCCGCAGCCCGGTAATAGCTTTACGAAGTATTGAAAATAGTTCCTTATCTCTGTGAACCGTTTCGGCTGTTCCCCAGCGTGTTAAGTCAACATCAATCCAATCGCGGTCCTGGCTCATAAATAGCGCGCCTAATTTTAGAAGAACAGGGTCAATATCAGGATATTGAACAGCTCCCAGCCCTTGCAGCGCTAAAAGTATTTCAGCCTGCTCTGTCTTTGAAAGCGTTACTTTATCTAACCGATATCCCTCCAAAAGATAGATACCGCCCTTACGGCCTCCCTGCATGTAGATTGGAATACCAGCAGCACTCATTGTATCTATATCACGGTAAATGGTCCGTACTGAAACGCCAAATTCTTCTGCAAGTTCTGGTGCAGTAACCCGCTCATTGTTCAGCAGAATATATAAAATACGGAAATGGCGCCCTTCATGCATTTTTGCCCCCAATCTTTTTCGGCTTGACTTTAACGCCTACCAGTCGGATCAGGTCAGGCAGTTCTTCATCACTTATAACCGAACGATTAAGCCAACCGCCGTCTGCACCGCAGGCATATCGGTTAAGCCAGCTTGCTTGTATTTCCGGCAATAATTCGCCAAATATGGAATCAACCTCCTGAGCGCCTTTATCCTTGATAGAAATAGTACAGCAAAAACCGCCTTCTTCAAAAAACACATACAGCAGCAACGACTTTTTATGAGAATACCGGAAACTCCAGCCATATTCATTGCCGAAGGGAAACCTTATTTCGCGGCTTACATCGTACCGCTCTCTTAGCATTTCCTCAAAGCGCATTAAACGCTTCCAAGCCTCAATGCCCATAAAAATCCGGATAAGAGACTCTGGCGGCTGTTGATATTTTTCAGTCAGCCTTGTTTTCTTTTTTTCATATCGAATTTTTTCTGCCATATCAAAACACCTCTTTAATCTTTATCTGTTAATTATAGTATACCATAGATACCATGACACGCTCTGTCATGTTTTTGTTGGGTTAGTCATCTTTTTTATTTGAGTACATGGTTGTCATTATTATAAAATTAAAAAAATCCCATACCGGCGGAAACGCCGCACATTGTCTCCAATGGCGGCGTTTTTGTTGTGTGTTGGCTCCTGTGTTTTCATTTGTCTTATTATGCCCTTGCCTAGAACCGCTAACTGGTATGTCCCTACATAACCTTCTGCAAAAGCCTTTTGAACACCAGCAGGAGCACCGCAAAAAATACGGCTACGGATATCAGGGTCTTTGTCACGGTCATGCTGATGAACCCGCTTATAAGGATTCCGATATAAAGCGATATCATCATGGTGTATCCCGTATAGGCCCAGCAGCGCAGCCCCAGCATACGGTTCCTCTCATCGGTCTCATATATCCTGCGCTTCTCCTTAAGCTCGGGATTTCGCAGATATTTCAGATTGCGCATGATGGATATGACGCCGGCCGCGGCCAGGCCGAATCCGGTCCCACTGTAAAATCCCGGCATAAAATCCTTGTATCCCTGTTCCAGATACATCACCATAGCGTGGTTTCTGACCGCAAAGGACAGGCCTATGGCCGCTGCGCCCAACAGGATAAAACATATTCCATACACAATCCTGTTTCTGCACCTCTTCTCAAAATCAATGGGATTTTCAATAAATAACTGATTCAGCCACATAATCATTCCTCCTCTTCAAATAAAAATATATCCTCTATGCTCTTTCCGAAAAATCTTGAAATCTTAAAAGCCAGCTGCAGGGAAGCATTATACTTCCCGTTTTCCAGGGATATTATGGTCTGCCTGGTCACCCCCAGGGCCAAAGCCAGCTCCTCCTGGGTTACCTTGTTCTGTTTCCTTAGTTCCTGTATCCTGGTTTTCAATCACACCACCCTCTCGTTTCGTTCTTACCCTATTTGTTCTAACCTCATTCCGGCATCATTCATTCCGGCCTTAAATCTTCACTCCTCATTCTCGTCTCCATCTCTTACAGTATAGTTTGCTTTACATTTTCAGTATAGTATACTTTACATTAAATGTCAAGGTCGTTTTACATTTTTTATCCGGAACAAAATCCGGAAGACAAAAACCTGAATACAACTATCTGAATACAATTATCTAAATACATCTATCTGAATACAAAAACCGCCCCTGAGGATTCCGATTACAGCGGATCCCCAGGGGCAGCCCTTTGCATTCATTCTGTTCTTGTCAAATACACTTTTTAATTACCTTTTAATTTCCCAGAAACTTGGAGGCATATCCCTGAATAAATATGATAAGTACAATCAAAGGCAGGATATAGCTCACATAAACCCTGGTCCATGCGGGGAAATGAATCCCCTCCCCTTCATTGGCCTCCGCCATAAATTTCTTAAAGCCCCATCCGTAACGGCTGGTGCAAAACAGCAGATAAAGCATGCTGCCGATAGGCAGAAGGTTGTTGCTGAGGATAAAATCCTCCAGATCCAGAACCGTGCTTCCCTCTCCCAGGGGGGCAAAGCTGCTCCAGAGGTTAAAGCCCAGCACACATGGAAGGGATAAAATGATGATGGCGGCTATGTTGCAGAGAACCGCCTTCTTAAGGGTGCAGCCCGTCAAATCCGTGGCAAAGGAAATGATGTTCTGGAACACCGCGATAATGGTGGAAAAAGCCGCAAAGGACATAAACAGGAAAAACAGCGTCCCCCAGATTCTGCCGCCTGCCATATGGTTAAACACATTGGGCAGGGTGATAAATATCAGGGACGGCCCTGATTTGGCCTCAATGTTGTAGGCAAAGCAGGCCGGGAATATGATGAGTCCTGCCATGAAGGCCACCAGGGTGTCCAGCAGGGTTACGCTGACTGCCTCCCCTGTCAGTGTCCTCTCCTTGCCGATATAGCTTCCGAAGATGGCCAGGGCTCCGATGCCGATGCTCAGGGTGAAAAAGGATTGTCCCAGGGCAGCAAACACGGCTTCCCCGATACCCGACTCCACCATTTTCCCGAAGTCAGGCTTCAGGTAAAACTCCAGACCGGGACCGCCTCCCGGCAGAACCATGGAATGTACGGCCAGCACCACCATCAGCACCAGCAGACACACCATCATGACCTTTGTAATGCGCTCCACACCCTTCTGAAGACCCATGGCGCAGACTCCAAAGCACAGGAGCACCACGATGACCATGAATCCTCCCATCAGCGCAGGATTGGCCAGCATACTGACGAATTCACCGGCCACTGCTTCTGCATCCATGCCGCCGAAATCCCCTTTAAGGGTTTTAAAGAAATAAAGCATCATCCATCCGCCCACTGTTGTGTAGAACATCATCAGAATATAGTTGCCTGCCATAGCGATGTACTTGGTCAGATGCCACCTGCTTCCCTTTGGCTCCAGCAGGTCAAAAGACAGGGCAGCGCTTTTCCGGCTGGCCCTTCCCACTGCAAATTCCATGACTACGATGGGAAGTCCCAGTATCAGCAGGAACACCAGGTATACCAGCACAAAAGCGGCCCCTCCGTATTCGCCTACTATATAAGGGAACCGCCACACATTGCCCAGACCAATGGCACACCCTGCGCTTATAAGGATGAAGCCCAGCCTGGACGAGAATTTTTCGCGTTCCATCTATATATCCCCCGTTTCGTATTATATCGTGAGTTACCGGACTTTTCAGACAGCCGGACTCAATAAAAGAGCCCTTAACCCTAAGGACTCTTTCATATACTACCATATTATTACATAAATATCAACCTATCTCTGTCCTTTGTCGTAGGGAACGCCGGAGGCCCTGGGCGCCTGGGAGTTCCTGGATGTAAATACAAGGACAATCAGGGTAGCCACATAGGGTATCATCTTATACACATAGCTGGGTATCCCTGTTGCCGCCAGGAACGGTATGCCGGAATAGGCTGCCGCCACCGCCTTCATGAGGCCAAAGAACAGGGAGGCCCACATGATTTTCACCGGCTTCCACTGTCCGAAGATAAGGACCGCCAGGGCCAGGAACCCGTATCCGGCCACGTCCGCGTTAAAGTTGGTGGATGTGGGCACCACGAACACCAGCCCCCCTAAACCGCCCAGGACTCCGGATATGAGGACGCCTGCGTACTGCATGCGGCAGACATTGATGCCCGCTGCGTCTGCTGCCTGGGGATGCTCGCCGCAGGAGCGCAGCCTCAGGCCGAACCTGGTCCGGTAAAGCACCAGGGTGGACAAAATCAGAATGGCGACGCCCAGATACGTGGTGATGTATGTGTTCTGGAATAACAAAGGCCCGAAAAACGGGATACTGCCCAGCAGGGGAACGGATTCAATCCGGAAGGTATTGTTAAACTGAATCTGCTGTACTCCCTGGATGACCCTGGCCACAAAGATGGCAAAGGCCGGGGCAAACATGTTAAGGGCGGTTCCGCTGATGGTCTGGTTTGCCTTCATGTTGATGGATGCATAGGCATGGAAAAAGGCAAAGACAGCTCCTGTGGCCGTGGAGATAAGGATGGCCAGAAGCAGCTGCATCTGTCCGCTCATCCTGCCTCCTGTCATGTTCAGGAACAGGATGCCTGTAAAGGCTCCCATGGTCATGATTCCCTCCAGGGCAATGTTGACCACGCCGCTCCGCTCGGAAAACATGCCTCCCAGTGCCACAATCATCAAAGGAATGGTAAAAAGCATGGTCTGCTGGAATATAAAATAAATCACACTCATGTCCGGCCGTCTCCTTTCTCCCGTTTACGGTTCATCCGGGTCAGGATGGTCTTCACTATCAGGGCAAAGGCGCTGAAATAAATAATGACCGCCACAATGATATCAATGATCTCCGTGGAGAATTCAAAGAGCTGCAGGTAAAATCCCCCGGCTGTCAGATACGCAATGAACAGCCCGGAAAACAGCACTCCGATGGGATGGCTCAGTCCCAGCAGCGCCACGGAGATACCGGTAAAGCCTTCCGACGCAAGCACATCCTTTATCTCTATGTGCTTGCCGGTGCCTGCCAGGTAGAGAAGTCCCCCTGCCATGCCTGCTATGGCCCCGGCTATGACCATGCTCATGATAATATTCCTTTTTTCATTGATGCCCGCGTACCTGCTGGCATCCCTGTTAAAGCCCACTGCCTTAAGCTCATAGCCAAAGGTGGTCTTATTGAGGATAACCCAGATAATCAGCACGGCGGCAATGGCCAGAAGGATACCGCCGCCCACGCTGGACTCCGGAAACAGCTTATCCATTCCCATCTTGGGAATCTGGGCCGTGGCAGCCACATTTCTGGATTCATTGCGCAGGTTGTTAAAGAGAGGCTTATAGCTCTTTACAATCCAGTTCACCATATACATGCCGATATAGTTCATCATAATGGAGGCAATAACCTCATTTACATTAAAGCAGGCTTTCAGAAATCCCGGGACCATTCCCCACAGAGCCCCGCCCAGTATTGCTGCCAGCAGGGCCACGGCCCACTGTATCCTCCCCAGCCCCGTCCACATGATACCCACATAGACTGCCGCGAAGGCGCCCACAATAAACTGCCCCGGCGTACCGATATTGAACAGGCCTGTCTTAAAGGCAAAGCCAACGGAAAGACCGGTCAGTATGATGGGGGTTGCATAGTAAAACACCTGTCCCACGCCCTTCAGACCGTGGGTAAAGGCTCCTGTCAGGATGGTCACAAATCCCGGCAGTGCCTGGGACGGATTGCATATAAGGAGTATGACAAATCCTACCAGCAGTCCGATAACAATGGCAAAGACCGATGAAAGCACGCCTACATAATCCCGTTTTCTCCCTGTCCTGTTGTTTGTGCTCACGCCCTCTCACCTGCCTTTCCTTCTGGCTCCTGGCGTTTGGAACCTGCCATGTAAAGGCCCAGCTCCTGTACCGTCACTTCCCGGGGATTCAGGTCAGCCACAATGGTTCCCTCAAACATGACCAGAATCCGGTCGCTGAGGTTCATGACCTCGTCCAGTTCCAGGGATATGAGCAGAATGGCCGTACCTGCGTCCCTCTGCTTTACCAGCTCCCTGTGGATGTACTCGATGGCGCCCACATCCAGCCCTCTGGTAGGCTGGACCGCCAGCAGGATGTCGTGGTCCCTGGATATCTCCCTTGCCACGATTGCCTTCTGCTGGTTGCCTCCGGACATGCTGCGGGTGATTGTGTCCGCTCCCTCGCCGCTTCGTATGTCAAAATCCTCAATCAGCTTGCTGGCATAGTTATAAATCTCCTCATCCTTAAGGAACCCCCAGCGCTGGAACCCAGGTTCAAAATACTGCTGCAGCACCAGGTTATAGGCCAGATTATAATCCAGCACCAGGCCATGCTTGTGACGGTCCTCCGGTATATGGCTGAGTCCGCCTGTATTGCGGGCGCGTATGCTCTTTTTCGTCACATCCTGGCCGTTTATGAGGATTCTTCCTCCGGCGGTTTCCCCCAGACCGGTAACGGCGTGTACCAGCTCTGTCTGCCCGTTGCCGTCAATTCCGGCAATACAGACAATCTCACCGCTCCTTACCTGAAAGCTCACGTCATTTACCACCAGCTTGGTATGGCCTTCCATATGGGATTTCACGGAAACATGCTCTGCCTCCAGCACGGTCCTGCCCGGCGCTGCCGGAGTCTTTTCAACAGACAGACTCACCTTGCGGCCCACCATCATCTCCGACATCTCTTCCTTGGTGATGGAAGCCACGTCCACGGTGCCTATGTATTTTCCCCGCCGCAGTACAGAACACCTGTCCGCCACTGCCTTGATTTCATCCAGCTTATGGGTGATGAAAAGAATGGACTTGCCTTCCGCCACCAGGCTTCTCATGATTTCCATGAGCTCGTCGATCTCCTGGGGCGTCAGAACCGCTGTGGGCTCGTCAAATATCATGATTTCATTGTCCCGGTAGAGCATCTTAAGTATCTCCACCCGCTGCTGCATCCCTACTGTTATATCCTGAATCAGCGCGTCCGGGTCAATGTAGAGGCCGTAGCGCTCGCTGAGCTCCACCACCTTCTTCCTGGCGTTGTCCATCTTAAGAAAGCCGTGACTGACTGTCTCCATTCCCAGCACAATGTTCTGGAGCACGGTAAAATTGTGTACCAGCTTGAAGTGCTGGTGCACCATACCGATTCCAAGGGCATTGGCGTCCAAAGGCCCCTTTATCTTCACTTCCTGGCCTCTGACCTTTATGATTCCCTTCTCCGGCTGGTAAAGGCCGAACAGAACGCTCATCAGCGTGGATTTCCCGGCGCCGTTCTCACCTAACAGCGCATGGATTTCCCCCTTTCTCAGCTGAAGGGTGATGTTGTCGTTGGCAATGATACCGGGAAATTCTTTTGTAATGCCTAACATCTCAATAATGTAATCATCCATACGGTTCCCCCTCATATAAAACCGTCCAGACAGCATGTTCCGGCCGCCCCACCGCCCGGCGGGATGAGGTGTTCCGGTATAACAGCAGGGTGCCGGACATGCCGGCACCCTCTGTGTCATGACTATCTGCCGCAGGTCATTTCAGGCCCTTGTACAGCCCGTATTGCTGCCAGTCCCTACTCCACAAAGGTAACCTTTGTATTGGTCAAATCGGTCAAATCCTTCGTTGGGTCATTATTATCCGCTGAGAACTGAACCAGCCCAATCTCGCCGTCAGCCAGTTTCTTGTAAACGGCATCGTACTGCTCCTGGGAGAACTTCTCAAACTTGGAGGTATCCATGGGAAGTCCCACGCCGTTGTTGGCAACGGTAAACACGGAGGTCTTGCCTCCAGGGAAGCTGCCGTCATAGAAATCCTTTACCCCGTCGTACACGGAGTTGGAAAGAAGCTTCATGGCAGACGTAATCACGGTCTCGGATTCAGCACTCTGGTCCACGTCCACGCCGATTACCTTTGCATTCTTTTCCTGGGCGGCCGCCATCACGGAATTACCTACTGCTCCGCCGCATCCGAAGATTACCTCTGTGCCGTTCTGATACCAGGAAGCAGCCATGGACTGCGCCTCAGGCGTGGCTGAAAATGCACCTGTGTAATTATACATGATTTCCAGGCCTGTGATCCCGTCCTCCTCGGCCGCAAACTCAGCGCCCTGGACAAAACCATATCCAAAACGGATAACGGCCGGCACTGCCATGCCTCCCATAAATCCAAGCTTCGTATAGCCGTCCTTTACAACCGCATAACCGGCCAGGAAACCTGCCTGGTCCTCCTGGAACAGAATGGGCATTACATTATCATTTGTCTTATAATTGTAGTCCGCATCATGGGGCTCCCCGTCCAGCAGGATAAAGTGCACATCCGGATACTTGTCCTGGGCCAGGTAGATGGGCTCCTCAAACAGGAATCCCGGACATACCACCAGCTTAGCGCCGCCCTCAATGGCCAGGCCGATGGTTTCCAAATAGGAATCCGTCGTGCCTTCCTGGGGCTGGTAATATTTATAGGAGATGCTGTTCTCCTCCGCGTACTTCTTAAGTCCTTCCCATGCGCCCTGGTTAAAGGACTTATCGTCTATGGTCCCCAGGTCGGTGACCAGGGCAAGCTCATAGCCTTCGGCTCCTCCCTTGGATGAGGATGTGTTTGCGGCATCCCCTTCCCCTGCCTTGGACTCTTCCTTTGCTTCTGATTTGCTCTCTGAAGCCGGAGCTTCTGTTTCCGCCGGAGCTGCCTTGGTGTCTGTTCCTGATGAGCCTGAGCAGGCTGTCAGGGAACCGGCCATGACCGCTGCCATGGCAAGTGCCAGTATCCTTTTTTTCATAAGCTTGATTCCTCCTCTTCAAATATGGTTGCGTAGCGTCTCAGTACAACTCTAACTTATCATAAATTACAAATTATTACAACCATTTAACCATATTTTTGTCATATCCGCCAAAACATAAAGGGAGGGGCGGCATGCCTGAGCATTAACCGCCTCTCCCGGATTCCTACATAAAAGCTGTTTATAAATCAAACAAGGATAACTGATTGGATTTTGGAAGGTCCTTAAGCAGCCCCAGATCCGACATAAGGGAACAAAGGGTGCCGTTTACCTTGGAACGGTTGCTGAAATCCTCGATGGACAGGAAAGCTCCGTCTTTGACCGCATCCACCACTGCATCAGCAGCCTTCTCGCCCAGGCCGTCGATGCTGCTGAGGGAAGGCATCAGCTTGCCGTCTATGATTTGGAAGTGCCGCGCCTTGGCCCGGTAGATATCAATGGGCGTAAAATCAAAGCCTCTTGCATACATTTCCTGGACAATCCTCATGTCCCTCAGGGTATCCTGTTCCTTCTTGGACAGGGTGTCCGCCCTTTTCTTATAATCCGCCAGATAGTATTCCAACTTATCCCTTCCCTGGCACATGATTTCATAGGAAAACGCGCTGGCCCGGATGCTGAAGAACGCGGCGTAATAGGCCAGGGGATAAAATATCTTACAGTAGGCAATACGCCATGCCATCATAACGTAGGCAGCCGCATGGGCCTTGGGGAACATGTACTTGATTTTCTTACAGGACCAGATATACCATTCCGGAACGCCGTGGGCTTTCATCTCCTCCTCCCACTCCGGCTTTAATCCCTTTCCCTTTCGCACGCTCTCCATAATGGTAAAGGAAAGTCCCTGCTCCAAACCCTGGGCAATCAGGTAAACCATGATGTCGTCTCGGGTACAGATGGCGGTCTGAATGGTGGCCTTCCCCTCCTGAATCAGGGTCTGGGCATTGCCCAGCCACACATCCGTACCATGGGCCAGACCGGCGATACGCACCAGGTCGGAGAAATACTTGGGCTTAGTGTCAAGAAGCATCTGCATGGCAAAGTCCGTACCGAACTCAGGCACGCCCAGGGCCCCCAGGGGACAGCCGCCGATATCGTCCGGCATGATTCCCAGAGCGGACGTGTCCTGGAACAGGCTCATGACCTCCCGGCTGTCCAGGGGAATGTCCTTTACAGGGTCAATACCGATCAGATCCTGAAGCATACGTATCATGGTGGGATCATCGTGTCCCAGTATATCCAGCTTCAGCAGGTTGTGGTCAATGGAATGGTAGTCAAAATGGGTGGTGACCGTGGAGGTGGTCATATCGTTGGCAGGGTGCTGCACCGGGGTAAAGGAATAGATTTCCTCGCCCAGCGGAAGCACGATAATGCCTCCGGGGTGCTGTCCCGTTGTCCTTCTCACTCCCACGCAGCCCTGCACAATGCGGTTAATCTCGCAGTTTCTTTTCCTGGTTCCCCTTTCCTCATAATATTTCTTTACATATCCGAAGGCCGTCTTGTCCGCCAGGGTGCCTATGGTTCCCGCGCGGAAGGTCTGACCCTTTCCAAAGATAACCTCCGTATAATCATGGGCCTTGCTCTGGTATTCACCGGAGAAGTTAAGGTCGATATCCGGCTCCTTGTCTCCCTTAAATCCCAGGAAGGTCTCAAAGGGGATGTCAAACCCGTCCTTTTCCAGCGGTGTGCCGCACACAGGGCATTCCTTGTCCGGCATATCGCATCCGGCCATGCCGGAGAACTGCTTCACTTCTTCGGAATCAAAGTCATAGTAACGGCACTTGGGGCAATGGTAATGGGGGCTCAGAGGGTTTACCTCGGTGATTCCGGACATGGTAGCCACAAAGGAGGAACCCACGGAACCACGGGAACCCACCAGGTATCCGTCCTCATTGGACTTCCACACCAGCTTCTGGGCAATGATGTACATAACCGCGAATCCGTTGGTGATAATGGAATGAAGCTCCCGCTCCAGGCGGTCCACTACGATTTTAGGCAGGTCCTCCCCGTACATCTCATGAGCCCTGTCATAACAGATCTTGGTCAGCGTCTTATCGGAATCCTCGATGACAGGAGGACACTTGTCCGGCCGCACCGGGGCAATCTTCTCACACATATCGGCAATCTTCCTGGTGTTGGTGATCACCACCTCATGGGCCTTATCCGGTCCCAGGTAGGAAAATTCCTCCAGCATCTCCTCTGTTGTCCTGAGATACAGGGGCGCCTGATCGTCCGAATCCTTAAATCCCTGGCCAGCCATGATGATTCTGCGGTATACCTCGTCCTGGGGATCCAGGAAGTGGACATCGCAGGTAGCGCAGACCAGCTTGTTAAACTGCATTCCCAGTTCCACTATCTTTTTATTTATCTCGATTAAATCCTCCTGGGACTTAACCGTGCTCTTCTCGTCCCGGAGCATGAACGCATTATTTCCCAGAGGCTGGATTTCCAGGTAATCATAGAAACTCACAAGCCGGGCAATCTCTGTATCCGGAGCGCCGCGAAGCAGGGCCTGGTATAATTCTCCGGCCTCGCAGGCCGATCCAATAATCAGTCCCTCCCGGTATTTCTCCAGCAGGCTCTTGGGTATCCTGGGCCTTCTGGCATAGTACTCCAGGTGGGACCAGCTCACCAGCCGGTACATATTCACACGCCCGATATCGTTCTTGGCCAGTATGATTACATGGTGGGTGGGGAGCTTGCGTATGGTATCCGTGTCCATGGTGCTGAGGGCATTGAGCTGGTTTAAATCATTTACATCCCGGTCCCGCAGCATCTTTACAAAGGCAGCGAATATCTCCGCCGTGGCTCCCGCGTCGTCCACCGCCCTGTGGTGGTTCTGGAGCGAAATATTAAGGGCTTTGGCAACGGTGTCCAGCTTAAACCGGTTAAGATTAGGCAGAAGAAGCCTGGCAATGGCAACCGTGTCCAGCACCGTGGGATCAAAGGGCAGTTCCAGTTTCTCTGCGAAATGGCCTATAAATCCCACATCGAAGCTTGCATTGTGGGCTACAAGGACCGCATCCCCCACAAACTCCAGAAATTGCGGCAGAATCACGTCGATTTTTGGGTATGGAAGCACCATGGAATCGTTGATGCCTGTCAGCTTCTCTATGTCAAAGGGAATGGGCACGTCCGGATTCACAAAGGTGGAGAATTTGTCCGTAATCCTGCCGTCTACCACCTTCACGGCGCCAATCTCAATAATTTTGTTCTTTTTAGGGCTGAAGCCTGTTGTCTCGATATCGAACACAACAAAGGTGTCCCCAAAATCCTGTCCCCTGGAATTCTCTACCAGCTGTTTGGTATCGTCCACCAGGTATCCCTCCACCCCGTAGAGGATTTTAAAGGTATCCCCCTTGTCCAGGGCGTGGTTGGCATCCGGGAAGGCCTGGACGCAGCCATGGTCCGTAACAGCCACAGCGGGCATGCCCCACTGCTTGGCCCTCTTGATGATGCTTTTTACCTCGGATACGCCGTCCATATCGCTCATCTTTGTATGGCAGTGCAGCTCCACGCGCTTTTCCAGGCTGGAGTCCATGCGCTTGCTGGTAAAATCATCCGCCTTCTTGATTCCCACGATGGAGCCAAGGGTCAGCTCGCCGTCAAACTTGTCAATGGTGGTGACTCCCTTTACCTTGATAAACATGCCCGGATTGATGGCGGATTTCACCTCATCAAATATCTCCGAACGGATAAACATTTTAACCGTAATGGTATCCGTAAAATCCGATACATCAAAGGTGAGGATGAACTTGCCGCTTCGCAGCTCCCGGTTCTCGCAGGTCAGCACCTTGCCTCTTAAGGTCACCTCTCCGATTTCCCCGTCGATCTTCTCAATCTCCATGGGCTCGTCCTCAAAGTCACGTCCGTAGAGCACATCCGGGTTGTTGGAACGCTTGACAGAGTACTTCTTGTCGTCGCCGAAACCGCTGTCCTTATCCCGTCCCCAGCCCTTGCGCCCCTTGTTGAGCTGGGGCTTATCTCCCTTAAAGCCCTGCTTCTGGCCGCCGCCCTGGCCTGACTGGGCTGATTGTCCCTGCCCAGACTGTCCTGATCTGGCCGGGCTTCCCTGGCTTTGGGACGAACCAGGCGCCCCTGACCGGCCCCCGTTATCTCCAGGCGCACTCCCGTCTCCCACATCCCCGGAAGCAGCCTGGGCCATAAGTGCATCCCAGGGAGCGCCCTCCGGCCCCTGGCCTGCGTCCAAATAGGAATCCTGGCCTGACCTGCCGCCATTTCCGGACAGCAGCTCCTGACCCTCCAGCCCCTGGGTGGAGAAAGAGGCGCCCATTGCTTCCAGCTCCTCCCTGTGGTTCTGCCAGTATATGGCCTGGGCCTCCCGCTCCATTTTAAGCTCAATCTGTTTTCTGCGGTCGCTGCCCTGTGGCTCCACAAAGGCAAAGCGCACCTCCACAGGCAGGCCGCACCGCTCCGCAAAGACCTTCTCTATGACGCGCTTTAACTCGGCTGTCCTGTCCCGGTTCACCATGGTGTCCTCCACGGTCAAGACCATGATATCCTCCTTCTCAAAGGTAATCCCGGCCTTGCGGAACATGGTGTACTCGATGATGCTGTAGTTTTTAAGCTCCAGAAGAAGACTGTCCTTATATACATCCAAAAGCTTTTTGGGCGTATACTGGTCCGACAGCCTGTATTTTTCCTGAATCTTGATGGCCACCTGCTTATCCGGGAACAGCTGGTCCCGGATGCCTCGCTCCAGGTCGTATATATTCTGTTTATGTATCAGCCTTGCGCTCTTCAGATAAATGCGGATAGAGCTTCTATCCCTGGTGGTGGTCACCTTCTCCACCTGGGCCAGGCCTAAAAGCTCCTTCAGGGATTCCGCTATATTGAGGGTTGGAAATACTTCCAGAAAATTCTTTGCCATATATCCGTCTTCCTTCTATGCCCGGTGTTCCCGGCTCATGGCCAGCAGTTCTTCCCGCAGTACTGCCAGAAGCTCAGACTCAGGCACCTTGCGGATGATTTCGCCCCTTCGTATCAGCAGGCCTTCTCCCACGCCGCCTGCGATGCCGATGTCTGCCTCCCTGGCCTCTCCGGGACCGTTTACAACACATCCCATCACAGCCACCTTCACATCCAGGTCATCAAACTCCGTCACCATGTTCTCCACCTGGTTTGCCAGGCCAATCAAATCAATCCGCGTGCGCCCGCAGGTGGGACAGGACACCACCTCAATACCGCCCTTTCTCAGTCCCAGGGTCCGCAGAATCAGCTTGGCGCTCTTTATCTCCTCCACCGGATCTCCGGTCAGGGACACACGGATGGTATCCCCGATGCCCTCATGAAGGATGATACCCAGTCCCACCGAGGACTTGATGTTGCCGGACATCAGGGTGCCGGACTCCGTGATTCCCACATGGAGAGGGTAATGGGTCCGCATGGCAATCAGCTCATGGGCCTTTACGCACATGAGCACATCCGAGGACTTGATACTGATGACCAGATTGTCATAGCCCATATCCTCGATGAGCTTCACCTTATCCAGGGCGCTCTCCACAATTCCTTCCGCTGTGACTCCCCCGTATTTTTCCAGCAGCGGTTTCTCCAGGGAACCGCTGTTGACGCCCACGCGGATGGGCACCCCGTATTCCCTGGCCCGGTCCACCACTGCCTGCACCTTATGGCGGTCGCCGATGTTGCCGGGATTGATGCGGATTTTATCCGCCCCGTTCTCCATGGCGGCAATGGCCAGATGGTAATCAAAGTGGATGTCCGCCACCAGCGGAATATGAATCTCCTTCTTGATGTCACCCAGCGCCGAGGCGGCTTCCATGGTAGGCACGGCCACGCGGATAATGTCGCAGCCGGCCTGCTCCAGCCTTTGGATCTGCTCCACCGTGGCGTGCACATCCTCGGTTTTGGTATTGCACATGGACTGAATCAGGACAGGGTTTCCCCCGCCGATGACCCGGTCCCCAATCTGAATCACTTTTGTATCTTTCCTGGTCATATATACCTCTCTTTTCTGAATATAGGACAAAGCCGTTAAAATAATTTCCGGACATCGTTAAACAGGATAAGCACCATAAGGGCCAGAAGAACCATCATTCCCGCCATGTGGACCATGCCTTCCTTTTCCTTGTCAATGGGCTTTCCCCTTACAGCCTCTATGATGAGGAACACAAGGCGCCCTCCGTCCAGAGCCGGAATGGGCAGTAGGTTCATGACGCCCAGGTTGGCGCTTAAGAGTATGGTAAAATTAATCAGCATGAGCACCACAGCCGACAGGCCATAGGGCGCGGTTTCATCCACCGTGGTGTCAATGGCGTTCACAATCCCCACAGGACCGCTGATATCGTTGACCGAAACCATGCCGTGGAACATCATATAAAAGGTGTCAAACACATAGTGAATCCAGTACTGTACCTCATAGGCGCTGTGTACCAGAAGCTGCCCTATGTTCTCTACCGTGCTGGGGACCGGGTTAAACTGGACCCCCATCATATACTGGTTGTTCTCCGCGGAAAAGACAGGCTCCAGCTCCGTGCTGAAGCGCTCGGTCCCTCCCCCTTCCTCCGTCCTCTCCCAGGTAACCTTAAGAGATTTCTGCGGGTGGGTGAACAGGTACCAGTTAATATCCCTGTAAGAATGGACCTTTCTGCCGTTAATGGATTTAATCACATCGCCGGCCTCCATGCCGGCTGCCTGGGCCGGATACCCGTCCACAACCCCGGCCAGCCGGGTGGTGTCATACCCCGTAATACCGATGAGCACCATGGAAAGGCCGAAGGCCAGGATAAAATTAAACACAGGTCCGGCTGCCACCACGGAAATCCTGGCCCATACGGACTTGTTGTTAAACGCGCTTTCGTCTGTTATCCCCTCGTCTTCCCCCAGCATCATGCAGGAGCCGCCAAACGGCAGTATCTTAAAGGAATACCGGGTGCCGCCTTTCTCAAAGCTGAACAGCCTTGGCCCCATGCCAAGGGAAAATTCAATCACACCTATCCCATTTAACTTTGCAAACAAAAAATGGCCGAATTCGTGAATCATGATAATGATTCCCAGCATCAGCATCGCAATAATCAAGCTCATCCGGCTCTCACCTGTCCATCCGGCGCTCCGCCGCCCTTTTTACGCGCGGCGTGCGCCTCCTTTCTGTCTTAATTCCATTTCTGTCTTAATTCCATTTTGATGATAGATAATCGTAAGTTTCCTGTTCTGCCTCCAGAATCTGCGCCACGTCAGGGGAGGGCTTTACACAGTGATGCTCCATGGCCCCCTCTATCATATCCACGATGGCCAGGTAATTGATTTTCCGCTCAAGGAACATGGCGACTGCCATCTCATTGGCCGCGTTGAACACAGTTGGCAGGGTACCGCCCCTGCGCCCCGCCTCGTAGGCCAGCTTAAGGCCCCTGAACGTCTCCATATCCGGCACCTCAAAGGAAATCTTTGTAAGCTTTTCAAAGTCCAGCCGGTCCCCCGGAAGGAAACGGCGCTCCGGATAATAGAGCGCATACTGAATCGGCAGCTTCATATCGGGCGTACCTAACTGGGCTATGACAGCCCCATCCTCAAATTCAACCATGGAGTGGATGATGCTGGCCGGCTGTACCACCACCTGCACCTGGTCCATCTCCGCCCCGAACAGCCAGCGGGCTTCCATGACCTCCAACCCCTTGTTGACCATGGTGGAGGAATCTATGGTGATTTTATGCCCCATGGACCAGTTGGGATGCTTTAACGCGTCCTCCAGCCGGACCTTTTCCAGCTGCTCCCTGGTAAATCCCCGGAACGGACCGCCTGAGGCAGTGAGCAGTATTTTGTGAAGGGGATTGCCGGCTGCTCCCTGTAAGCACTGGAATATAGCAGAGTGCTCCGAATCTACCGGCAGCAGCTTCACGCCCTTTTCCCTGGCAAGAGGCATGATGATATGGCCGGCCGTTACCAGGGTTTCCTTGTTGGCCAGGGCAATGTCCTTTCCTGCTTCCATGGCGGCAATGGTGGGACGAATTCCAATCATCCCCACCACGGCCGTCACCACCAGGTCTGCCTCCGGCGTCACGGCTGCCTCCATCAGTCCCTCCATGCCGCTTGCCACCTTCACATCCATATCAGCTACCGCGGCCCGCAGTTCCTTTGCCTTCTCTTCATCCCAGAGACAGGCCAGCCTAGGCTTAAACTCTCGGATTTGTTCCTCCAAAAGCTTTACATTGCTGCCGGCGGCAAGGGCCGTCACCTGGATGTCCTTATTGTATCTCACCACTTCCAATGTCTGGGTGCCGATAGAGCCTGTGGAACCCAGAATTGCAATCTTCTTCATCATAACTTATATTCTCCCTATCCTGAAGAAATACTCAAAAAGCCCATCCTTATTTTAAAAATGTGAGGGCAAAATAAATAGCGGGGGCCGTGAATATCATACTGTCAAACCGGTCCAGGATACCTCCGTGGCCCGGAATCAGATGGCCGTAATCCTTTATGTTGTGGTTTCTCTTAATAGCGGAAGCCGCCAAATCCCCTATCTGGGAAATAACCGCCGCAATGGCGCAGGCAATGGTACAGGCCGCCTGGGGATTATCAAGCTCCGCCATGCTGGCTCCGAAAAGGGATGCATAGATAAAGCCCAGAAGGGCCGCGCCGGCCACGCCTCCCACAGCCCCCTCAATGGATTTCTTGGGGCTCAGGACAGGGGCCAGCTTATGCCTGCCCAAAAGCATGCCTGTACAGTAGGCAAAGGTATCGCAGCCCCAGGAGCTTAAAAATATAAGCCACACCAGGTATGCACCATCGCTCATGTCCCTTGTCTGATACAGAAATGACAGCATGATGGGCACATAGCATACGCCAAAGAACGCGCCCGTCACCTCCTCTGTCTTATACTCAGGGAAGGTAAGCACATAAAGGGCCATCATCGCCATCAGGCAGGCGATAATCATAAGCGTCACATAGCGCTGTCCCTCGAACCACAAAAGTCCATAATAGGAGCAGGCCGTCACATAGCCCACAACAGCCAGGGAACGCCGCTGCATTCCCAGAGCCCTGTAAAGCTCAAATAAACCGATGATGGATATAAGGGCCGTAACGGCATATAGCAGGATTCCTCCCTGCCCAACAATGACAATGGACAGAAGCACCAGTATGATACCGCTGATTAACCGGGTCGTAAACATGGCCTTCTCCTTTCCCTCTCCTTACTTTACAGCGCCGAACCGCCGCTCTCTCTTATTATACTGCACAATGGCTTTTTCTAATTCCTCCTGATTGAAATCCGGCCAGAGACAATCCGTCACCACGATTTCCGTGTAGGCCAGCTGCCACAGCAGGTAATTGGACAGCCGCAGCTCCCCGCTTGTGCGGATTAAAAGGTCCGGGTCCGGCATTCCCGCCGTATCCAGATATGATGCAAACAGCGCCTCATCCACCTGGTCCGGATCCGCCTTTCCAAGGGCGCAGTCTCTTGCCAGCCCGGCCGCCGCCCGGCGGATCTCGTCCCTGCCTCCGTAATTTACCGCTATGACGAAGGTCAGACCTGTGTTATCCTGTGTCTCGGACTCCAGACGGTTTATGCCGTCTATGATATCCCTGTCAAAGCGGCTTCTGTCGCCAATCATCTTTACCCGTACATTATTGGCAGATGCTATCTTTAAAAGCCGCACCATATAGTAGCGGAACAGCTGCATAAGCGCCCCTACTTCCTCCGCGGAACGTTTCCAGTTCTCGGTGGAGAACCCATAGACAGTCAGATACCTGATTCCCATTCTGGCTGCAATCTCAACGGTTTTCTCCACGGTGACACATCCTTCCTTGTGCCCCAGGGTGCGGGGAAGCCCCCGTTTTTTGGCCCAGCGGCCATTTCCGTCCAGTATCAGGGCCACATGCTCCGGTATGATCATATCCTTATTTAATGCCATTCTTTCTCTGCCTTTCTTGTCTAAAAGTAACTTGCCCAAATAATATCCTTATCATGTTATATCTTTCCGGTATCAAAAACAAATTAAGAGGCAGGAGTCCCTCCTGCCTCCCATATTCATTTATCACAGATTACACGGTCATGATTTCCTTGGTCTTTTCTTCCACTGCCTTGTCAACCTTTTCCACCATCTTATCCGTAAGCTTCTGCATCTTCTCGGTCATCTCGGTCAGATCATCCTCAGAAATATCCCCTGCCTTCTCTGCCTTCTTAAAGGCCTCGTTGGCGTCACGGCGGATATTGCGCAGGGCTACCTTTGCATTGTCGCCCTTTTTCTTTACATCCTTGGAAACTTCCTTTCTGCGCTCCTCTGTCATCTCCGGGAACACCAGACGGATACAGTTTCCGTCATTAGTTGGGTTGATGCCCAGTTCAGATGTGAGGATGGCTTTCTCAATTGGCTTAAGAAGGCTCTTCTCCCATGGCTGAATCACAATCATGCGGGCTTCCGGAACAGAAACATTGCCAACCTGCTGGAGGGGTGTGGGGGTGCCGTAATAGTCCACCTTAATCTTGTCCAGCACATGGGGATTGGCACGTCCTGCGCGAATGGTGCCGTAATCAGACAGCAATACATCCAGTGTCTTATTCATCTTGTCCTCATAAACTTTTAATTCTTCCATAAGTTCCTCCTGTTAATGCAGCCTTCCCTGCTGCTTAATAATGTTCGTTTTATTATGCAGTAACGATGGTTCCGTTAATCCGGCCCTGCATGGCGTTTGCAATTCCGTCCTTTTCATTGAGGCTGAACACTGCCATGGGCATCTTATGCTCCATACACATAATAGACGCAGTCAAATCCACCACAGCCAGCTGCCTGTCAATGACTTCCTGTATGGAAATGGTGTCGTACTTCTTTGCCTCCGGGTTCAGCTTCGGATCGCTGTCATACACTCCGTCAATGGCCTTGGCCAACAGGATACAGTCTGCTTCCATCTCAATGGCCCTGAGGGCAATTCCCGTATCTGTGGAGAAATAGGGATGTCCTGTCCCGCCTGCAAAGAATACCACCATACCCTTTTCAAAATACTTATTCGCCCTGTCCTTGGAAAACAGTTTGGTCATGGAACCGCACTCAAAGGGCGTAAGAATCTGTGTCATCATGCCTGCATTCCTGAAAATCTCAGAAACATAAATGCAGTTCATAACAGTGGCCAGCATACCAATCTGGTCCGCCTTTGTCCTGTCAATGGCCTCACTGGTACGGCCTCTCCAGAAATTACCCCCGCCAATGACGATTCCAACCTGTATACCGGCATCTACAGAGAGCTTTACCTGCCTGGCCACTTCCTTCACCGTGTCCTCGTCAAACCCGGTCTTTTTAGGGCCTGCAAGGGCCTCTCCGCTTAACTTTAAGAATACGCGTTTCATCTTCATAAAGATTTTATCTCCTTGTTGCGATATCTGTGGCTATTATAGCATAGTTAGGTCAATTTGCAAAGAAAAAGAAATTATTTATCATTTTTTCCATTTCGTCTAACATTTCATGGTTCTGCCCTTTCTTTTTCCGTTTTTTTACCGCAGGTCACCTGCCCTGTCCTTAAAAAACTCCGCCTTTCTGTTCTCTGCCCGGTTCTCAATATCGCTGATCCCTTCCAGGGATGTCCTGTATTTGGACGGTGTGGTGTGGTAAACCTGCTTGAAGCTGCTAATGAAGGACCGGCAATACAGTGGCAATGCCATGGGCCGGACGCGTGAAAGCCATCCTGCAGATGGGCTATGCAGGTGAAGGCGCCGGAAAGGCGCTGGCGGATCTGCTGTTCGGAACCGCCTGCCCCGGCGGGAAGCTGGCCGCCACACATCAAAGGCTGCCGCTTTCAATTTCTGATAGCGGCAGCCTCATTGTTTTCCCCCGATAATATGCTATTTCCCCCTGGTCCCGGGAAACAGGAATCCCAGTACGGCCGCCATGGCCATGGTACACACGATAAGCCCGGAAAACCTGAGAAAATAAAAGTTCGTCAGACGTATAATCCCCGACAGGCCATGGTCCCTGACGCTCCCCATGACTCCGTCAAAAATGGAGGCCCCGGCCCCGTAAATCGTAACGGTAAACCCTTCCTGCCCGAATCCGATAACAGGCCCCAGTATCCCGGCCACATCCAGAGCAACCCCTGCTGCAATACAGACCATCAGGGTTTTCACCACGCCCAGCCCTGTTTTTGCCCACAATACTTCACCAAACATGCAGAACACTCCGCCTGCAATAAAAATCTTAACCAGCTCCATAATTAATTCCCCCATTTTCCAAATGGTAAGGCCGGCTAAATCCGGCCAGCCGCATACATCACAACAACGGACACAACAGCCGCCAGGTATCCTGCAAACAATATGAACAGCCCGTCCTTCACACCCCGCCACAACGCCCGGCCCGCTCCCATGCCCTCTTTCCTAGCTCCGTGAACCGCGTCAGTGATGGCGGACGAGAAGCCTCCCATGGTAATCAATAATCTCTCGGAATCTCTAAGCCAGTAAATATAAGGCTTTCAGATTCCTTTTT
>NZ_JAJCHK010000003.1:0-269941 GCF_020554465.1 Enterocloster sp. 210928-DFI.2.20
AACTAAACATAAAAAGGGCCCTTTTCATAGAATTGGGGCGGGATTTTAACAAATCCCACCCCAACTATTGACAAAGAGCCTAATAAAAAGTGCGTTTTGTAACGCAATAAGCCGGGGCAGGATTTTCGCAAATCCCGCCCCGGCCATTACCCGAACACTTAATATGGACTTTAATACAGCTTTGCACCCGCCGGAATACGGTCATCTACAATCAGGAGATGAAGTCCCTCATGTCCGTCTTCCTCATGAACCGCAGAGATCAGCATTCCGCAGGAATCAATGCCCATCATCTTTCTGGGCGGCAGATTCACAATCGCAATCGCTGTCTTTCCAATCAGGTCTTCCGGCTCATAATACTCATGAATTCCGCTTAAAATCGTGCGGTCTGTGCCTGAACCATCATCTAAGGTAAATTGTAAAAGTTTCTTACTCTTGGGCACCGCGGCACAGTCTTTTATCTTTACGGCACGGTAATCAGACTTTGCAAAGGTTTCAAAATCTACCATTTCCTCAAACAGAGGCTCAATTTTTACGTTGGAAAAATCAATTTTTTCTGCCGGTTTTGCTTCTGTTTTCACTTCTGACGAAGCTGCTTTTTCCACCTTTTTCGCTCCATCCGAACCGCCCAGTGATTTCATGGTGGGGAACAGCAGCACATCCCTGATGGCCGGTGAATCCGTCAGCAGCATGACCATACGGTCAATACCGAATCCGATTCCTCCCGTCGGAGGCATGCCCACCTCCAGCGCGTTTAAGAAGTCCTCGTCCGTGTGGTTGGCCTCCTCATCGCCCTGGGCCAGAAGCTCTTCCTGTGCCCTAAACCGCTCCCTCTGGTCAATGGGATCATTGATCTCCGAGTAGGCGTTGGCCATCTCCCAGCCGTTCATAAAGAACTCAAAACGCTCCACATAGTCGGGATTGCCTGGCTTTTTCTTGGTCAGAGGTGAAATCTCCACCGGATGGTCCAGAACAAAGGTAGGCTGAACCAGGTGCTCCTCTGCAAACTCCTCAAAGAACAGATTCAGGATATCGCCCTTCTTATGGCGCCCCTCAAACTCCACTCCCTTTTCCTTGGCAACAGCTCTTGCCTCCTCCAGGGTATGAATCTGGTCAAAATCAACTCCGGCATACTTCTTTACCGCATCCACCATGGTGATGCGGGCAAAAGGCTTGCCCAAATCCATCTCCACGCCTTTATAAGTAATGGTGGTGGTACCAAGCACCTCCTGAGCCACAAAACGGTACAGCTTCTCGGTCAGGTCCATCATCCCGTTGTAATCCGTATAAGCCTGATACAGCTCCATCAGGGTGAACTCCGGGTTGTGCCTGGTATCCAGACCCTCGTTGCGGAATACACGCCCAATCTCATAAACCCTCTCAAGTCCGCCTACAATAAGCCTCTTCAGATAAAGCTCCAGGGATATACGAAGCTTTAAATCCTCATCCAGGGCATTGAAATGGGTCTCGAAAGGCCTTGCGGCAGCGCCGCCTGCATTGGAAACCAGCATAGGGGTCTCCACTTCCATAAAGCCCTCTCCGCCCAGATATTTGCGGATGGCAGCCAGTATCCTGGAACGCTTGATGAAGGTATCCTTCACCTCTGCGTTCATGATCAGGTCCACGTAGCGCTGGCGGTAACGCATATCCGTATCTGTCAGGCCGTGGAACTTCTCAGGAAGCACCTGAAGGCTCTTGGAAAGAAGGGTCACCTCTGTGGCATGAATGGATATCTCGCCTGTCTTGGTGGTAAAGGCAGTTCCCTTCACACCCACGATATCGCCGATGTCCATTTTCTTGAAATCCTTATAAGACTCCTCACCCACGCTGTCCCTTGCCACATAAACCTGGATGCTGCCTTTTAAATCCTGTACATTACAGAAAGAAGCCTTGCCCATGACACGTTTGAACATCATACGGCCAGCAATGGCTGCTTCCTTCCCCTCCCACTGCTCATAGCTATCCTTGATATCCATGCTGTGGGCAGTCACATCATATTTTGTAATCTGGAAAGGGTCCTTTCCAGCTGTCTGAAGCTCCGCCAGCTTATCCCTGCGCGCCTTCAGCACATGATTTAAATCTGTATCTGCCTGATTAACCTTCTGCTGTTCTCCCACGTCCTTAACTCCTTTGTGTCAGATTTATGAAACCCTCTGGATTTCCAGCACCTTATACTGGATATCCCCTGCCTGGGTCTCCACGTCTACGCATTCACCCACTACCTTGCCTATCAGGGCGCGGCCTACCGGTGATTCGTTGCTTATCTTATTCTGCAGGCTGTTGGCCTCGGTGGAACCAACGATATAGAACTCCATCTCCTCGTCATACTCCACATCCAGAAGCTTTACCTTACATCCGATATTAATTTTATCCAGGTCGATTTCATCCTCTACCACGACCTCGGCGTTCTTAAGAAGCTTCTCCAGTTCCTCGATACGCAGCTCAATGTCCCTCTGCTCATCCTTGGCTGCATCATACTCTGCATTCTCGGACAAATCGCCCTGCTCTCTTGCTTCCTTAATCTTCTGCGCAACTTCTTTTCTTTTGACAACTTTCAGATTCTGCAGTTCATCCTCGTACTGTTTGAGTCCGGCATATGTCAAAATGTGTTTCTTATCTGCCATCTTACCCGCTTCCTTCCTTTAATTCTTACTTTATGTTGATTTCACTTGAGTATCATTCTTAATGTCCACACATTCTGAGTATTATATAGGAAAATGTGTCCATTGTCAAGATTGGATTTTCCTGTCCAGAAGCTCCACGAACCCCTCCAATGTCTCCACCTGGTTGATTTCATTCCTCAGTGTGGCTGAGTGGGGCATTCCTTTTGTATACCAGGCCATATGGCCCCTCATTTCCCGCATGGCAACCCCTTCTCCCTTGAACTGTACCAGCATCCGGCCGTGCCGCAGAATCATGGCCTTTATCTCAGCCATGGAAGGTCCCGGAAGAACCTCCCCTGTATCCAGATAGTGGTTAATCCGGCCGAACAGCCACGGATTCCCCTTGGCTCCCCTGGCCACCATAATGCCGTCGCATCCTGTCTCCTTAAGCATCCTGCCGGCGTCCTCCGGCGTAAAGATATCCCCGTTTCCAATGACAGGGATCCGTACCGCCTCCTTCACCTGACGGATGATGTCCCAGTCCGCCTTTCCTGAATAATACTGCTCCCTGGTGCGCCCATGGACAGCCACCGCTGCAACGCCGCAGCTTTCCGCCATCTTAGCAAATTCCACGGCATTGACAGAGAGGTCGTTGAACCCCTTGCGGAATTTCACAGTCACGGGCTTTTTCACCGCTTTCACCATGGCGGTCAGCACTTCCTTTGCCCGTTCAGGATTCTTCATCAGCGCGGACCCCTCGCCGTTGTTGACGATTTTCGGCACAGGGCATCCCATGTTCACATCAATGTAATCATAGGGTCCTTCCTCCAGCCTGGCCGCAATCTCCGCCATAATGTCCGGCTCCGAGCCAAAGAGCTGCACGGCTGCGGGGCGCTCGGCCGGGTCTATCTGCAGCAGTTCCCTGGTGTTTTTGTTGTTGTACAGAACCGCCTTTGCGCTGACCATCTCCGTCACCACGCAGCCAGCTCCCTGTTCCCGGCACAGCACCCGAAAGGGCAGATCCGTGACGCCCGCCATGGGCGCCAGTATTACATTATTCTCAAGAACTGTGTTTCCAATCCTAAGTTTCATTTAATCTTCCCCGTCATCCTCTATATCTATGTCCTCGCCCAGGAAAAATGTCCTGTAATACAGTTCCAGCGCTTCCAGCATTTCTTTTTTCTCTTCCTGGTACTGCTTGATTTTAAGGACGCTTCCTATCTCGTCAAAGAGATAATCCGTTTCCTCCGAGGTCACCCTGAATTCCAGGTTTCCCTTCTCGTCAAATTCCATGGTAAGCACGCCGCCCACATCCTCTGTATACATCACACACATGATCTGGAGTTCGTCTCTTATGGACTGGGGCAGGGATTTGAAATCCTGGTTAAAATAATATTTCTGTTCATAGGAATTGGCTCCGCAAAGCACTGTTGTATCCTTCATCTCATCTCTCCACAAAAGTCCGCTGCCTGTGACAGGCGGCGGACTTTCCATTCTATCGTCGTTTATGTTCTCACGTACCGGACTAGCGAATCAGCATCTTGGCAATCTCATACTGCTCTTCTGGGATGTCCTTTGTCATATTCAGGGCTTCCTGGATATCGAAATCCACAAACTCACCGTGCTTATAGGCTACCAGACGGTTGCTCTTGCCTGCGGCCAGAAGCTCTGCTGCCTTGGCTCCCATGATGGAGGCATATACCCTGTCCTTACAGGTAGGCGTTCCGCCGCGCTGCATGTGGCCCAGGATGGTGGCCCTTGTCTCGATGCCCGTGGCAGCCTCAATGCGCTTTGCCATGGAACCGGAATGGCCGATTCCCTCTGCATTGATAATGATGTTGTGTTTCTTGCCCCGCCTGCGGTTGTCGATAATCCGGTTAATCAGGGCCTGCTCGTTGCCGTCATAGCGCTCCGGAAGAAGAATATCCTCCGCACCGTTTCCAATGCCGCACCACAGTGCGATGTATCCGGCGTTGCGCCCCATAACCTCCACAATACTGCACCGCTCATGGGATGTGGATGTATCACGAATCTTATCAATTGCTTCCATGGCCGTGTTGACAGCCGTGTCAAAACCAATGGTATAATCGGTACAGGCAATATCCAGGTCAATGGTTCCCGGAAGGCCGATTGTGTTGATCCCCAGGGAGGACAGCTTTCCCGCGCCTCTGAAGGAACCGTCTCCTCCGATGACCACCATTCCGTCAATGCCATGCTTGCGGCAGATATCAGCGCCCTTCTGCTGGCCTTCCGCTGTGGTAAACTCCTTGCATCTTGCCGTGTAAAGGATGGTGCCGCCCCGGTTGATGATGTCAGACACACTGGTGGACTCCATGTCCACGATTTCCTCCTCCAGCAGGCCTGCGTATCCGCGCATGATGCCCTTTACCTTAAGGCCCTTATTGATAGCAGTCCTTACAACCGCGCGGATGGCCGCGTTCATTCCCGGCGCGTCGCCTCCGCTGGTAAGTACTCCAATGGTTTTCACTGCCTTTGCCATAGCAATTTACCTCCTTGTATTAAGCACATACATTTTTTCTGTGCTGACATCGCTCTCAATCATTCATTCTCTCATCTATATCCAACGCTATTCTAATTCATTTTCCCCAGCTTTTCAAGACCTTTTTCTACGACTTTGACATTTTTTTCACCAAGTCCCCTCCCCAGCTCTTCCAAAAGCCCGGGTGTAACCTGTACATTCCAGTTGGCCGGAAGGACTTTCTTGGCCCTCTCCTTCTGGAGATAAATGACCACCCGGTCCTTTCCCTCGCTGGACCGCAGAGAGGTGAGCAGACGCTGCTCCCCGGACTGATACGTCTCCATATCCGGGAACTGGAGCCACAGCTCCTTGGGTATACTGTCAAAGGGAATCACCTGCTCGCACACCAGCTTTCCCACCGGATCGTCTCCGATGGACACCCTTCCCCTGATGAACAGCTTGGAGTCCTCGGTAAAAAGGTCCCGGTTGGCCTCGTAATCCCTTGGGAACACGATGACCTCCACCGGTCCCAGAAGGTCCTCCAGGGTTATGAAAGCCATAAGCTGGTTGGTCCTGGTGGTCTTTACGGTCTTGCCTGCCACCAGTCCGCCGATGACAGCCCTGGATCCGTCCGCCACCCCTGCCGCATCCGTCTCCTCATCCACGATAAACTGGGCTGAGGTGGCTGTTATGTTCCTTCTCCACGTCTCCTCATAGTCGTCCAGGGGATGGCCGCTGATATAGACTCCCAGTATTTCCTTCTCAAAGGCAAGAAGCTCATCCTTTGAGTATTCCCCCACATCCGGAAATGTAATCTGGAATTCGTTTCTGTCTTCCTCACCCGCAATGTCGAAAAGGCTTAACTGCCCCTCAAACATGGATTTTTTCTCCCTGGCCTTTTCCTCCAGCATGGTGGGCGCCACCGCCATCTTCTGGCGCCTGGTTCCGGGCAGGGTATCCAGAGCGCCTGACTTGATGAAATTTTCCAGGGTTCGCTTGTTTACTTCCTTCATGCTCATGCGTCCCACAAAATCCTCCATGGAACGGAAGGGACCGTTTCTCTCCCTCTCCGCCAGGATTACCTCTGTCACGGGTTTGCCCACGCTCTTGATGGCGGACAGGCCGTAACGGATAGCGTCCCCTGACACGGAGAAGCCGCTCTCGCCCTCGTTGATATCCGGCGGCAGCACGGGAATACCCATCATGCGGCGGCAGGTCAGCACATACTCGGAAAATTTACTTACATTGTCCATGACCGATGTCATGAGGGCGGCCATAAACTCCCTGGGATAATAGTATTTCAGATATGCTGTCTGGTAGGACACCACCGCGTAAGCCGCTGCGTGGGACTTGTTGAAGGCATATTTAGCAAAATCAATCATCTCATCGTAGATGTGGTTTGCGGTCTTCTCGTCAATCCCATTGTTCACACAGCCCTTAACCCCTTCCGACTGGCTGCCGTAGACAAAGTTCTGGCGCTCCTTTTCCATGACCGACGTCTTTTTCTTACTCATGGCGCGGCGCACCAGATCGCTGCGTCCCATGGTGTATCCGGCCAAATCACGCACAATCTGCATAACCTGCTCCTGGTACACGATACATCCATAGGTGGGGCTTAATATGGGCTCCAGCTGGGGGCAGTCATAGGTGATGGAAGCCCTGTCGTTCTTGCCCTTCAGATATTTGGGTATAAAATCCATGGGGCCCGGACGGTACAGGGAGATGCCTGCTATGATATCCTCCAGGTTCTCCGCCTTAAGCTCCTTCATGAAGCTCTTCATCCCCGCGCTTTCCAGCTGGAACACGCCCTCGGTCCTGCCTGTTCCGATGGATTCAAGCACCTTCTTATCGTCAAAATCAATGTGGTCAATGTCAATGGTTATGCCGTAATCCTTCTCAGCCAGCCGTACCGCGTTCTGGATCACCGTCAGGGTCCGCAGCCCCAGAAAGTCCATTTTGAGAAGTCCCAGCTCCTCGATGGTTGTCATGGTAAACTGGGTGGTGATGGTGCCGTCAGAGGCCCTGGACAGAGGGACAAACTCGTCTATGGACCGGCTGCCAATCACTACCCCGGCTGCATGCATGGAGGTATGCCTGGGCAGTCCCTCCAGACGCCTGGACATGTCGATGAGATAATGGACCTGCTCATCTTCATTGTAGGCCTTTTTAAGATCCGGATTCATGGTCAGGGCCTTATCCAGCGTCATCCCCAGATCCCCTGGAATCATCTTGGCAATGGTGTCGCACAGGGAGTAGGGCAAATCCAGCACACGCCCCACATCCCGGACAACACCCTTGGCAGCCAGGGTACCAAAGGTGACAATCTGCACCACCTGGTCCTTGCCGTACTTGCGCACCACGTAGTCAATTACCTCCTGGCGCCGCTCGTAACAAAAGTCAATATCAATATCGGGCATGGACACGCGCTCCGGGTTCAGGAAACGCTCAAAGAGAAGATTATAGCGCACCGGGTCTATATTGGTGATTCCCAGTGTGTAGCTCACAATGCTCCCGGCAGCAGACCCCCGCCCAGGCCCCACGATGATATCCTGGGATCGGGCATAGTTGATAAAATCCCACACGATCAGGAAATAATCCACGTATCCCATGGAGCGGATAACATCCAGCTCATAGTCCAGCCGGCTGCTCAATGTGCCGTCATCGTCCGGATAGCGGGTCTTAAAGCCCTCCCGGCACAGATGGTTTAAGTAGCTCCAGGAGTCAAAACCCTCAGGCACCTCATACTTAGGAAGCTTGGTAACCCCGAACTCAATCTCCACATTGCAGCGCTCCGCTATCATATGGGTGTTTTCAATGGCCTCAGGCGCATAGGGGAACAGAGCCCGCATTTCTTCCTCGGACTTACAGTAGTACTGTCCTCCCTCGTAGCGCATCCTGTCCTCATCCGCCACCTTCTTGCCGGTCTGGATGCACAGAAGGATATCATGGGCCTTCTCATCCTCGGCAAAGGTATAGTGGATATCGTTGGTGGCCACCAGCTTAAGGCCCGTGTCCCTGCTCATGCGCATAAGGCCCTGGTTTACCAGCTTTTGGTCCGGCAGGCCGTGGTCCTGGAGCTCCAGGAAGAAGTTGTCCTTTCCGAAAATATCCACATACTTTTCAGATGCCCTGACTGCCTCCTCATACATTCCCCTGGTCAGGCAGCGCTGCACCTCCCCTGCCAGACAGGCGCTGAGGGCAATGACTCCCTCATGGTAGGTTCGCAGCACCTCATAGTCCACCCTGGGTTTATAGTAAAATCCGTCCACAAACCCCTTGGACACAATTTTCATCAGGTTTTCATAACCTTTGTTGTTCTCTGCCAGCAGCACCAGGTGGTAATAACGGTCCTCACCGCTTACCGTCTCCCTGTCAAAGCGGGAGCCCGGAGCCACATAGACCTCGCATCCCAGTATGGGCTTGATGCCGGCCTCCCTGGCAGCTTTATAAAAATCAATGACTCCATACATCACGCCATGGTCCGTGACAGCCATGCTGTCCATGCCAAGCTCCTTTGCCCTGGCTGTCAGCTCCCTGATTTTACAGGAGCCGTCCAAAAGGCTGTATTCCGTATGGACATGCAAATGGGTAAATGCCATTCCCTATTCTCTCCTTATCCTTGCGGTATCATTCGAGTAACAGTTTATCATAAATACAGATAAAAGAAAAGAGAACCAGGCAAGTCCTGCCTGATTCCCATTATCTATCTCTCCAAACAAACGGACTGGTAGTTACTGGTTTTTCAGATACTTCTCAATTTCAGTTACAGCTGCCTCCTCATCTTTTCCGTCGGCTTCCACCAAAATGGATTCACCTGCGGTCAGACAGAGAGTCATCATTCCCATGATGCTCTTGGCATTCACACGCTTTGCCTCTGCTTCCAGGTAAATCGCGCTTTCGTACTGACTGGCTACCTGCACAAGCATAGCTGCCGGTCTCGCCTCAAGTCCTGATGCCAATTCAACTGTAATCAATTTCTTTACCATAATAATCCTCCTCATTCCTTTGAATGGTTCACAGCCCCTGATACGTTCCAATGGTCATGTTCCAATCTGGCCGCATCCCGACTGCCATTCAGGTGCCCGTACTGATTCGTACTTGATAAAACTATTGCAAACTTGATGTATTACGGTCTGGAAACTGCTGCCGCAGCTCTTCAGCCACAAGGCTTAATTTCCTCAAACGGTGGTTCACGCCTGATTTACCCACAGGCGGTTCCAGGGCCTCCCCCAATTCCTTCAAGGTCGCCTCCGGCCGTTCCAGCCGTATGCGGGCCATCTCCTGAAGACTCTCAGGCAGACCCGAAAGACCGGCAACAGACTGAATGAAACGGATGTCTTCTATCTGTTTCACCGCAGCTGACACAGTCTTATTGATATTGGCAGTCTCGCAGTTGACCTGGCGGTTTACGCTGCCCCTCATCTCCTTGACAATGCGGATATTCTCCAGCTCCATAAGGGATACCGGGGCCTCCATCACATTAAGGATGTCCACAATCTGGCTGCCCTCCTTGATATAGACCACATAGTACTTCTTCCTGGGCACTATTTTGGCCTCGATATCAAAGGTGGCAATGATGTTCTTAAGCTGCTCCGCCTTTGGCTCGGTGGGACACACGATTTCAAAGTGGTAGAACTTCTCCGGGGCGCTGATGGAACCGGCCGCCAGGAAGGCGCCACGTATGAAAGCCCGTCTGCAGCAGGCATTCTGAAGCACCACATTCCGGATCAGGGAAAGATTTTCACCAATTTCCCCCTGGGAATTGATGAGCTTCACTGCCTGCAGGACCTTGAGGGCTTCCTCATGTTCCCTGACTGCTACGATGTATGTCCTGCTCCGTCCGGGATTTATTCCACTGCGAATCGAGACATCAGTTCTTATATTAAATGTTTTTTTCAATAATGTAAAGTACTTTCTTGCAACTGCCACATTTTCCGTATGGATTTCAATCCAAAAATGGTCTGAGGCTGATATCTTTACCCTTCCGCACAGGCTCAGGATTGCTGCTGTCTCTGCTATCTGGCAGTGGCGCGCCCCAGGCATCTGCCTGGACAGCTCGTCTTTTACGCTGGAAGAAAATGACATGTCCGCTACTTCCTTTTATTGTCTTTGTCGATGTCCCTGTGTTCTATTTTAATGCCGTATTCGGCCCTGGCAGTCAGGTGGGCGCAAAGGGCCCTGGCAACCGTCACGGAGCGGTGCTTGCCTCCGGTACAGCCAACTGCCACCACCAGCTGGTTCTTTCCTTCATTGATATAATTAGGCAGGAGGAAATCCATCATGTCATAGAGCTTGTCCAGAAACTGGGCGCAGGTGCCTCCCTGCATCACATAATCCCGGACAGACTGGTCCTCCCCTGTCAGCAGGCGCAGGTCCTCCGAATAGTAGGGATTGGGCAGAAAACGCACGTCGAACACCAGGTCCGCATCCTCCGGAATGCCGTACTTAAAGCCAAAGGAAAGAACCGTGACAAACATGTTGCAGTACTCCTGGTGTTTGAGGAATATCTTTTCCAGCTCCTGCCGCAGCTCTCTGGTAAGGAGCTTGCTGGTGTCAATGATGAAGTCCGCGTCCTTTTTGAGAAAAGCCAGCTTGACCCTCTCCTTTTCAATTCCCTTGTCCAGCCTGCCTGTCCCGGCCAGGGGATGGCTGCGGCGTGTTTCCTTATACCGCTTAATCAGAACCCCGTCATTGGCATCCAGGAACAGAATCTGGTAATCCATCCCCAGTTCCTTCCATCCCCTTAAAACAGCATCCAGCTGGCTCAGTTCCTCACCGCTGCGGATGTCTATGCCCAGGGCGGCCTGGCTGATGTCGCTGCCGGCCGCTGCCAGCTGGGCAAATTTATCCACCAGGGATATGGGCAGGTTATCCACACAGTAAAAGCCCAAATCCTCCAGCATTTTCAGTGCAATTGTCTTGCCTGCCCCGGACATTCCGGTTACAATTACAAGCTTCATCCATCCACCTCAGTTACGTAAAATTAGCATTCCAAATCAGAATTCCCCCCAGCGCTTCACTTCCATCTCAAGCTCCACACCGGATTGTTCCATCACCGTCTTTCTGATATGGCCGCACAGGGCCATTACATCGGACGCAGTAGCGTTTCCGCCGTTGATCACAAAACCGCAGTGCTTCTCCGATACCCTGGCACCGCCCATGCCGTATCCCCTGAGGCCGGCATCCTCAATGAGCTTGCCCGCAAAGTATCCCTGGGGACGTTTGAAGGTACTGCCTGCGCTGGGATATTCCAGAGGCTGTTTCTCCCTCCGTCTGGCTGCCAGTTCCTTCATCCGGGCCTCAATGGCTTCCTGGTCCCCCGGTTCCAGCTGAAAGGATGCCTCCAGCACCGTATAGCCCCTGTGTGGGATACAGCTGGTGCGGTATCCCAGCTCCAGCTCATCCACGGAAAGCTCCAGCACCTCTCCTTCATTTGTCATGACCCTGGCTGATTTGAGGATATTCTTTATCTCAGAGCCATAGGCCCCCGCGTTCATCACCAGGGCACCGCCTACGCTGCCGGGTATGCCTGCGGCAAATTCCATACCGGTCAGGCAGTGGTCCAGGGCCACACGGGCCACACGGCCCAGCAGTTCACCTGCCCCCGCACGTATAACGCTTCCCTCTGCCCCGGCATAACACCAGTTTCCTTCCATGGCAATGACCACGCCCTTGATTCCCCTGTCGCTGACCAGGAGATTGCTGCCATTCCCCAGTACGTTCCAGGGAATGTCATGTTCCCTGCACATGCAGATGACCTTTCCCAGCTCATCTTCATTGCCGGGGCATACATAGGCTTCAGCCGGCCCCCCGATGCGGAAGGTGGTGTGGCTGCTCATGGGTTCCATGAATCGGCACACTGCGCCTTCTGATACAAGCACCTCTTTCAACATATGTTCCAGATTCAAAATACATTCCTCGCTTACGACTAATTTTCCTGGCCCTTTCCCAAATTGGCCTGTACCCGGTTGTACAGCTCCTGGGCTGCATTGTAGCCCATCTTCTTCTGGCGGTAGTTGACGGCCGCGGACTCCACGATGATAGCCAGGTTGCGTCCCGGACGGATGGGAATGGTATGGCAGACCACCTGGTTGCCTAAAAACTCGGTGTACTGGTCTTCCAGGCCCAGCCTGTCGTATTCCTTATCCTTGCTCCAGTCCTCCAGCTTGATAACCATGTCAATGGACTGGGTATCCTTAACGCTCTCCACACCGAACAGGGTCTTTACATCAATGATGCCGATGCCCCGCAGTTCGATAAAATGCTTGGTGATGTCAGGGGCGCTTCCTATCAGGGTATCATCGCTGACCCTGCGTATCTCCACCACGTCATCCGTCACCAGACGGTGTCCCCTCTTAATCAGTTCCAGGGCAGCCTCGCTCTTGCCGATGCCGCTTTCTCCCATAATCAGCACACCTTCACCGAATACATCAATCAGCACGCCGTGGATACTGATACAGGGAGCCAGCTTTACGTTGAGCCAGCGGATGATTTCTGCCATCAGGGCAGAGGTGGTCTTATCAGACACAAGGCAGGGAACGCCATAGTAATTACAGAATTCCAAAAGGTCCTCATCCGGCTCCTGGTCGCGGCTGAACACCAGACATGGAATCTGGCTGGATGTGAGCTTATCGTACATCCGGCGCTTCTGCTCCTGGTCCATGGTATTAATATATGCCTGCTCCACGTATCCGATGATTTGAACCCGCTCCCTGTCAAAATGATCAAAGAATCCCGTGAGCTGCAGTGCCGGACGGTTCACATCCGGATGCGTCAGCACAATCTTGTCCGTGTCAATCTCCGGCGTGGTGTTTTTAAGCTTCATCTTCTTGATTAATTCCGATATGGTTACTCCATGCATGATAATACCCCCTTGACCTGGTTTCGCTTCTCGTTTAACTTCTATCATACTATCATAATTTAGTTCGGTTGTCATGTATTTTTATCATTGTGTTTCCATAATTTGGGAGTTCGTTTTTGCCCCGTCATCCGTGCCTGCGCTGGTGCCGGGCTTTTCATTGGTCTGTAAAACGGCCTGGCCACCGGTCCTGTCACTTTCCTTATCCCCATGGAAAAAGCGGTATACGGATTCGGCCGACCTGCGGTTCATTTGCGGCGTCTGTTCCAGTTCTTCCACGGAAGCGCTTCTCACCGCCTCTATATCCTTAAAATGGCGCATAAGGGCCTTTCTCCTGGCCGGCCCAATCCCTGGAATGTCGTCCAGTATGGATTTTACCTGCCCCTTTCCCCTGAGGCTCCTGTGGTATTCAATGGCAAAACGGTGGGCTTCATCCTGAATCCTGGTGATAAGCCTGAACCCTTCGGAGTGACGGTCAATGGGAATCTCCACATTATTATAGTAGAGTCCCCTGGTTCTGTGGTTATCATCCTTCACCATACCACAGACCGGTATGGAAAGCCTCAGCTTATCAAGGACCTCCAGGGCAATGTTTACCTGTCCTCTGCCGCCGTCCATCATGATCAGGTCCGGAAACCTGGTAAAACTTCCCATGCTTAAATCAGCGCCCTTTTCCTTCAGCTCCTCTGTCTCCCTCATACCGTGGGAAAACCTGCGCGTCAGCACCTCTTCCATAGACGCATAGTCATTGGGACCCTGGACTGTCTTGATGCGGAATTTTCTGTAATCGCTGCGCTTTGGCCTGCCGTCCTCGTAAACCACCATAGAACCCACGGACTCCACACCGCTTGTATTGGAGATATCGTATGCCTCCATGCGCCGGATGCCCCCGATTCCAATAAGCTCTCCAATCTGGTTGATGGCCCCGATGGTGCGAAGCTCCTCTTTCTTAATCCGCTCCTTATCCTGGGACAGCACCAGGGCTGCATTCCTGGCTGCCAGCTCCACCAGGCGTTCCTTCTCTCCCTTTTTCGGAACCACCAGCCTTACCTTCTGTCCCCGTTTGGCGGACAGCCACTGGCTGATGACCTCCTCATCCCCCAAAGGATGCTGGAGCCACAGTTCCCTTGGAATAAATGGTGTGCCTGCATAGAACTGCTTTACAAAGCTGTCCAGAATCTCGCCCTCATTTTCCGCCGTGGCAGCCGATATATGAAAATGGTCCCTGCCAATCAGCTTGCCCTCCCGGATGAAGAACACCTGTACCACCGCGTCTCTCTCATCCCTGGCCATGGCCACGATGTCCCGGTCCTCCATGCCGCTGCTGGTAATCTTCTGCTTCTGCGCCACCTGCTTCACGCTGTTTAGCAGCTCCCGGTACTCAATAGCCCGCTCAAACTCCAGATTGTCCGAAGCAATCTGCATTTTTTCCTGGAGGTTCTTTATGAGAGGGTCGAATCTGCCGTTCAAAAAGTCCAGGGCCTGGTTAAAGTTGGACTGGTATTCCTCCCTGGAAATATAACCCTGGCACGGGGCGTCACACTGCTTGATGTGGTAATTGAGACACGGCCGCTCCTTTCCCGTATCCTTTGGCAGATTCCGGTTGCAGGTCCTGATCCGGTACAATTTGTGTATCAAATCCAGGGTGTCCTTTACAGCCCCGGCGCTGGTATAAGGACCAAAGTAACGGCTTCTGCCGTCCTTCTTCATGTCCCTGGCAAACAGAAGGCGGGGAAAATCCTCCCCCATGGTTGCCTTGATATAAGGATAGCTTTTGTCATCCTTTAACATGGTGTTGTACCGCGGCCTGTGCTCCTTAATCAGGTTGCACTCCAGCACCAGGGCTTCCAGCTCGGAATCTGTCAGGATATATTCAAACCATGCAATATGGGACACCATCTGTTCAATTTTGGCCGTCTTATTCCTGCTGCTCTGGAAATACTGCCTGACCCGGTTCTTAAGGCTGATGGCCTTGCCCACATATATAATCTCATCCCTGTCATTGTGCATAAGATAAACTCCCGGACTGGCCGGGAGTTTCTTCAGTTCTTCCTCTAAATCAAACAATACCTGTCACCATCCTTTTCATATGGCCCTATATTCAGATGCTTTTTCGTTTTCCGGCATGCCGTTTTACCGGGCTGCGCCTGCCGGCGGGACAGTCTCTGGAGGAACGTTCTCTGGCGGGACAGTCTCTGCCGGAGCGTTCTCTGGCGGGGCTGTCTCTGCCGGAACCTTCTCTGCAGCGTCCCTCTCTGTCTCCAGCGCCGCCCTGGACTGGGATATACGCTGGTCCTCTTCCTCTGCTTCCTCCGGAGTAAGCAGCCCGCCGTAGTGATAACTGACCCCTGCATCCCAGAGAATCCACTGGTCATAGCCTGCATCGTAGACAGCCTGTATCTGCTGCCTCACCTGTTCATCGCCATATTTAATATAATGTTCCAGATAGGACGCAGTAAAGTCCTGAAGCCACGGCCTTACCACGGCCTGCGGCGCATCCTCCTTTGCGGATGCGGCCAGAAGCTCCCTGGAACCATTCAATGCATTTAATATTGTATCATACGGCTGGGTATCCGGATACTCTATTCCAAAATTTCCCGGCCCGTAGTGGGATGGATAAATCATGGGGCATATATAATCCAGCTGCTCCGCCATGTCCTCATATTCCTGGCCCACGGCAGCCGCATCCTCCTCGCTGCGCATAATGGTGCCGAATACATCGGCCGACACAAAGAGTCCTTCCTTTGCCAGCTCATCATGGGCATAGCCTATGAATTCCGTAATAGCCTGGGTCTTATTGCGTCCCTGGGTATCCGCGTCGTCAAAAACAACATCATTCATGGTCTTGTCCACGGCAAACCGGATATAGTCGAACTGAATCTCGTCAAATCCCGCTTCGCCTGCCTTTTTCCCCACCTCAATCAGATAATCCCAGACTTCCTTCTTATAAGGATTTACCCATGCAAGGCCTTTATTATCCCGGTAAATCTTGCCGTCAGCCACATGCAGGCTCCACTCCGGCTTCTGTTCTGCAAGATAGGGATCCCTGAACGCCACCACCCTGGCTATGGTATAGATTCCATGCTCCTTAAGCTTTGCCATAAGCGCAGGCATGTCCTGGATAAAAACCTGGCAGGCCCCTATCTCATTTACCGTAGGGGAATCCATGGCATAGGTGATCCTTCCCTGGTCATCCTTCACATCAATGACCACTGCATTGAGCTCCGTCCTGTCGATCTCCTCAATGATCTTATCCATCATATCACCGGTACCGGCCACATAGGCGGATACATAGATGCCCTTTACCTTTACCGGGTTTCTGGGCGGATATGTGGAAATGGTAATGACCTGGGAATCAGCCGCCTCTGCCTCCTGGGTCTCCTGCCCGTTCTGGGCCCCTGATGCCTCAGACTGCACAGACTCCTCCTGGGCTCTGGTCATCTCCTTTGCCGGTTCATACCGGGAACATCCTGTCATTGCAAGGATTAATATGCCTGCTGCTATCCACCTTTTCATACGTAACCTCTGTCTTTCCCAATTATCTTATGATTCCTGGAAATTCCCATTTCCATTCTTAATCTATATCAAAAAGGCAAATGCCTGTAAGTTCAGTGAATCAGACCTAAACATCCGTTCGTTCCCACTATAATACCATATTCTCCCTGTTTTGTATATAAAATATGACTTTTTTGTTACAAATTCATTAATTTCTCCCACTTTTTGTAAATACTCACATCTCCCCAACATCAAAAAGCGCCCGGACAGGGGCTGTATGCCTTTGTCCGGGCGTGTGCCGGGCCGGCCAGGGGCCGGACCGTGTTTCTTATAGATTCTTATATTCTCTCGTATTTTCTTGATTTAAATGTGTCTAAGCCTCTGCCAGATGTTTCTGAAGGGCAGCCCTTACAGCACCCTTGCCTGCAATCAGCTCAGAGAAAATGCTCTCCACATATTCGCCCAGCCCTGCCTCATACAGGTCCACTCCGAATATCTTGGCATCGCTTAAAACAGGCTGAAGCACTTCGTGTACATTGCACGGCTCTCCTACCTTTACGCCCTGCAGCTTCTCAGCCAGTCCCTCATACATGGGGTCCGGGCTTACGGCAAAGGTATTGCCCTCATCATCTACCCCCAGCAGGTAACGGCACCATCCTGCCTGAACCATGGGTATGAATTTAAGGGACTTCACATCCAGCTCAGGCCTTGCCATGTATTCCTTAATGGTCTCACCGAAACGGATGGACAGCTTCTGGGATGTGTCGCAGGCAATTCTCTGTGGCGTATCAGGCATAAAAGGATTGGGCACGCGGATCTGCAATACCTCGTCAATAAACTTCTTAGGAGAAAGAATGCCGGGATCCGTAACCACAGGAAGACCTTCTTTGTAACCGATGATTTCCACCAGCTTCACCAGGTCTGCGTCCTTCATCTCCTCGCTGATCTTGGTGTAGCCCAGGAGACAGCCATATACAGCCAGGGTGGTGTGAAGGGGATTCAGGCAGGTGCACACCTTCATGCGCTCCACCTTTTCTACGGTATCCCTGGTAGTAAACATGACGCCTGCATGCTCCAGCATGGGGCGTCCGTTGGGGAACGCATCCTCAATCACCAGGTATTCCGCTTCCTCTGCATTGACAAAAGGAGCCACATATGTGTTCTTGCTGGTGACAATGCTCTCTGTATCTGTAAAGCCTGCCTCCTCCAGCATCTTCTTGACGCTGTCATCCGGACGTGGGGTGATTTTGTCAATCATGCTCCACGGGAAGGAAACATGCGCCGGATTCTCAATATACTCCAGGAATCCGCTGTCAGCCTTTCCGTTCTCTGTCCATGCCTTTGCATAAGCGTCCACAGCCGCATACAGCTTATCGCCGTTGTGGGAACAGTTATCCATGCTGACCAGGGCCAACGGAGCTGCGCCATGGGTATATCTCCAGTAACACAGGGCGGAGAGCTTACCGATATAACTGTCTGCCTGTTCCGGACCAGCCTCAAAATCAGCCTTTACGTCCGGGCAGAAGGACCCGTCTGCCGAAGTGATGCTGTAGCCCTTTTCTGTGATGGTGAAGCTGACCATCTGCAGGGTTTTACTGGCAAAAATATCCTTTAAACAGTTCCAGTCCTCCGCATCCTGGCGATCCACGGTCAGGGACTGGGCAAGGCTTCCAATCACAGTTTTCTCAATGGTTCCATTGGCTTTCAGTGTGACCAGGAGGCTTAAGTCATCCTGAGGCCTGTATGCCTTTTTGATGATTTCATAGTCATAACCTTCTGCCACGATGATTCCGGTCTTTTCAACACCATCGTTCAGCAGCTTCTGCTGACACGCTGCAGGAAATGCGCGGAAGATATTGCCTGCACCGAAATGCACCCACTGCGGACACTCTCTGGTAGCTGCCTTCATCGCTTCTCTGTCAAATTTTGGAAGTTCTATTTCTGCTGCTTCCCACTCTTCCTTATTCCTCAGTTCACTGTCTAATAAATGCATAACCATTCCCTCCTGTGTTTGTTGATTTCATGATTTAATATTACCACCCTGAGGGTGAATAATCCATATCCCTTTTTGTTCAATACATTGCAAAACTTGCTGTAGCACCCCCGTGATTTGTCAAAAACAATGAGACCTGGTTTTACCGCATCAAAAAAGACCAGCATCTGCGCCGGTCTCTCCTCATAACTGCTGAACCTCAAAAAATACTGCATCGTCACTGAATCACCGCTGATACTGAATCACCGCTGATACATTGGAATTCTCTGTCTGGTCAAACAAATCATCCCCGTTAGCCGCCATTGCATTTACCAAAATCAGCATCGCCGCAAGCATGGCCCACGCAAAGCCGCCCAGTACCTTCCTGACTTTCATTCTACTCTGCCTCCTGGATTCATAAGCCTGATAACTGAAAATTACATGCTTAATTTCACTCCGTTATCCCATTATACAAACTTTTATGAAAAAAGCAAGTCCTTTTCCTCTTACACTGTCTTACATTTTCCTTAAAAGCCCTATATTTCAATGGATTTTACTGAATTAGAATTTTTTTCCATAAGGGGAAAACAACCTGATTCCAGCGTTCTTTAGATAGATTCTAAGGAAAATGAAGGGCAATGGGCAATGGATTTTGTCCGCCTGACATATGTCCATCCCCTCTCCCCTTACGGCTAAAATGGAATTTTTCACCTTTTTTGTAGGCAAATTCTGCATATCCGGGATATGAGCCATTTTTTTAGGTAAACTGAAATTACCTTATTTTTCTATCTATATAATATACACGTAAGAAAAGAGGATACACCGTGATTACATATGAACCTTTTTGGAACACGCTCAAGAATTCTGATGAATCCACCTATACCTTAATCTATAATCATAACCTGTCAAGCTCCACCATAGACAGACTCCGGAAAAACAAGCCGTTAAGCACCACAACGCTCAATGACCTCTGCCGCATTCTGGACTGCGACATCAATGACATCATATCCTACCAACGTTCTGAAAGTGACCAGTTTCTTTAGAAGGGACACATGCTTTCCTTCCTCCTTACCCGGTTTTTGGAGATGATTTGCTCCAGGCCTAATTGCCTTGGACCGCTGCGCTGCGAACAGCAATGGCTGAAGCCATTTCTATCACAGCATCCATACTGTCCCTGGCATCATCCTCCCAAAGTTCATAGAACACACCCTCATGCTCCCAGGAAACCAGTATACCGTGGATATCGGAATTTTCCACTGTTTTTTGGATTGTCATTTTCACCAGTTTCTCTCCTGCCCAAACCTCCTGCTGCAGAGTCCCCTCCTCGTCAAGGACGTAGTATTCCGAGGGGCCGCCTCCTGCCTCCAGGGAAGCCCAGGCCATGGCATCAGACTGTGTGTTTTCATCATGAAACTGAATCTGTACGGTATGCTCATCCTCCTGAATTATAACAGGGCTGCTGCATACCGTTACGTCATCCGGCAGCTTCAGACGCAGAACAGGGGCTTTTGCCGCTTCCTGCTCCGGGATATGCTCCGGGATATGCTCCGTGGTATGCTCCGATGCAGTCCCTTCCTCTGTTTCAAGCTCTGTCTCATGCCTTGTTTCATGCCCGTTCTCATCCCCTGTTTCAGACTCTGTTCCGGACTCTGTGACCCCGCTCACCGCGGTCTGCTGGCCTGCTGACACAGATGACGCCGTCTCCTTCTGCGCACCTGTGCCGGGCGAGCACGCGCCAAGGCCAAGGCCTGCCGCAGCCGCGGCTGCGGCAAAATATAAAATGTATTTCTTTTTTCTCATATTGCAGCTCCTTTTAACCTGTTTGTACTTTCGGCTCATTTATGAGCTTAACGCCTTTGTACCTTTAAAAGCCATGAATCTGTTCGTTCTGTGTATCTACAGAATACCATATTTTTATATTACATGCCTCATTTTTTTATTCGTAAATTACTCCTTCCGCCCAAAGAAGTCCTTATCAAAAAAAGCCTGCCCGCAGGCACCCCGGGCAGACTTAAAAATTCATTTAACAAACTCTTTCTTATTCATATATAAAACCGCTGAGTTCATAGACACTTACAGTTCCGCAGCACTTCCCTTTTATCCGCATACCAGGACGGTCACCGTACACCCTTGTGGTAAAGACCTCCAGTCCATCATTTGCAAATATTTCCAGCGAAGTGGTGTCTGAAAATATGCGCAGGTCCGTAAGCTGTTCCAGTAAAACACTGCGTCTTGTCCTGCCGCTTCCGCTGTTTCCCATGTCCAGGGTCAGCAGGCCATTTTGATAGGACAATGTGACATCATCCCTGATGGTCAGGCACATATCACTGCAGGACTCCATGGATAAACACGCCTCGAACACAAGTCCTGTTTCCACACCCTTCCCAAGCTCCCAAAAATCATAATCTCTTCTGTCCCGGCGAAGCTCCTTCATTTCCTCCAGAGGCTGCTGTAAAAGACGTCCTTCCCTCATATGAAGGAGGCGCGGCATGGTAAGGGCATGCTGCCATCCGGCTTTTACCGTCGGATTGGTATATTCTGCGTCCGGTATTCCCATCCAGCCTATGAGAATGTGCCGCCCCTGCTCGTCCAGAAAGGTCTGAGGCGCATAAAAATCAAAGCCCCGGTCCACCATTCCGGGAAACTGCGAATTCAGCCTGATGGTATTTTCCCTAAAATCATAGTCCAGACAAAAGACCGTGCACTGATGCACATTCTGATACTCTGTTCCCATGGGCTTCACCCCCTGGGGGCAGCAGACCAGGCAGAGCTGGCCGTCCAGACAGAACAAATCAGGGCATTCCCACATATAGCCAAATGTTTGTTCCGTCGTAATTCTATTAAAATACTCCCAATTTGTTAAATCCATTGACCGGTACACAAGGACCATTCCCTTGCTCAGGGCATCCCTGGCCCCCAGTACCATATAGTAATACTCCCCTTTTTTAAAGACCTTGGGGTCCCTTATGTGACAGCTCATGTCAGCCGGATAATCCTTGTGGTTCATGACCAGTTCCTTGGCAGAAAAATGATATCCGTCCCTGCTTGTAACATGAATGGTATTGCTCACCCGGCCGCTCATAATATAATCGTAATCATCCCTGTCAAACAGCTTTACATTGCCTGTGTAAAAATAATGGATGGTCTTATCCTCCACATAAGCAGAACCGGAATATACGCCATGGGCATCCAGGTCCTGGTCCGGAAAAAGCGCCGGCTCCTCCTGTTTATAGTGAATGAAATCCCGTGTGGTATAGTGACCCCAGAGCTTAATCTCCCCTGTGGGCTCAAAGGGTGTATACTGATAATAAATATGGTACAGTCCCTGAAACTGGCAGAGCCCATTGGGGTCGTTCAGCCAGCCGGTTTCCGGCATCAGGTGGTAGGCCAGGCGGCTTTCATCCGCCCTGACCCTTTCCCTGTAATCCTGGTTGTCCCGGTACCATGCTTCATAGTCCTCCCTGAGGACCTTCTCATATTTCTTCAAGCTGCTTCCTCCTCACCACTGCTTTCTTCAGGCGGCATTCTTCTCACCACTGCTTTCTTCAGGCGGCTTTCTCCCTACCTGCGCAGCATGTTTATGCCGTCTTAACTGTCTTAACCGCTTTCACCGCCAGGTCCCCGCTGTCCGCCTGTCCGCCAGGATATACGGTCACATCCAGATTTCCGCCCTCAGGCAGAATCATCATAGTCTGCGGATTCATTCCCTTTTCCCGAATCAAATCCAGGTCAGCGGCAATAAGCTTATGGCCCTTCTTTACCTTATCCCCCTGTGCCACAAAGGCCTCAAATCCCTGCCCATCCAGCTGTACTGTATTGATTCCGATATGAATGAGCACTTCCACGCCTGTCTCAGATGTAATTCCCACCGCATGCTTTGTCGGAAACAGCAGGCTTATGGTGCCGTCGCACGGCGCACATACCATGCCCTCAGCCGGATTGATGGCCACGCCGTCCCCCAGGGCCTTGGATGCAAAAACCTCATCTGCGGACTGTCCCACATCCAGGACCTGCCCTTTCATGGGGACATAAAGTTCAGTGATGATTTCCCGGGACTGCTCTATTACCTGTGGCATTTCGATTTTTCGGGATATTTCCACGTCCGAGGCTGTTTCCGTTCCCTCAGCCCTGCCTGCATCCTTTTTCTCCGGGCCGTCCTCCCTGCCAAGAGCAAACTTTTTCCAGAACACCATGGTAAGGGCAAAGGAAACGCCCATGGACAAAATGATTCCAATGGCAAAATTCATATAGTGGTCAGGCTTCATGGAGATAAAGCCCGGAAGTCCTGCCGCGCCCAATGCCTGAGCCAGTGTCTTGGTGGCTGCCAGATAAGCGCTTCCTGCCGCCGATCCGGCCATGGCTGCATAGAATGGATACTTCAGTTTCAATGTCACACCAAACATGGCTGGTTCCGTAATGCCTAACAAGGCAGAAATACCGGATGCAGAGCAGATGGACTTCATCTTGTCATTCTTTGTCATAAGAAGCACTGCCAGGACCGCGGCGCCCTGGGCCACATTGTTCATGCTGGCTGTTGAGAAAATGAAGCTTCCGCCTGTATGGGCGCTGTCGGCCAGCAGCTGTGTCTCAATGGCAATAAAGCTGTGGTGCATGCCGGTCATGGTAATAGGAGCATATGCAAATCCAAAGAGTGCTCCGCCCACAGGTCCCAGAGTATTATAGAGCCATGTGATGCCTGAGGCCAGCAGATTGCCGGCTTCCCTCAGCGCAGGTCCCACGCAGATAAAGGTCAGGAAAGAAGTTACCAGGATGGATAAAAGTGGGGTTGTCAGATTATCCAGCCAGGACGGCGTAACCTTGTGAAGCCGTTTCTCGATATTGGCCAGAATCCAGGAGACAGCCAGAACAGGAAGAACAGTTCCCTGATATCCGATGGCAGCTATCTGAAAACCAAAGATGTCCCATACAGGAGGCTGTGCCAGACCAATCTGGTATGCGTTCAGTAAATCCGGATGGACCATAATCATGCCCATGGCCGCCCCTAAAAACGCATTTCCTCCAAACTTTCTGGTTGCGCTGAATCCAATTAGTACCGGCAGAAAGGTAAAGGGTGCGTTTGCAAAGGTGTTGATGGCCGAAGCCAGTCCCTGCCACATGGGGTACAGCTCAATCATTGACTGCCCGTTTACAAGCGGGGACGTCAGAAGGTTGTTAAGTCCCATAAGAAGACCGCCTGCCACAATAGCGGGAATGATGGGCACGAAAATGTCACTGAGCATCTTGATGAAACGCTGGACCAAATTTCCCTTCCCCTCTTCTTTTTCCTCCGGCTTTTCCTCCAATGTTCCCAGCTGCTTCTGTACTTCATCGCAGACCATATTCACAATACCGGAACCAAATATGATCTGGAACTGGGATTGTGTGAGAAACACTCCCTTTACCCCTTCCAGGTCACTGATTGCCTCCTCGTTTCGCAGCCCGTTATCCCTGAGCTGAAAACGAAGTCTGGTGGCACAATGGGTAACTGACTTAATATTGTTTTTTCCACCTACGTACTTGATGACCAGACTTGCCGTCTTTGCATAATCCATCATATTCCTTCCCCTCTTCTTACTATGATTTCCCTTTGCTTTTTGGTATCGGTTCCATAACTATATAATAGGGCATTTAGCCCTTAATGTCAATGTTTTATTGGCACCGGTTCCATTTTTGAGCATAAAAAAATCATCTATGAATTTGTGCACTTTTCACATATCTTCTTCTATTTCTCCCTGCATGTTTAAAAATCACTTTGTTCTTTGACGCTGTGACCTTCTATCATTGTGTAATCCACTATCTGCTTTTTTGGCACCGGTTCCCGATGTATCATCTTAAGTATGGTTTCAGCCCCCAGATAACCCAGACCATAGGAATCAAAACGCAGGGTGGTCAGGTCCGGCTTTAACAGAGTGCTTTCATCATATCCGCCAAATCCTGCCACAGAAACATCCTCGGGAATCCTTAATCCTCTCTCCCCCAAAACATGGTACGCTCCAAAAGCCAGGCGGTCCGTGGCACATATGATTGCATCTACCGGACCCTGGTCCATCATTTCCTCAGCCATACGGATTCCGCTGGCATAGCTGTAATCCCCGGCGGCCGTGACCACATCCTTGATGCCCCATTCTTTCAGGCCGTCCATCACGCCCTGCTTGCGGTTGATACCCACGGCCACATCCAGGGCAGACACTCCCATATACCCAACCCGGGCCGGACGGGCCTTTGCCACACGGACTCCCATGGCCTTTCCTGCCCCGTAATCATCGTGGACAATGGAAATTCCCCCGTCATAGTCCTGTGCCAACACCACCACAGGCACAGGGCTTCCCTGTATCAGCTTACGGTGCGCCTCTGTTATGGTAATGGCGCTCAGTATGATGCCGTCCACCTTCAGCGTAATCAGTCTCTGAATATTCTTAAGCTCCAGGTCCACACTGTGGTCCGAATCCTTAATCAGCGTTTCATACCCCTGTTCCCTCAGGTAGCGTCCGATGCTGGTCACCACACGGCTGGACACCTTTGAATTCAGGGTGGGAAGGACCACTCCAATCACATTGCTTTCCTTGGCCTTTAACCTGGCAAATGTATTGGGTTCATAATTATACTCCCTTATGATTTCCTGTATCCGTTCCCTGGTGGACTCTCTTACACTGCCTCCGTTAAAATATCTGGACACCGTACTCTTGGTAACCCCTGCCATATTGGCAATATCATCCATGGTAATCTTTCCTGATGACATATCCATCCCTTCACTTTCATTTGCTGTGATTATACTGATTGCAGCGGAAGCATAACAGACGCAGACTCCCAGTACGCCCTGCAAAGCGGGTATTGACAGCTGCGTCTGCTTCCCTGTTATCTCTTGTGTATTAGTATATCAAAACCGCGGCGTTCTGTCCTCTATTATCATAAAATAACTGCACTGTGCCTCATTACCCCGGTCTGTTTTCATACCACACCTCAGACAATCTGGCTTCCGAAGGGCATCAGGGCCAGTTTCGCCAGCTTGAACTGCTGCAGCCCAAAGGGTATGCCCACGATGGTAATACAAAGCAGTACTCCGATGATGGCTGACTCAATGGCCAGGGGCAAACCGGAAACCAACAGCCAGATAATATTCAGAAGCAGGGACGCCGCTCCCCCGCCGTAGACCACTTCCTTTCCAAAGGGAAAGAAACTCAGGCCCGCAAACTTAAAACACTGCAGTCCCACCGGTATTCCTATGATCGTTATGCACCACAGGCAGCCTGTCAGGAGCCAGGATAAGCCGCTTATACATCCGCCGAATATAAACCATAATACATTTCCAAGACATCCCATATACCTTACCTACCTTCCTGTTCTGTTTCCAGTGTCTGCCTCATCTCCTGGAGACGTTTCCTGATACCGCTCACCTGGCGTCTGGCTTCCCTGACCTGGTTCAGAGCATCCCCTATTTTAGACTGCACCATCCAGTCAGCTATGACACCGTCAAAAAAGTAATCGGCAAAGGTCAGAAAACTTCCCACATCCATCTTTAAATCCCCGGTCAGGTTTACATCCAGCAATTCTCTCTTTAATCTGCGCAGATGTCCCCTTGCCTCATTCATGGCTGCCTGGGCCTCATCCATCCGGTTATGCTTAAACATGGTGCTGAAAAATCCGCCGCCCAGCATATCCCAGATTCCCCAACTGCTTGCCTTCTGCAGCAGTTCCTCCGCCTTTTGCAGGCTCATGGAAGCCATATCTGCTGCCATTAATGCCTCACTGATTTCCTGTTGTCTGCTTTTTCTCTCCATTCTTTTCTCCTTTCTGCGATAAACAATACCTTGCTGTTGTGCGAGGCAGGTATTACCGCCAGCTTTGCATCAGAGAAAAAAAGACCTTTATGGTGGCTGGCTCCCTGCCACAATAAAAGTCTTGCACATTTCATTTTATACGGGTGCCTCCGGCACCGAGATGACGATTTAAAATCCACCTTCTGGTGGTTCGCTACTCCCTTTTATTGGAACTGATTATAGCATGCTGTATGATGAATGTCAAATACCATATGCTGAAGAATCTATTACATTTTTCTTAGCTGTTTTCTTAGCGGCCTTCTTAGCTGTCTTCTCAGCGGCCTTCTCAGCGGCCTTCTTCCGTCAGTGCATTACAATTGTTTTCCTTGATGCACTCCCAAGTCGTCGTTCCATAGCAAATGAATGTGTGATATAATTTACTAAATCAAATTGGAAACAGAGGAGGTCAAAAAGTGAAAACAATTGGGCTGATTGGCGGAATGAGTTGGGAAAGTACAGTTTCATACTACCAGATTATAAATGAGGAAGTTAAAAGACGGCTTGGCGGACTTCATTCTGCAAAGGTTATTCTTTACAGTGTGGAATTTGACGAGATCGAAAAATGTCAGTCTGACGGTGACTGGAAAAAGAGTGGTGACATACTGGGAACGGCAGCTAAAAGCTTAGAAGCTGCAGGTGCGGACTTCATTCTGATCTGCACAAATACAATGCACAAGGTAGTTCCTCAAATCGAATCCATGATACAGATTCCGATTATACATATAGCGGATGCCGTCGCACAAGAGCTTCTGGCATGTCAGATTCGGAAAGTGGGCTTGTTGGGCACAAAATATACGATGACACAGGATTTTTATAAGCAGAGGTTAATTGACAGAGGTATAGACGTTATCACCCCGGATGCCGCGGATATTGATATTGTGAATGATATTATCTTCCATGAACTCTGCGTAGGTAATATCAGGGAAGAATCCCGCAGAGAATTCCAGGTAGTCATTGATAATTTAAAGGCAAAGGGAGCCCATGGTGTTATCCTTGGCTGTACTGAAATCGGGCTTCTTATACATCAGACCGATTCTTCACTGCCTGTTTTTGATACCACCGTGATACACGCAAAACAGGCCGTTGAACTGGCATTAGAGGTCTAGTTTCCTTTATTTAAAATTAAATCTGATGGTTTAGACAATGAAGCAAACCGGCAAAGCGGAGGATATAAAACAATGGACAACTGGTTTACAATAGATAAAACAGACTCAAATACCTACATTATCAGTGAATACCGGCATTGGGAGGAAACGCACTGCTATTTGCTGAACGGAAGGGAACGAAGCTTGCTTATTGACACAGGACTTGGTATTTCAAACATATTTGATGAGGTCGTAAAACTCACGGACAAGCCCATTACGGCAGTTGCAACGCATATTCATTGGGATCATATTGGAGGACACAAATATTTTCCGGATTTTTACGCTCATGCTGAAGAATTGGACTGGCTGAATGGCAAGTTCCCTTTATCCATAGAAACAATTAAAGAGATGGTTGTTGACCGCTGCAATTTACCTGACGGCTTTGATGTAAACGATTATGAGTTTTTTCAGGGGGTGCCGTCAAAGGTTCTGACTGATCATGATATAATTGACCTTGGCGGGAGGCAGGTTGAAGTGTTTCATACGCCGGGACATTCACCGGGACATTTGTGTTTTTGGGAGAAAGATACAGGGTATTTATTTACAGGCGATTTGGTTTACAAGGATATACTCTTTGCCTATTATCCATCTACCGACCCGGAGGCATATCTTAATTCACTAAAAAAGCTTTCTTCCCTGCCGGTAAAGAAAGTATTTCCTGCCCATCATTCACTGGATATACAGCCGGAAATCTTATTTCGTATGCGAAAAGCATTTGAGCAGCTTGAAGCAGACGGAAAACTTCATCATGGCAGCGGCACATTTAACTATGGCGACTGGGGAGTATGGTTGTAAATCTCCCCCAGCCGTGATGTAACTTCCCATGCCAAATAATCAATGGTGCTGCCTCACAGAGCGCAAATCTATACATCTTCCCATAAACAACAAATGCGAATGGCCTAAGCCATTCGCAAGTTTCATAATTAGTATATACAGAAAAATCTCTATTCCATGTACTCTCTTCAATGGAGCATACGGGATTCGAACCCGTGACCTCCACACTGCCAGTGTGGCGCGCTCCCAGCTGCGCTAATGCCCCGACACTCGTAGATAATACCATAAATCCGCAGGAAAATCAAGTACTATTTTTCCAATTATTCATACTTATTGAAAATTCGTAAATAAAAACTCATCTTTCCCACGTTTAATCCTTAAGGAATTTTATTCTTAATTTAGCTCCTGCTCAAACTTTTGTCACAATTTCCATGTATACTCTTATCCATAACAAGGAATTACTCCTTTTGATATAGATTTCTCTCATACTTAGCCGGCATGGTTCCTTCATGCCGGCTCCTCTCATATTCAGACATTTGCCACTTATCTTTCACCTGAAACATCCAAAGAATACTGTTTTTTCCCTTTATCCCCTTATTAACGGCATTTTCACACATTTTCTCTGCCAGCATATTATACGTTAGAAGCCAGACAAGCTTCTATAAATAAATCTGGAAAGGATGTGTATTATATGGCTTATCCAAAAGTTCATATTGTCAACTCTACGAATTTCAGTGTGAAAGGGAAGGTGAAATATGCCTCTGCCTTTTGTTCTGATGATAACTATGAGATAGCTCCATGGGGGAGCTGGACCGCCGGCAGCCGAGGGGTCTGCCTTCTTACAGAAGTGTCGGCTACTGTCCACACCCCAGGCCAGGATGCCAAAGCAACTCCCTATGAATCTTCCGGGACATCCTACAGTCAATTTGCCGTACTGCAGACAGCTCCCGGAAAATTCACCATGACCCGTATTGTGACCTAAGTCAAATGCCGGCGCGGCCCACGCCGTGCCGGCCCCCAATTATCTGCTGTAAATACAAAGATGATGTTGTACTGTTTCTTCTGCCATCAATAACAATAACTGTGATATCTGGTCCTCAGATATTCTCCCCTGCCCTGTCTGCCTCCTGACTGCCAGACCACATTGCCCGGCAGGATGCTCCCATTTTCCAGAAGCCACTTTGCATTGGCCCAATTGCTTGCTGTGGGCTCGCGGTAATAATTTCCGTCTCTGGTGCAGGAGTACTGCCCCGGTGCAAATACCACGCCTTTGATGGTGTTGGGAAACCGGCCATGATTCACCCGGTTCAACACCACTGAGCCCACCAGAAGCTGCTCATCATCCGGACAGTTCTGCGCCTCTCCGCAGATTACATGAGCCAGAATATAAAGGTCCTCTTCTGAATAAGAAGGGCGCCGTATCTCAATGCCTGAGAGATATTTTGTTTCTATATATGCATGTCCTGCCTCTGTTGTTATCATGGACCAATCACCGTATTCACCCAAAACCTCAAAGGATGTGTTCAGAAATGCCTGGTCCAAAACCACTGCCCCTGTGCTGGGTTCCTTATAAATATTGATTCCATCCTGGTTAGCAAACTTAATTGTCTTATGGGCTGCCTCCTGAAGAGCGGTTTTGAATTCACCCGCCACACTCTTGGCGGCGAGTACCATATCTGTCCCGTTTTCCTCTGCCTGCACTGTCATGGGCACTGCCAGTGATAAGGTCAGAGCCATGGCCCCCAATATAACGATTCGTTTCATATTTACTCCTTAAAATGTTTGAACTGCTTGAGCCGGTTACTTGCCAACTGCCCATGGTAATGGTTCTCTATTATATTCTGTCCCAAAATTAGCAATCCAAACATATTTAAGGTAATGTATGGAAAAAAGGCCGCCACCATGTGACGGCCCGGCCTATTCGCGTATCAGCCACCGGCCTGCTTCCCGCAATAATATATCCCTTTTGTTCTCCATGACTCCTTCTACCACCTGGTCCGCCAGCTTAGACAGGGTGCTTCCAATGGAGCTTCCCGGTGTATAACCAATCTGTATCAAATCACTTCCATTAATATCCAAATCCTTAATGCGAAACTGCCCGGTCTGCTCCACCACCTCATCCAGAAGGGCTTCCAAACGGTGGATTCTGGCCAGCCGTTCTGCCAGACAGGCAGGATTCTGGCCGCTTACATCACACCGGCGTACCTCCAGCAGCCGCCGGAACTGTTTTTCTCCCAGACGGTCCAGCCATGTCCTGATGCTTCGTCTCTTTTCGTGAAGGTCAGAGTCGTGGTATCTTACCAGCTCTACCACCGTATCAATGGTTTCTTCATCGAATTTCAGCCGTTTCATTACCTGATTCGTAATCCTGGCGCTTACAGGGCCATGTCCATAGAAATGCCCTCTGCCGTCCTCATCCTCAGTATAGCATTCCGGTTTTCCGATATCATGAAACAGTATGGTCAATGCCACAACAGGATCATCTCCTGCCGCTCTGAGGGCCGCTGCGGTATGCTGCCACACATCGTAGACATGATAAGGATTATTCTGTTGAAACCCGCACATGGTCTTTAATTCGGGAACCACAGTAAACAGGATATGCTGCCAGTTGTCCATTTCCAGGTTCTGGCCTTGTGTAAACTCCCATCCTCTTAATTCCAATTCCTTTATAATGCAGGCCGCGGATATTGGTATATCATGATTACAATTCACCTTTTACCACCCTCTCATTTACACTGGCTGCAAAGTCATTGATCTTCCTGATATCCGGTTCTTCCGGCAGCGATGTATTCTTCCGGGCATAATCCAGACGCTTTTCATATTCATCTACCATCTCAAAAAATTCCGGAACAGGCTGCCGGTTCTCATCCAGATACCGGCCATTTCTGATATCCATAAGAAGGTCGTGTTCCTTTTCACGGTAAGTCACAATCTGTTCCTTTTCCAGAATATCCAGGCACATCATGTACAGGCGGATCAGATGCATCATATGCTTACCCAGTTTACCATGCTCTATGGCATTCTGGTTTCTCTTTCCCACCTTGGCATATGATTTTACAATGCTCTGCATCTCTGACCACAGGCATTTATAATCCCTGAGCGGATAATGCCTCAGGGTAATGTCCATAAATATCTCACTATCATATTCTTCCTTAAGAGCTTTTCCAATATACAGCTTAACACTGTCCCCAGGCATATAAAAATACCGGTTCTTCCAGTCAAAGGAAGCATGTTCTATGGTTTTCAGTATATGTCTCTCATTATCCGTCTGTTCCACAAGCCGGGCCGCCTTGTTATCCAGTCTGCGCAGCTGCTGGTTTGCATATCCTCCAAAGGAATAAACCGCTCTCTGGGATAAGAATAAGTGGGCATGGTCTAACAGCTCCCTGCCCACTGGTGCTATATGCAAATAATGGTCTTCTCTGCCGCCCAGCATTTCTATGGTATTTGGATTACAATTGGTCAGCAGTGGAATCAGCTTGCGGAATGCATAGATAGTGGTATCGGTGTGCGGATCCGTTACCTGCCCAAAATCCTCATGAATCAGAATTTCCCTCTTGCTGTTCAGGGCACATCCGCGAATATCCAGATCGCTGGTTTCCATGCTGGTTCCATAGGCATGGCTTCCTCCCAATGTCAATAGGATGATGTGATGGCCCAGGTGTTCATCCGTTCTTAAGAAATCATATTCACTGGACTGCAGCCTTTCTTTTATTTGTCCTAAGGTCATACAATACTCCTTTTTCAGTATCATTTATGCCATTATAGCAGGACTGGTGGATGAAAGCAAACCAATTAGGACCTGTTTGCAAAAGATATGTGCACACAGGTAAGAATTATTTAGAAATTTGATTATGGTTAAAAGCGAAACGAGTACCCGCACCGGCACCCAATCTCTCCTGTATTATAAAGCTCGCCCTTCAGGCGCTTTATATGAGCCTTTTTTCCACATAGCGGACATACAAAATCCGCCTCCCCATACCCACCGGTGCTCTGCAATGCCTGCAGGGATGCCCTTATGAAACAATATAAATTTTCAATGGTCATCTCCTGTTCTATGTTGATTCCGCAACACTCCTCCATTCGTATACCTCCTGCCTGTTTTATCATGATGCCGGGGATTTGCTTAACCCTCATTGGCTCCTGCGGCAGCTGCCGGCCTGCGGTGCCATGCCCTACGGCGCATTCACCTTCAAAATCCGCGCCTCAGTAATACCCTCTTTGAGAATACTGCTACGTAAATGCATGCTGTAATCCTGACGGCAGCGGCGCAGATTCCTTTGAAAAATCCAGGAAGGACACGCTGTAAAACCCGTTCTCTTCCCCGTCTGCGGCCTGGGCCTTATGCCAGATATCCAGCGCCTTCTGAACCGTTATTTCTATATCATGATAATAATAGAGGTTAGCGCTGGTATGGGTCACAACGTCCGCAATCAAAAGTCTGGCATCATGGTTCTCAAATAAAACTTCATTCAGATTGTCCTTTGTGATTTTCATGTGGCTGCCTCCTGTCATATATAGGTTTTTATAAGTTCCGGCCTGATAGACTCAACAGACTCTGTATAGTGAGTTTATCTTCTTGAATCCGCCAAAAAGAACATATGTTCTTTTATATATTATATGATATCACAAACATATGTTCGTGTCAAGACATAATACAGCACTCATCGCTTGCAGGAATGTCCCAGTTAAACCATGAATCAATCATACATGGCCAACCATGCACATATATTGTAAAAACATATCATAAGAGGCTTTTATGCAAACCATAACCCAGCATATTCTGACAGACCAGATGGATTACCAGGACACCGTTGTGCTTAACTGCCAGATTCGTTACCCACAATTGAACGCTTCCTGCAATCAGGAAGCGATACAGGCCATAAACAAATACTATGTCACACAGGCAAATGAAAAAGCAAGGTACTGCCGCAGCGTATTATATCCCCAGGCGGCCGAGGAGGCAAATTACAGCCGCGTCCGCAATGTTCCATTTTTTCCATATGAATTTAATATAAGCTATGTGGTGACATATAACCAGGACTGTATTTTCAGTCTTTTTTCGGAACAGTATACCTTTACAGGCGGAGCTCACGGATCCACCCTGCGGACATCTGAGACCTGGGATGCCCAATCCGGCAGAAAAATGACGCTCAGCGACTTTTATCAAAACAATCCGTCTTATATCCAGGATATCCAGAATTGGATACAGTTTGAGATTGCAGAGAGGCTGAAAGCCAATCCCGGTACCTATTTTGACAACTACCAGGAACTCCTGCGCAATTCCTTCCATCCGGAGAATTTTTATTTGACACCAGGCGGGATCGTCATTTACTACCAACAGTATGATATTGCCCCTTATTCCAGCGGCATACCGGAATTCCTGCTGCCCTTTGATGCAGACACTTCTAATGTATAACGAATCCCTCATCATCCAAATGGGAGTACCGCCATGATGACGATACCCCCATTTTTTGGTTTTCCCTGTATTTCCCTTATCTGCCTTTCTGACTCTCACAGGTCCCGCGTTCTCTGCCCCGCTGCGGCTGCATCTGACCCTATTTCATCAGCAGGCAAGGCTCCCGCTGAATCCGGCACCTCTCTAACTGCTCACAGCTTCAAATCTCATACGCTGTCTGATTTCCGGATACTTTGCCCTGTCCACCTCAGAAAAAAACATTTCAGCCGGCCTGGCAAAGGTTCCAAACTCCCCGTACAGCGCCTGATAGATGACCAGGAGCTCTCCTGTCTCCGTATGATGGGCCATGTCCCTGACCACATAGAGATATCGGTTCGTCTTTTTTTCCTCTGCCGATAATGTTTCCCTCTTAAAATGTCTGACAATTGTGCCAGGTCCGATTCCCGTGTGTTCATTCTGTCTGTTCATCCTTATTCCCCTGTCCTGTATTATTTTGTTCTCCCTTTGGATTAAATACCATACCGGAAGCTGCCCGTTCATGCAAGGACTTATCTCTTTTTACTGCAATCTCCTGTCAAATCATAGCTTTCACCTATCATCCGTTTGATATCCTCATCCGGGACACTCCCATCCAAAACCACCGTATTCCAGTGCTTTTTATTCAAATGATACCCTGGCCGCACACCGGAATAGGCCTTGCGCCAAAATTCAATCCATTCAGGCGCGCATTTCAGATTAATGCAGACCTGTCCCTCCTGCCGGTATATCCAGGCAAATACCCGCTTATTGCCCCGGTGGCGTATGACAGTCCATTCATGGTCCCTGAAGGGATAGTCCTCATATACATCTTTATAGGTAAGACAATATGTAATTAAATCGCTCTTTGTCTCCATCCGCCCTCACTCCTTTATCAATCACACCATGGTTATATCCATTCTCCGCTTCATCCCCCAAAACAGACAGTTCCTCATGGAGCCAGCTTTATAATCCTAGATTATACCAGATTTAACTCCATAAAACCATCCCGTAAAACACAGTTCGGTTAATGTGCAGATAATGTTATGGAATCATGCCTGAGACAGCATCCGAAATAACGTTTGAAATAATACCTGCATAAAGCCATGGAGCGTGCCGGAGGACTGTTTCCTCCGTCTCCACGCTCCAGGCCGCATTTTTTGCTTAATACCACCGCACCATGGGCAGTTCATTGTTTACACCCTTGCTCACCAGTATCTGATGAAGGTCAATGACTCCATTGTGGAATGTTGCCGCGCAGGAGCACAAATACAAATCCCACATGCGGACAAATTCCTCGTCGAACATGTCCTTTATTTCCTTTTCATGTTCCTTGAAATTCTTTTCCCAGCACAGCAATGTCTTGTTGTAATGGTTTCTCAGGTTCTCCACATCCAAAATATGAAAGTCATGTTCCGCCATCAGGGATATGATTTCCCTGAGACTGGGGATGACCCCACCCGGAAATATATATTTCTTTATCCATGGATCCCCTGCGTGCTCCTTCTGGCTGCTGATAAAATGGAGCAGGAATACGCCGCCCGGATTCAGCACCTTGTCCACACAGTCCATAAACCTGCCGTAATTTTCCCTTCCCACATGCTCCACCATGCCCACGCTGACCACACGGTCAAATTTCATGCCGCTTTGGGGTAAATCCCTGTAGTCCATGAGCCGGACATCCAGCAGATGTTCCAGCCCTTCCTCTTCTATACGCTTTTTAAAGCCGTCATACTGCTCCGTACTGAGGGTAATGCCGGTTCCCCTGGCTCCGTATTCCCTGGCCGCCCTGATTAAGAGAAATCCCCATCCGCAGCCCACATCCAGAAGGCTCATGCCCTCTTCCAGCGCCAGCTTCTTCAGAATATAATCTGTTTTATTCACCTGGGCCTCATAGAGGGTATCATTTTCTGTCTTAAAATAACCGCAGGAGTAGTTCATGGTTTCGTCCAGCCAAAGCCTGTAAAAATCATTGCCGATATCGTAGTGGGAGGACACCTCCATCTTCTGGTTTTTTCTGGAATTAGAGGGATGAAGGAGCTTTCTCAGATGCAGGCGGTTGACGGAAAAACGGTCCATCTGCCCCAGGAAATGGTCCAGGGCCTCATACAGACTCCCCTCCACCTCCAGCTTGCCCTTCATATAGGCTTCTCCCAAGGCCAGGGAGGTGCTGTCCATCAGCTTCTTCACCGGTATGGTTTCCCTGATGTCAACAGCAAACATAGGGTTGCCGTGACCTACCCGGTCTTCGTGATCCTTCCATTTTACCAGAAAGGGATAATCGGTAAATCGGTTCAGAAATTGAACCATTGCCTTCTCTTCTAACATACTGGTATCACACATCCTTTCTTCCAGTATTATCCCCTTCTGGAAATAGAATATTCGCAGCACGGTCCAAACTGTTGCAAATACACACATAAAACCCCGGAGAGCCTAAGCCCTCCGGGGTCCATCATTTATAACATATTCAAATCTGACGTAAGATTAGTCGTTGCCGTACAGTGTAACCAGCTTCTCTAAGTAAGCGTAACGCTCCTTAGCCTCTGCCTCGTTACGTGCGAACAGCTCGGCTGCTCTCTCAGGATTCTTCATAGCCAGGGACATGTAACGAACCTCGCCCTTTAAGAAGTCCTGATAGGTCTCAAGCTTAGGAGCCTTGGAATCCAGGGAGAACTTCTTCTCAGCTGCCGGGTTGTAACGGAAGTTGTTCCAGTAACCGCACTCTACAGCCAGCTTCTCCTCTGTCTGAGCCTTGTCCATACCCTTCTTGATACCATGGTTGATACATGGAGCGTATGCAATAATCAGGGATGGTCCCGGATAAGCCTCTGCCTCTGCAATTGCCTTAACAGTCTGAGCCATATCAGCGCCCATACAAATCTGTGCAACATACACATAGCCATAGCTCATGGCAATGCTTGCAAGGTCTTTCTTCTTAACGTCCTTGCCGCCTGCAGCGAACTGTGCAACAGCACCTGTCTTGGTAGCCTTGGAGGACTGGCCGCCTGTATTGGAGTAAACCTCGGTATCGTATACCATGATGTTGATGTCCTTACCGGATGCCAGCACGTGGTCTACACCGCCGAAGCCGATATCGTAAGCCCATCCGTCACCGCCGAATACCCACTGTGACTTCTTAGCCAGGAAATCTTTATTCTTAACAATGTCTCTGCAGACATCGCAGTCAACGCCGTCCAGAACTGCAACCAGCTTATCGGTAGCAGTGCCGTTCAGAGCGCCGGTGCCAAATGTATCAAGCCACTCCTTGCAGGCTGCCTTCATCTCGTCAGTAGCCTTCTCGTTAGCCATTACGCTCTCAACCTTAGCCTTTAAGCCGTCTCTGATTGCGTTCTGAGCCAGCAGCATACCGTAACCAAACTCTGCATTATCCTCAAACAGGGAGTTGTCCCATGCAGGACCCTGTCCCTTGGCATTTACGGTGTAAGGTGTGGATGGTGAGGAGTTGCCCCAGATGGAGGAACATCCTGTTGCGTTGGCAATGTACATTCTGTCGCCAAACAGCTGGGTAATCAGTTTTGCATAAGGAGTCTCGCCGCATCCTGCGCAAGCGCCGGAGAATTCAAGCAGAGGCTGTCTGAACTGGCTGCCCTTAACGGTGTTCTCTTTGAACTTAGCCAGAACCTCTTCCTTAACAGGCAGGGACTGACCAAAGTCAAAGATAGCCTGCTCGCCAAGGTTAGCCTCAAGGCTTTCCATAACCAGAGCCTTGTTGCCCTTCATGCCTGGGCATACATTTGCACAGGAACCGCATCCGGTACAATCCAGAGCGGAAACAGAGATGGCAAACTTATAGCCAGCCATGCCTGTCATATCCTTCATCTTCATGTCTGCAGGTGCCTTTGCAGCCTCGTCAGCAGTCATGGCAACCGGACGGATAACAGCGTGAGGACATACATATGCACAGAAGTTACACTGGATACAGTTGTCCGGATTCCATACAGGAACCTTAACAGCGATACCGCGCTTCTCATATGCGGAGGAACCGGATGGTGTGGAACCATCTGCATACTCTGTAAATGCGGATACAGGCAGGGAGTTTCCTTCCTGAGCACTTACCTTTGTCTGGATATTGTTAACGAAGTCAACTACATCCTTTCTTCCCTGGGTTACAACTGCATAGTCAAGGCCTTCGTCTTCACAGTTCTTCCAGCTCTCCGGAACCTCTACCTTGTGCATGCCCTTAGCGCCTGCGTCGATAGCTGCCCAGTTCTTCTGAACAACGTCCTCTCCCTTACGGCCATAGGTTGCCTTTGCAGCAGCCTTCATTAACTCGTTTGCCTTCTCAGCAGGAATGATGCCGGTCAGCTCAAAGAATGCGGACTGAAGGATGGTGTTGATACGTGTTGGGCCCATGCCTGTCTCAATACCAATCTTTACACCGTCGATGGTGTAGAAGTTAATGTTGTGGTCAGCGATGAACTTCTTAACCTGTCCAGGAAGATGCTTCTCAAGTCCTTCCATATCCCATGGGCAGTTTAACAGGAATGTACCGCCATCAACCAGCTCCTGAACCATGTTGTACTTGCGTACATATGCAGGATTGTGGCAGGCAACGAAATTAGCTGTACGGATTAAATAGGTAGACTTGATTGGGCTGTGTCCGAAACGCAGGTGGGACATGGTAACGCCGCCTGATTTCTTGGAGTCATAATCAAAGTATGCCTGTGCATACATGTCTGTATTGTCACCGATGATCTTGATGGAGTTCTTGTTTGCACCAACTGTACCGTCAGCGCCCAGACCCCAGAACTTACAGTTTGTGGTTCCCTCAGGAGTGGTAACTAAAGGAGCGCCAATCTCTAAGGACAGGTTTGTAACGTCATCCACGATACCTACGGTAAATGGAGACTTGGTTGTATTCTCGTAAACTGCCACGATCTGAGCAGGTGTGGTATCCTTGGAACCTAAGCCGTAACGTCCGGTTAAAACCTTAACCTGGTCAAACTTGCTTCCCTTAAGGGCAGCAACAACATCCAGGTACAGAGGCTCGCCGATAGCGCCTGGCTCTTTTGTTCTGTCTAATACGGAGATAACCTTAACGGTATCAGGAATGGCGTCAATCAGGGCCTGTACGCAGAATGGCCTGTACAGACGAACCTTAACAACACCAACCTTCTGTCCCTGCTTCACCATGTAGTCGATGGTCTCTTCGATGGTGTCATTGACAGAGCCCATGGAGATGATGATGTGCTCAGCATCAGCAGCGCCGTAGTAGTTGAACAGCTTATAGTCAGTACCAATCTTGGCATTAACCTTGTCCATATATTCCTGAACAATTGCAGGAAGAGCGTCATAGTATGGGTTGCAGGCTTCTCTTGCCTGGAAGAAGATATCAGGGTTCTGAGCAGAGCCTCTCTGGCATGGATGATTTGGATTCAGTGCATGCTTGCGGAAAGCATCTACAGCGTCCATGTCAACCATTTCCTTAAGGTCCTCATAATCCCAGGTCTCAATCTTCTGAATCTCATGGGATGTACGGAAACCGTCGAAGAAGTTGATGAATGGAACCTTGCCCTTGATGGATGCCATATGTGCAACAACTGTCAGGTCCATTACTTCCTGTACACTGGACTCGCACAGCATAGCGCATCCGGTCTGACGGCATGCGTAAACGTCGGAATGGTCACCGAAAATAGATAATGCATGGCTAGCAAGAGCACGTGCGGATACGTTGAATACACCTGGAAGCTGCTCGCCCGCGATTTTATAAAGATTAGGGATCATCAGTAACAGACCCTGTGACGCTGTGTAGGTGGTGGTCAGAGCACCTGCTGCCAGAGAACCGTGTACAGCACCTGCTGCACCTGCCTCAGACTGCATCTCTGTAATCTGTACTTCACGACCGAAGATATTGGTTCTTCCGTCTGTTGCCCATTCGTCTGTGGCTTCAGCCATAGGTGAGGATGGGGTAATCGGATAGATAGCCGCTACATCAGTAAATGCGTATGACGCATGCGCTGCTGCATGGTTGCCATCCATGGTTTTCATTTTTCTTGCCATTTTGATTTCCTCCTACAAATAGTGAATATGTAATGGTATACATGTGAGTCTGCCCCGGACCCGGGCATGTACAAACATGCTTCGACCCTATGCAGACTGACCTGTCTACTATTATAGCAATTATTTAACAAATTGCAAATGCTTAATCGTAATTACGCCAAAAAATACAATGTCAATTTTTGAAAACATGAAAAGCGCCGCAAAAAAAGAGAAACCATTGATGCCGGTTTCTCTTTTCCTGTCTGCTTTTTTATTCTGGTTTCAGCGGTGCAATCACCGGATTATCTCCGCCAGGTCCGGCTGCCTCAGTCTCAGACGGCTGCGGGGCCTGGGTTGGATTCGGTGCCGCTGCAGGCGCTGTGGTGGGCGCTGCCGGCTGGGTCACTGTGCCGGGACCGCTCTCCGGGGAGCCGTTTCCGGAAGGCGTGATGATTGTCTCATCACCCGGAATATAGCCGTCCGGCATTCCGTCAATGGTTGGCGTTGTTGTCTCTGTGGAAAGGGTGGTCTCCTCAGGCGGCAGCACCACGCCCGTGGTGTTGCGGCGGATAACGGGGGCATGGCCTTTGTATGTGGTCTTATGGTCCTGTTCCCTGGAAACCTCTTTTCCGTCCTTATATAATACCTTGTAGGTGATCCATCTGCTTCCCTTGCTGCCGGCGCTCTTCTGAATCTCCACTCCCGGCTCAAGGGTCTGGTCCTCTTCATATGTAGGTGCCGGCGGATCCAGCTCCTCCACTTTCTCGGATACCAAATCCAGCTTTGTTCCCTCCTCCAGAATCGGAATACCGTAAATGGATACCGTCATCTTCTGGTCCGCGTAGCTGGCCTTGATGCCGATGGATGTGCTGGATGTGTTCTTGAAGCGGAAATCCGGCTGTTCCCAGCTCACCGTGGCGTCCTGGCCCGGTGTGATATAGTTGGGCTCAAAGGTGTGGGAGCGCCTGAAGGTAATGCTCTCCTCTCCCAGTCCGGACCTGTATACTGCGTTGTACAGGGTGGTGGATACCTGGCATACACCTCCGCCAATCTCCTGCACCACCTCTCCGTTGTTATAGGCGGCTGCTCCCTGGTAGCCCTTTGCCTCTGTCCTCTGTCCCACGGCTGCGTTAAAGGAGAATTCCTCTCCCGGATGCACCACGGTTCCGTTCAGAGCCTCTGAAGCCAGCCTGATATTGGTATTTCGGGCCTTGTTGGCTGTTGTCTTTGTGGTGAAGGTGCTGATGGTCTTATATTTTTCCTTGGCAGCGGCAGCGCTGATATCCGGGGCTGTCTCACTTCCCGTGGCTGTGATGGAAGCGTCAAACTTCTTATCTTTCAGGGCCTTTAATATGTCTGCTGCCAGCTTTTCCTGGTCAATGGCAAACCCACTCTCTTCCCCGGCGAACACAAAGGCGCCCTTTTCCTTGTCATAGCTGTCGATGGAACCGTTTTTGGCCTTTTTATTCCATTTGGCCGCGCAGTTTTCCGCCTCCCCCGCAGCTGCCTCTTCCAGTCCGTCCATGTTCAGTGTGTAACTCTCAGCCGGTTCCCCGCTGTAGATTTCATCCAGCAGCGCGTCTACCTTTTCCGCCGCAAGATTCGTCACATTATATGTATCTCCGTCATAGGTAACTGTCATATCCCAGGGATATTCCTTAAGAATTGCATTCCTGGCCTGGTTTTTGGACATGCCGGTGATGGTAATCCCATCCACCTTGACTTCCTTCATCATCTCTGTCTCGGTTGTCTCTTCCACAGAATGATCCGGTTCGCTTCCACCGGCTCCTTTCCATTTCATGGCCAGCGATATGCCGGCTATGAGGATAATAAGAATAACTCCGGCTATGGCAATCTTTTTATAATCCGGCCCCTTCTTTCTCCTGTGAGGGCTGTTGCGCCTGGCTGTCTGGGCCGCGTTCATCCTGCCGGCCTGTCCGCCGGAACGATAGGAATAAGAACTTCTTGAACCGCTGCCTGACGAACTGCTTCTGCCTGTATTCCTGGACGTTCCCCGTCCCGTGCCTTTATCTGAACCCCTGCCGCGGCTTCTGCCTGCTGAGGAACTTCTTCTGTTCTGATTATTCTCTAACTGATTCATTCTATTCACCTGTCATCTCTGCCTATGGATTTATTCACAAGTTGTAGTATAACATACTTTATGTAAAATGGAACCGTCTTTTTTGTTTTTTTCAGGCCAATTTTACTTATTGTGAATTTCATGTTACTATATATAAAGTAAGTATTATTAAATTATTAAAAATCAATTACAAGCCTTTTCAAGGTCTTTACATCTTACGATTCGGAGGTCACATCATGTCTTACGTTGATTTACATGTCCACTCAAATGCATCCGACGGCACCCTGTCACCTGAGCAGGTGGTCCGCCTGGCCCATGAGGCCGGACTTTCAGCCATCGCCCTTACGGACCACGATACCACGGCCGGCGTTGCCGGCGCCGCGGAGGCCGGGGCAGAACTGGGGCTGGAGGTGGTGCCCGGCATCGAGGTATCCAGCAGTTTCAGGGACCACGAAATCCATATACTGGGACTTTTCGTGGACACTGATTCGCCCTCCCTTCAGGCTGCGTTAAAGGAATTCCGCCATCACAGAGACCAGCGCAACCAGGAGATGCTGGGGCGTTTTGATGCCCACGGCATCCACCTGACCGCCGAAGATTTATGCGCCGGGAACCCTGATACGGTCATCACCAGGGCCCATGTGGCAAGAGCCCTTCTGGCAAAGGGTCTGGGGCCTGATTTGGACCATATTTTTAAGAAATATCTGCAATACGGAGGCACATACTGCCCGCCCAAGGAATTTTTGCCTCCCGAGGCGGTCATGGAAGCCCTCTTGGACAGCCATGCCTTTGTGGCCCTGGCCCATCCTTTCCAGTACAAGCTGGGGGATAAGGCCACGGAGGAGCTCATCGCCTATCTGGCAGGCCTGGGCATGAAAGGCCTGGAGGTATATCACTCCTCCCACAACCGCCTGGAAAGCGCCAAGCTCCAGGAAATGGCCGCGCGCCACCATCTGCTCTCCACAGGCGGTTCCGACTTTCATGGCAGCAATAAACCAGATATTTCCATAGGGACGGGCCGGGGCGGCCTGCGGGTCTCCTCCCTGCTGTTAGATGCGATAAAAAACACCCTTTAATCCCTGTATTTTTATGAAAATTCATAATTGCCCTTCCCCTGCCCTTCTGCTATAATCATATATGTTAAAAAATTAACCAGCCTTTTCCATTTCAGGAAAATGCATACAAACACAGGAGGATATGCCATGAAGATTCAGAATATCACAGACGTAGAAAAGTTTTTCTCTGTCATTGACCAGTGCAGGGGAACCGTGGAGCTTGTATCTCCGGAAGGCGACCGCATCAATCTGAAATCTAAATTAGCCCAGTATCTGTCTATGGCCACCATCTTCTCCAATGGATATATCAAGGAATTAGACCTGGTTGCTCATGAGAAGGAAGACATCGAGCGTTTAATCAAATATATGTATCAGGGAGAATAAGCCTAAGATAAAAGCCTGGAATAACAGCCGGGAATACAGACAAAGGCAAAGCCCGGAACCATCTGACAGGTTCCGGGCTTTTTTGGTATCTCTTTTTTATTATCTCTGTTTTGTTATCTCTGTTTTGTAGTATTCACCCAATGATTCTCTCGTATCATTTCCGGTCTTTACTCCTGCTGCCCCTGGTCCCCGTCTTTCTCACCAGCCGGTCCGCAGGCATCCTCACAGACAGCTGTTCCTCCGCCTTTCTTTCCCAGGCGGGTATTGACCCCGTCCCGTAAAAGGGCATACAGCACGGAACACAGCGGAATGAATATGAGCATTCCCACAATCCCCATCATGCTTCCGCCCACGGTCACGGCCACCAGCACCCATATGGAAGGAAGCCCCACCGAATTTCCCACCACATAAGGATATATGAGGTTTCCCTCTATCTGCTGCAGTACAAAGAAGGTAATCGTAAAAATCAGTGCATCCATAGGATTTACCATGAGCATCAAAAACACGCCCACTGCCAGTCCCACAAACGCTCCGAAAATAGGAATCAGGGCTGTAAATGCAATCAGCACCCCAATCAGCAGTGCATAGGGCAGACGTATAACGGTCAGTACCACAAAAAACATGGTTCCCAGAATCACGGCCTCCGCGCACTGTCCCGTGAGAAAATGGGAGAAGGTACGCTCTGTAAGGGCTGTGATATCCAGGATCCGCCCTACCGCCGGTTCCGGCAAAAATGCCTCCAGCACCTTCTTTATCTGCCGTCCCAGTGTCTCTTTCTGCAAAAGTATATAGATGGCAAAGATAAATCCAATGAGGAATGAGGATACGCCGCTGACAATGGAGACAGCTGCCGAGAAAGTGGTGTTAAGCATAGTTCCTGCTCCGCTCTTTAAAAACGCAACCATGTTCTGGAACACTTCCTGCCAGTTCACTTCCATCTGGTTCATATATTCCAATATCTGGGGATTACTGGCAAATATACGCTCCGCCTCATCGCGCACCCCTGCAAAGAATACCGGGATACTGCTTTGAAGATTCATAAAGGTCTTTACCAGCTGAGGCGCCACCACAAAGATGACCAGAAACAGACCGCCTGTAACCAGGAGGATGGTCACCACCAGGCTGACAGGCCGTCTCAGCCTGCTGCCCTCCCCAAACACGGTCAAATGCCTCTCGATATTGCGCATGGGCACGTTCAGTATGAACGCTATGGCTGCCCCCAGAATAAAGGGCCAGACAATATGCATCAATCCGGCCGCCACATCCACCAGACGTCTGTAATTGATTCCTGCAACCACAATTACCACGGTAAAAACGATAAGTCCTCTGATTTTTTTCATTGTATCGCTGTTTAATTCCATCGTACCATCCTTTATAGTTCTATCTCTTCCAGGAACGCTGCCTCAATGGCTTCCCGCGCTGCCCGGAAGGTGCCCTGGGCCATGAGGCTGCTGCCTCCGCCCCTTCCGCTCAGACGGCTGTTCATGGCTTTGCTGAGCGCGCGCATGTCCATCCGGCTGCTGCCAAGAGCATAGTGATATTCGCTGTCCCTGTCATTCCCGGAACACACAGCAGCCACCCCGGCCTTGTTCTGTTCATAGAGAAGGGTCGCATACTGGCGGACCTGAATCGGAGTTAAATCCTCCTCAAATACAATGAGGGGCTCTGTGCTCTCCGGGAACTGTCCCGCCTTCAGGGCCAGCAGGCTGCTGCCCAGCTTCCCAATCAGGTAATCCTTGTCCTGGCTGTCACTTTTAAGCTTTTCCACTGCATCCGGCACCTGGACGAGCTTGGCTGACAGCAGGTTGGATATCCTGGCTTCATCCTTCAGCCTGTCCCTGTAATCCAGAAGGGCCCTGCGTCCGCACAGCATGGACAGTCGAACGCCGCCCTTGTAATGAATCATGCTTCTTATCTTAATGATGCCCACTTCTCCGGTGTTTTCTACATGTGTGCCGCAGCATGCGCATACATCTGCGCCAGGCACCTCCACAATGCGCACCAAACCGGACAGTTCTTTCTTGCTTCTGTACTCCATGGTCCTGAGTTCATCCTCAGAGGGATAGAGCACCTTTACAGGGACATTGGCATAGACCAGCTGATTGGCCTCATCCTCCAGCCAATCCAGATCCTCCGGCTCAATGATGCCGTTAAAGTCCACCGTCACTTCCTCAGCCCCCATGTGAAAGCCCACGTTATCATATCCAAAGTGTTTGTGCACCAGACCGGACAGTATATGCTCCCCGGTGTGCAGCTGCATGTTGTCATACCGCCTCTGCCAGTCTATGATTCCCTCCGCCAGGGTCCCCTCCTCTATGGGCTGCGCCAGTTCATGGATTACCTGTTCCCCCTTCTCATGGACGGATACCACGGAAATCCCGTTTAAGGTTCCTGTATCATAGGGCTGTCCCCCTCCTTCAGGATAAAAACCGGTCTGGTTCAGAGTCACCAGCCAGGTTCCTTTCCCGCTCTCCTCACAGTGCTCCACTGTGCACATGAACGATTTTACATAAGGGATCTGGTAATATAATCTGCTTTTGTCCATTCTTAAAGCCTCTTTTCTTTTTCATCTGCCGGAGCGTATTCTTCCTTCTATTATCAGAAAACGTTCCGCGCAGTATCGTGTCTGCCGACATTATACTATATAACCCAGCCTTGTACCAACAAAAATTTTCTAAATTTTATCAAATTGTGGAAACATGAGCAAGCAGGGCTTCATATGATACAGTGTAATTAAACTTTATATGGAGGAATTAACATGAGTGATGTAGCAGCAACAAACTGCGGTTGTGACTGTGGATGCGGATGTGGAACAGGAGGCAGCGGATGCGGATGTAATATCATCTGGCTTATCCTGATTCTGTGCTGCTGTGGAGGCGGCGGTGGCTTCGGACATAGCGACTGCGGTGGCGGTTGTGGCTGTGGGTGCAGCTGTGGAGGCGGATGCGGAGATATGATTTGGCTCATCTTAATCCTGTGCTGCTGTGGCGGCGGTGGCGGTGGCTTCTGCTGCTAATTCCCACCTCTAAGAAATCCTTCACCAAAGAATCAAAGGAACAGGGAGTGCTTCATCACTCCCTGTTTTTTCTTGCAGGGAAGCCGGGCTTATTTGCCGGCCTCACCTGTCTCTCCGGATGAAAAAGCACTTTTCGTCCCCCGGTTCTTACCTCCATACCCCTTTCTTCCCTGTCTCTGCTTTAAGCATTCCTCATCTATTTCATATACTGCATTTCCATCTATAATCAAACGGCTGTACATGGATTTCACTCTCCTTCCATACTTATAATATATGCAGTGTCCAGGCTTTGGCTCATTGTGCCGGAAAATAAGTGGCATGTAACAGGCTCCTCCCGCATAAATTGGAAGCAAAGAAAGAAAAGGCTGGTGGAAATACATGAATCCATCTGATGACTATAAACTAACCGACCTGGACTATCTCATAGGCGACCACCATCTGCAGATGATTAAGGCCTCCCTTCCCTACCTGGGCGTTCCCGAACAAAAGGCCATCTCCCTGTTTGTCAAGGTCCAGGAACTGCGAAAGACAGTGGAGCTATTTGAGACTGAAGAGGTGGCATCCATGGGCATCTGCTCCCTGGAACGTCCCCAGGGAAACGGCTCCATGCGCGATTTGTTAAAGGCCATTCGTCCATATGGGAATCCCATGGAGCAGGATATGATTGACATGGCCGAAACCCTGATGGAAGGCCAGACTCCCATGGACCAGCTGCGCAGGTTCCTGACACCGGAGCAGCAATCGCGTTTTGAGACCATGGAAATGATATTCACTGCCATGCAGGCTATGGCCTGATACGGCCATTCACTGAATCCCTTAACAGAAAGGACTACATAATTATGGATAACAGCTGGAAACAAGACCCCAGGCTCAAGGCCATGAACAAAGATAAACTGGCCATGCTCACCGAATTTGCGGAGCGGATTGAACATTCAGACAAAAACAACATGATGGAGGCATTCATGGCCATCAACATGGAAGCCCGGCAAAAGGGCGTACAGTTTAACGACAGGGAGACAGACCTTCTGGTCAACATCCTCAGTTCCAGGATGCCTCCCTCAGAGAAAAAGAAAATTGATTTATTAAAAATGCTTTCAAAAAAAATGGCAGGGCCGCGCTGATAGCGCCCCCTGCCTCTGCCTTATGGAATTGTTTTAATAGAATTATTTTATGGAATTAGTTTAACCGCTCCAAATCCGGCGCAATCACAATCTTAGTGTGCTCTGTGGCTGACTGCACCAGCTCCTTGGCCCGTTCCTGGGGCAGGCGGATACAGCCCGCGGATCCGTTATCCCTGGCAGCGGTAAAGCAGTGAAGAAAGATGGCAGAGCCCTTCCCGGGCTCGCATGCTTCATTGTAATTCAATGCCAGGGCGTAATTGTAGTACGGGGACGCTGCCGCCATATTCTCTGCGGAGTTCCAGGTCTTTGCAACCTGCGATGTATTGACCAGCTTGTTATAATAGGGACTGGCTGAATCATCCACCCAGTAGTCGCCTTTTGTGATCTTATGGTATGGCAGGACGCTGCCCGGATTTTCCCTGAGCCCAAAAGCCATGGTAAATCCATATGTACCGGAGGGCGTGCTGCCGTCCCCCTCTGTCTTCTGGTCCGTAATTCCGTTCCTTCCTACGATGCCTGCTTCCTTCCAGACCATCTCCCAGGCTTCACCTGACTTCTTATAATAATATACATCTGCGCTACAGCCGCCGGTTCCCACTACCACCACCAGCTGGTCCGCATCCTTTGCTCCTTCCAGATTCTGGGGCTGTATGACCCCATTCTCCACTGCAGCCTTCTTTTCCTCAGGCTCTGCTTTTGAAGCAGCAGGTACCCCCGGCCCCTGTTCTGCCGGATTCACGGCTGTCCCTGCAGCTGTCCCCGCGCCTGCACTGCCGGCAGCCATGGCCGTAATACCGCCCGCTGCCATTATGGCTCCTGACAGAACAAACGCTGCCGCTGCCCTGCCTATTTTATGACACTTCCCATTCATTTCCATCGTTCTTCTTTCATGTCTCATGGCCGTCACCTCGATATCCTGTTTTGTCCATTTCCTATTATAACCTGCTATAGCAGGAAATGTTATTTCTTTTTTCTTACATTTCCCGGTATGGACACGGCCCCAAAGCCCAGCGCAAAAATGCCTGCCCAGCCCATGTGCTGCAGGCTGCGCAGGCATTTTGTCTTCCCGCTTATATGCGGGAATCTGATTTATTTACATACAATATTGACAATCTTTCCAGGCACGTAGATCTCCTTTACCACATTGCCTGTCAGCTTTTCCTTCACAGCTTCCCGTCCCGCGGCAATGGCATCTTCCTTGGAGCTGTCTGCGCTGATGCTGATAACGGCCCGTGTCTTTCCGTTAATCTGGACAGCCACCTCGATCTCATCGTCCTTCATGGCCTCCTCATCGCATTCCGGCCACTGTGCATGGAACACGCTGTCGTCACCGCCTAACTGCTGCCACAGCTCCTCTCCGATATGGGGTGCAAAGGGTGCCAGAAGAATCACGAAGGTCTTAAGGGTCTCCCTGTCGATTCCGCCTTCCTTCCTGGCCAGCTCAATCAGCTTATTGTTGTACTCCATGAAACCGGAAATAACAGTATTGAGGCTGAACTGGTTGAAGCGGTATTCAATGTCATATACCAGCTTATGGCGCAGCTTTATCATTTCTTTGGACGCCTTCACATCCTTATCCTTGTTGTCCATCACCAGGTTCCAGAAACGGTTCAGGAAACGCGATACGCCCTCAATGCCCCGGTCATCCCACTCTGCGTCCAGCTCCGGCGGTCCCACGAACAGCTCGTAAAGCCTTAAGGAGTCGCAACCGTAATCCCTCACCAAATCATCGGGAGAAACCACATTGCCCTTGGATTTGCTCATCTTAATGCCGTTCTTTCCGGTAATCATACCCTGGTTAAACAGCTTCTTGAAAGGCTCATCAAAATCAATAGCGCCGATATCACACAGGAACTTGGTGTAGAAACGTGAGTACAGCAGATGGAGCACCGCGTGTTCCACGCCGCCGATATACATATCCACCGGAAGATACTTGTCCGCCTTTTCCCTGGATACCAGCTCTTCCTTGTTGTGGCTGTCCACATAGCGCAGGAAGTACCAGGAGGAACCGGCCCACTGGGGCATGGTGTTTGTCTCTCTCTTGGCAGGAGCGCCGCAGACAGGGCAGGTGGTGTTGACCCATTCGTCAATGGCAGCCAGAGGTGACTCGCCGGTTCCTGTGGGCTGGTAGCTCTCCACCTCAGGAAGCTTTAAGGGCAGCTGGTCCTCAGGCACAGGCACACAGCCGCACTTGGGACAATGGATGATGGGGATAGGCTCGCCCCAGTAACGCTGGCGTGAGAATACCCAGTCTCTCAGCTTGTAGTTGACCGTCTTATGGCCAAAGCCCTTTTCCTCTATCATGTGAGGCGCTTCCTTTTTAAGGACAGCGGACTCCAGGCCGTTCCAATCACCGGAATTAATCATGATGCCGTTGGCCTCGGTATACGCCTCGGTCATGTTCTCAATTTCCTTGCCGTCCTTTGCGATTACCTGTACAATGGGCAGGCCGAACTTCCTGGCAAACTCAAAGTCCCTGTCGTCATGGGCAGGCACGCACATGATGGCGCCGGTACCGTAATCAGCCAGTACGTAATCAGACAGCCAGATAGGCGTCTTTGCACCGTTTAACGGATTAACTGCATAGCTTCCGGTAAACACACCGGTCTTTTCCTTGGCCTGCATACGGTCCACATTGGAACGCATGGAAGAATCGAATATATATTTTTCAACGGCCTCCCTTGTCTCATCGGTGGCCAGGCTCTTGGCCAGGGCATGCTCCGGCGCCAGCACCATGAAGGTGGCTCCGTAAAGGGTGTCCGGCCTGGTGGTGTACACGGTAATCTTCTCTTCCCGCCCGTCAATGGGGAAATCCACCTCTGCGCCGTATGACTTGCCGATCCAGTCAGTCTGCATCTTCTTAACCTTCTCAGGCCAGTCCAGCTTATCCAGGTCATTTAACAGACGCTCTGCGTAAGCAGTAATTTTAAGCATCCACTGGCGCAGATTCTTCTTGGTAACTGTGGTGCCGCAGCGCTCGCAGCATCCGTTGACCACTTCCTCGTTTGCCAGTCCGGTCTTACAGGAAGGACACCAGTTAATGGGGAATTCCTTCTCATAAGCCAGGCCCTTCTTAAACATCTGGACAAAGATCCACTGGGTCCATTTATAAAAGTCCGGGTCCGTGGTGTTCACTTCCATATCCCAGTCATAAATTGCCGCAATCTGTTTGATCTGGCGCTTGATATTCCTGATGTTCGCCTCTGTGGACTTAGCCGGGTGCACGCCCATCTTGATAGCGTAGTTCTCAGCCGGAAGGCCGAAGGCATCCCATCCCATGGGATGAATGACATACTTTCCCTTTAACAGCTGATACCTGCTCCAGACATCTGAAATCACATATCCTCTCCAGTGTCCTACGTGAAGGCCGCTGCCTGAGGGGTATGGGAACATATCCAGACAGTAATACTTTTCCTTCCTGCCATCGTTCACATTGATGGGCTTCTCTTCCCAGTTCTCACGCCACTTTTTCTCAATGGCGCTGTGGTTGTACTGTGTTGCCATAATCTCATTCCTCCATTGGTTATCTAAGGGGATGATTCCCCTTTATCCAGACAGCATACCTGCTGCGCGCAGTTTTCTGTGAAACAAAAAAGCCTGCGCCTCTATTGCTAGAGACGCAAGGCTTAAAAATCCCCGCGCGGTACCACTCTGGTTCATGCTGTCTGACGCATGCACTTAATCCTCTTATAACGGTAAGGTCTCCGTCCTGTCCTACTGGTTCCCGGTCCCCCGTTTCCGGCGGCCCTTCCTCGTTGGGGCAGGCTACTCCAGGGCCAGTTCAACAACCATCCGTCACCGGCTTTCACCAGCCGCCGGCTCTCTGCATCCATCCGGTTATCTACTCTTCCCTATCTGCGTATTTGCACTGATTCTTAATTTAACATATTTCCCAAACAGTGTCAACTGTTACCAGACAAAAAATCCCCTGCCGCGATCTCTGACCAGGCCGCCTTATAGGCTGTCTTGGAGCGTTTTGTCTCCCTGGACCGTCTCACCGGTCTGGCTGCCCTGGCCCATTTGGCCGGCGTCTCATGGCGTGAGGGCTTTGCCGGTCCCTGGGTCCTGGCCTCATCCGTAAACATGACGCAGTATCCATCCAGGTCCCTGATCCACCCCTTCTCAAACCATCCATACTGGGTGCCCCCAAAACCGTATACCGCATCCTCATTCAGATACGCTGCCGGCTTTCCGTCAAACAGGTAGATATGTTCCCCGTCACTGTCAATATACGCTGCCGGCGTCCCGTTTCTGTCATACAATGTCATACTTCCATTCTCCCCATTTATTTCCATTTTCTGCTGCCGTGTATGCCCGCAGCGGATCTATTATACTACTGCGCTGTCCCGGATTCAATGAGTTTCTTAACATAATTCTAACGGCCCCTTCTCTTGCCTTTCCGTTTGTCCTTATGTTAAGCTAAAATATATATGTTAACATAAATAACGGACAACAGGAGGTAATTTATTGAATCAGAAGCTAAAAGAAAAAATCACAGAATCCTTATCATCTGTGCTGCCCGTTACCTGCATTGTATTAATCCTTGGGATCACCATCACTCCCATTCCCCTGGACCCGCTGATGCTGTTTCTGGCAGGGGCCGCCTTCCTTATTATAGGAATGGGATTCTTCACCCTGGGAGTGGATATGGCTATGATGCCCATTGGAGAAAAGGTAGGTGCGCAGCTGGCCAAGGCAAAAAAGCTTCCGGTCATCGTCATTGCATGTGTCATCATAGGCGCCATGGTCACAGTGGCCGAACCGGACCTGCAGGTCCTGGCCAGACAGACACCGGCAGTGCCGGACATGGTGCTCATCCTGGCAGTAGCTGCAGGAGTCGGTTTCTTCCTGGCACTTGCATTTCTTCGCTCCCTCTTCGGCTGGAGCCTTTCCCACATTCTTCTGGTCTGCTACATCATTCTCTTCATCCTGGCCTTCTATATTCCAGGTGATTTTCTGGCTGTAGCCTTTGATTCCGGCGGTGTGACAACAGGTCCTGTTACAGTTCCCTTTATCATGGCCCTGGGCGTGGGACTGTCTTCCATCGGCCAGGGGAAAAACGCGGACAGCGACAGCTTTGGACTGGTATCCCTTTGTTCCATTGGCCCCATTCTCTCTGTCATGATACTCGGACTTTTGTTCCAGTCATCTTCCGGCGCCTATGAGCCCATGACCATTCCATCCATCAGCAATTCCCAGGACCTTTGGCTGGCCTTCCAGAGCGAACTTCCCCACTACGCGGCGGAAGTATTCACGGCCCTGTTTCCCATCCTGGCTTTTTTCCTGCTCTTCCAGATATTCTTCCTGAAGATGCGCAAACGCCAGGTGGTGAAAATACTGGTGGGAATGCTGTATTCCTACATCGGGCTGACGCTGTTTCTTACAGGCGTAAATGTGGGCTTTATGCCAGCCGGAAGCTATCTGGGAAAACAGATGGCCTCCCTGCCCTATCGCTGGATTCTGGTGCCAGTGGCCATGCTCATCGGTTATTACATCGTCAAGGCAGAGCCTGCCGTACAGGTGCTCAACAAGCAGGTGGCGGATGTGACCGGCGGAAGCATATCTGAAAAGACCATGATGACCGGACTTTCCATCGGCATGGCCCTGTCGCTGGGATTCTCCTTATTCCGGGTCATCACGGGACTGCCGCTCATGGCCTTCCTGCTGCCGGGTTACGCCCTTGCCCTGGGTCTCTCCTTTGTGGTGCCCCCGGTCTTTACCTCCATTGCCTTTGACTCAGGAGGCGTTGCCTCCGGTCCCATGACAGCCACCTTTCTCCTTCCGCTGTGCATGGGGGCCTGCGAAGCCCTGGGAGGCAATATTCTGACTGACGCCTTTGGCATCGTGGCCATGGTAGCCATGACCCCTCTCATTATCATCCAGCTCATCGGACTGTCCTTTGAGCTTAAAACCCGCAGGGAGAAAGCTGTTTCCAGACATCCTGTGGTGGATATGGAACAGGAATTCATCAATTTAGAGGAGGAACCTTATGAGCCATAAAAGTATAAAGCTGGCAGCCGCCATCGTAAACCGCGGGGCCGGGAACAGGGCAGCTGCCATATTCCATACATACAACCATGAAATACTGCTGGCTGTCAGAGGACACGGCACAGCCAGCTCGGCAGTCATGGACTGTCTGGGACTGGATGAGCCTGAAAAGGACCTGGTTCTGGGACTTTCATCCAAGGCCGGCGCCGACCGTCTGCTCCGTGCCCTTGGCAGGGAAATGGAATTTTGCAAGCCCGGACACGGCATTGCTTTTACCCTTTCCCTCACAGGCATTAGTTTCGCTGCCATGGACATTTTAAGCCGGCACGAAGACCAAACAGGGCCAAACAGCCGCCCAGCAGAACACAAGGAGGATATTCCCATGACAAATTCCCATTCCTATGAATTAATTGCTTCCGTCATCCACACCGACCTGTCCGCGCCTGTTATGGAGGCCGCCAGAAAGGCCGGCTGTCAGGGCGGCACCCTGATAAAGGCCAGGGAAATAGGCAGCGATGCCGGCAAAAAGCTGTTCGGCATGACCCTTTCCCAGGAAAAAGCCATACTGCTGATTCTGACCCCCACCAGCTTAAGGGCGCCCATCCTGAAGTCCATATGCGAGACCGTAATGAAGGAGACCGGAGAACACGCAGTGGCAATTTCCCTGCCCGTGGATGCAGTGGAGGGACTGACCGGCTGATGCTGGCAGAAAAAACCGCTTTCTTTTTGGGATGAATCCTTTATAATAAATACTATCAAAGGAAAGCAGGTGCATCGCAATGTACATTGGTGATTTACATATCCATTCCCGCTACTCCAGGGCCACCAGCAAGGAGCTTACGCCGGAGCACCTGGACTTATGGGCGGGGAAAAAAGGAATTAACATTGTAGGTACGGGTGATTTTACTCATCCGGCCTGGAGGGCGGAGCTGGCTGAAAAGCTGGAGCCCGCCGAGCCGGGTCTTTACATGCTTAAAAAGGAATATTCCTTACAGCGCCCGTCCATACTTGGCCAGAGCAGGCCCCGTTTTGTTATCAGCGGGGAAATCAGCTCCATTTACAAGAAAAACGGCCGTGTGCGCAAGGTACACAGCCTTATCCTCCTGCCCAGCCTGGAAGCAGCCGAAGTGCTTTCCAGGCGGCTGGAAGCCATCGGCAACATACATTCGGACGGACGCCCCATCCTGGGATTGGACTGTCACGATCTTTTGGCCATAACACTGGAGGCATGCCCGGATGCCATCTATGTTCCGGCCCACATCTGGACCCCGCATTTTTCACTGTTCGGGGCATTTTCCGGTTTTGATACCATTGAAGAGTGCTATGAGGAGCTGACTCCCCAGATTCATGCCCTGGAGACAGGACTGTCCTCTGATCCGGCCATGAACGGGAGGCTGTCGGCCCTTGACTCCTTTCAGCTCATCTCCAACTCTGACGCCCACTCTCCCGCCAAGCTGGGCAGGGAGGCCAGCCTGTTTGACATTCCCATGTCCTATGCGGGGCTCTACGGCGCCATACAGAGGGGCGAGGGCCTTAAAGGCACCATTGAATTCTTTCCTGAGGAGGGCAAATATCATTTTGACGGCCACCGGAAATGCCATCTCTGCCTCAGTCCCTCCCAGGCCAGGAAATACAACGGCATATGTCCTGTCTGCGGCAGAAAACTGACCACAGGCGTACTTCACCGGATTGAACAGCTGGCTGACCGGGACGAGGATTTCCTGCTGCCCCAGGGACGTCCCTTTGAAAACCTGGTGCCCCTGGGCGAGGTCATTGCCTCCTCAGTGGGTTCCTCCCCGTCCAGCGTAAAGGTTTCCAGGCAGTACGAACACCTGCTGGAGGAACTGGGCAATGAATTTTATATTCTTCGCCAGGCCCCGCTGGAGGATATCAGCCATGCGGCCGGCTCCCTGACAGCAGAGGGCATACGCCATCTGAGAGACGGAAAAGTCCAGTGGCGGCCCGGCTATGACGGCGAGTACGGGACCATGCGGCTGTTCCAGTCAGCCGAGCTTGACAATGTGGAGGGACAGATGTGCATGACCTTTGAGACAGCGAACGCGGACCTGAGCGAAACCATGGGACCTGGGAGCCCGGGAGCCCCGGGGGTGACGGGGGATGCGGAGCTGGCAGCAGATGCGGTTCCTTCGGCAAATACTGCATTGTCCGGCAAAGCCGGCGTTTCCCACGGCTCAACGGCTTCCCGTGAAGCTTCCTATGAAACAGCCGTATCAAATATCCTGACTGTTTCCAATCCCTCCTCTGCCCTGAACCGGGACCAGCAGCAGGCCGTGGAATCCGTATTCCCGGTAACAGCCGTCATAGCCGGTCCGGGTACAGGCAAAACAAAGACTCTGGTGTCGCGCATCGAACACCTTATGGGTGAGCGGGGCGTAAAACCTTCTGAGATTACGGCCGTCACCTTTACAAACAAGGCAGCGGACGAGCTGACACAGAGAATCCGCCAGGCACTGCCAGGCAGGCGCAGCCTGAACCAGATGCAGGTCGGAACCTTCCATTCCCTCTGCTACCGGCTGTTAGCCCGGTCCGGAACAGAGCTGTCCCTGGCAGACCAGGGACAGGCGGAAGAATGCGCCGGAGAAACCATAGAAGCCCTGGAACTCGCCTGCACCGTCAGGCAGTTTCTCACCGCCATCTCTCTGCATAAGGCAGGGCTGTCCTCCGCGCAGGGCTTTGCCGCCTATATGGCCGATGATTCCGCCGCGGAAACCGGCTTTATCCTGACGCAGGAAGGGGCAGACCGGTACCAGCAGGCGCTGGAGTGCAGGAAGCTTATGGACTTCGACGACCTGCTTCTCAACATGCTGCGCCTTCTTGAACAGGAACAGAAAGCAGAATACAGGAAGCAGCATTTTTCTTATCTGCTGGTGGATGAATTCCAGGATATCAGCCCGGTCCAGTACCGGCTCATCAAGGCATGGAATAAAGGCGGGCGGGAACTCTTTGTCATCGGTGACCCGGACCAGTCCATCTACGGCTTCCGGGGTTCTGACAGCCACTGCTTCGACCTGCTGGAACAGGATTTTCCGGGAACCAGCACCATACGGCTTACCACCGGCTACCGCTCCACCCCGGAGATACTCTCCGCCTCCCTTCCTCTCATCTCCCGTAATCCGGGCGGTGAGCGCAGCCTCTCAGCCGCCCGTCCCCACGGCGGTCCGGTGCGTCTGGTGACAGCACAGACCAGCCTGTCGGAGTCCATCTTCATTGCCAAAGAAATCAACCGCATGGTGGGCGGAATCGACATGCTGGATGCCCACAGCCAGACCCCCGGCCTGCTGGATACTGCCAGGAGCTTTGCCGATATCGCCGTCCTCTACCGCACCAATCACCAGGCCCGCCTGCTGGAACAATGCCTGCAAAAAGAGGGAATCCCTTATGTGGTAGCGGGACGGGAGGATTATCTGGACCATCCGGCTGTCCAGGGCACCATCTCCTTTTTCGGGGCCCTGCTTAAATCTTCGGGGTTAGATGAAGATACAACGAAACTCTGCAGAAAACGCATTTCCCCTTCCGCAGATTACAGCAGCCTGGCAGAGCGCTTCCTGCCAAGACTAAAAAGAGACAGGCCCTGGAAACTTCTGGCGGATTGGATTTCATGCCTGGGGCTGGGGTCAGACAAGTCCATGGACACCTTTGTCTGCATGTCCTATTTCCACAAAACCATGGAGGATATGCTGAGCACACTGGCCTTTGGACAGGCCCACGATCTGAAACGAAGCGGTCAGGATTCCCGCCCCTCCGATGCAGTGACGCTTATGACTCTGCATGCCTCCAAGGGTCTGGAATTTCCCGTGGTCTTTCTCTATGGCTTAAGACAGGGAATCCTCCCCCTTAAAACAGGAAAGGGAGCTGTGAATCCGGAGGAGGAACGCCGCCTTATGTATGTGGGTATGACAAGGGCCAGGGACGAATTAATTCTCACCACCTCAGAGGAACCTTCCCCATTCTTAGAGGAGCTTCCCAAAGATGCCTGCCGCCGGGAAAAGGCCCGGACTCCCGGCAGCGGGATGAAGCAGCTGAGTCTCTTTGATTTCATGTAAGATTTTAAAAACTGGGCATTTGCCGCGGTACTTTCCCTCTCAATACAAAAAGACCTGACGCACGCCATAGATGGGGCATCAGGTCTTTTCACATATTCACATATATCAGGAAACCGGAATGGCAGTACCGGGCATCCTATCTCTCGGACATAGGCACATAATCCATGTTGTCGCCTACGTACTTGGTGGCCGGACGCATAATACGGCCGTCATACAGCTTATTCTCAATATTATGGGCCACCCAGCCCACAACGCGGCTGCACACAAACAGAGGTGTGTATAAATCCCTTGGAATCCGCAGCATACCGTATGCAAACCCGCTGTAGAAATCCACATTGGTGGGAAGGGCCTTGCCCTTGATTTCCTCCATTACTTCCTTGGCAATACGCTCAAAGCGCATATAGAAGTCCAGCTCCCTGGTATGCTTCTGCTCCTTGGCCACCTCCATGCAGCAGGCCCTTAAGACCTCTGCACGGGGATCGGACACCGTGTAGACAGCGTGGCCGAAGCCGTATACAAGGCCGGAACGGTCATAGAGTTCCCCTGCCATCAGCTTCTCCACTGCCTGGCGGATCTTCTTATCGTCTGCATCATAGCCGCCGGTTTCAGCCAGCACCGCATCCATCATCTCTGCCACCTTGATATTGGCGCCGCCGTGGCGCGGCCCCTTAAGGGAGCCGATACCGCCGCATACCGTGGAGTAGATGTCTGTGCCCGTGGATGCAATCACCACATTGGTAAAGGTGGAGTTGTTGCCGCCGCCGTGATCCGCATGAAGCATCAGTATGGTATCCAGCAGATTCGCTTCCTTGGAGGTGAATTTCTGGTCCTTTCTCAGAAGGCTTAGGAAATTCTCGGCAATGGAATATTCCGGATTTGCATAATGGATGAACAGGCTTTCCCTGTCATAATAATGCACCTTGCTCTGATAGGCATAGCAGGCAATGGAGGGCAGCTTTGCCAAAAGGTTAACGCCCTTGACCAGGGTCTGGTATACATCAATATTGTCCGGATCGTCATCGTAATTATACAGGGTAAGGACCGCGTCCTGAAGCTTATTCATCAGATTCTTACCGGGAAGGCGCAGCAGGTTCATTTCCACGAACTCATCCGGAATGGTGTAGCAGTGTCTCACCACATTGCAGAACTTTTCCAGTTCAGCTTTCTTCGGCAGATATCCGAACAGCAGGAGGAAACAGGTTTCCTCATACCCGAAATGGCTCTCCTTCTTCCCCTTTACCAGGTCCAGTACATCCACGCCCCGGTAGAGAAGCCGTCCGGGAATGGCCTTGATTCCTCCGTCTGTCTCCTCATATCCCACTACGTCGGCCACCCTGGTAAGGCCTATCCGCACACCGGTTCCGTCCTCATTCCTGAGGCCCTTCTTTACATTGTACTCTTTATACCATTTATTAGGAATATCCGTGTAATTCTGCGACTTCCCATAAAACTGTGCCAGAAAACTCTCCTTAACCATGTACCCATGCTCCTTTCTCAAATACCCCCATCAGTGTCTGCCCCTGTTATAGTTAATCAGACAGCCGGCCTTTACGATTTCCCGCTCCTCTGCCGTCATATCCGCAATATACAAATCCAGGGTTCTTATGCTGCTGCCCTCTTTTCCCAGCACATAAGCCTTAATATCCTTTAAATCCCCGTCCAGGGCTTTCCTTACGCCCGGAACATAAATATAATCTCCTACCTCGAAGCAGGGAGCCTCCTCCATCTGGAAGGGAACCATGCCCCAGTTCATCACATTGGAGCGGTAACGCTTGGTGGCGTATTCCTTACAGATATTGGCCAGGCCTCCGATGACTCTCTGGCAGCTGGCTGCCTGTTCCCTGGCAGATCCGTCGCCAGGTTTTACAGCATAAATCATGCTGCCCACTTCCGTGTCCTGAACCGTCACATTCTCATTGCCTTCAATGCCGCGGATGGCGTCAAAGAGCTTCTCCAAAACAGGCTCCAGCTCCACTTCCTTGGCCGCGCCCTCCTTTGTTCTGGCTTTTTCCAGCTTATCCACTTCCTTGGCCCTACCCACATACTCCGGGTCCCTTCTGGACAAAGTGAATTCTGCCAGTCCCAGGGGATTGGACCGGTAAGATGAAGTCTCGCCGGAAGGAATCAGCTCATCGGTGGTGGTCACAGGGTCCATGATTTTGGAACATACCTTCAGGAGAATATTGTCTGCCAGAGGACTCATCTCCGGCCAGTCCTTGATATTCGGTCCGTAGACCAGCTCCTTTTCCCCGTCGCCTTTGTTGTAACCCATGTATACCCGGTTCTTATAGGAAATGTCGTCAAATTCATACTCAGGCACATTGTCCCAGCCCTCAAGCTCCCATGCGGAGGTAAGCCTTCCTCCGTTGGCTGCCGTGGCTGCAATGGAACGCGCGTCCATCAGGGCAACCGCGGCCATCTGGCCGTTGCCTGGTTTGGATCCTTCCCTGTTGGGGAAATTTCTGGTGGTATGGCGGATACTCAGACCATTGTTGCAGGGCGTATCGCCTGCGCCGAAGCAGGGGCCGCAGAACGCAGTCCGTATAATGGCGCCTGCGTCCATCAGGTCGGACACAGCCCCCTTCTTCACCAGGTCCGCAAAGACAGGCTGAGAAGACGGGTATACTGCCAGGGAGAACTCGTCGCAGCCGCAGTTCTTTCCCTTTAATACACGGGCAGCTTCCATTACGTTTGAATAGGTGCCTCCTGCGCAGCCAGCGATAACTGCCTGCTGAACCATGAGCTGGCCCCCCTCAATCTTATCCCTCAGGGTAAAGGATGCCTTTCCGCCCGATACCTTGGCAGCCTCTGCTTCCACCATGCCCAGTATATCGTCCAGGTTGGCCTTAAACTCGTCAATCTCGTATGTATTGCTGGGATGGAAGGGAAGGGCAATCATGGGCTTTACCGTGGACAGATCCACGTATACGCAGCCGTCATAGTATGCCACATCCGCGGGAGCCAGTTCCTTATAATCTTCCTCCCTGTGGTGCTTGGCCAGATAAGCCCTGGTGTCACCGTCCGTCTTCCATATAGATGACAGGCAGGTGGTCTCTGTGGTCATGACGTCCACGCCATTGCGGTAATCGGTTGTCATGGAAGCCACGCCCGGCCCCACGAACTCCATCACCTTATTCTTTACATATCCGTTCTTAAACACGGCTCCGATGATAGCCAGGGCAATATCCTGGGGACCGGTTCCCGGCCGGGGCGCACCGTCCAGATAAACGGCTACAACACCCGGATATGCCACATCATATGTATCCTTAAGAAGCTGCTTCACCAGCTCCCCGCCGCCTTCACCTATGGCCATGGTTCCCAGGGCCCCGTAACGGGTATGGCTGTCGGAACCAAGTATCATTCTGCCGCATCCTGCCATCATCTCCCTCATGTACTGATGAATGACCGCAATATGCGGAGGAACATAGATGCCCCCATATTTCTTAGCCGCAGACAGGCCGAACATGTGGTCATCCTCATTGATGGTCCCTCCCACCGCGCACAGAGTATTGTGGCAATTTGTCAATACATAAGGAATCGGGAACGTCTCCATTCCCGAAGCCTTGGCTGTCTGTACAATACCCACGAAGGTGATGTCATGGGATGCCATGCTGTCAAACCGCAGCTTCAGATGTTCCATGTCGCCGGATGTGTTGTGGGCCTCCAGAATGGAGTAGGCAATGGTCCCTTTCCTGGCGGATGCCTGGTCAGCATCCCTGCCGGTCAGTTTCTTTACCTTTCCGCTCTCTGATTCCGGTACGATTTCAGTGCCGTTAACCAGATAAATACCGCTGTCATACAATGATACCATTTCATTACCTCCTGGTGTCTGATTTTATGAAAAAGGGCTCGGCTTGGATTTTTGCCTGCCCCCTTACATTCGTTGGTTATTACTATAAAACAAAAAAATTGATTTGTCCAGTATTTTTATTGTAGTTACCACAGCTTTTAAATTGTGGTTCATGTTAAGTCTGACATATCTTTTACTGTCACATGCTAATACTTTATCACATCAAAGCACCCGTGTAAATCACCAATTTAATATAAACAAACCGCAGCATATGACAAAATAGACAATCATCCCCACATTCAAAAACGCTGTCTGAAAAGCTCTCCCCTTTCTCAGGGGCCACTGTCCCGGCTGAAAGGTAATCTGGCGCCGGTACATAATGATAAGAGTAATGGCTGCAATGAGACAGGCCAGCATGAAAAACAGATATGCCAGTATCATGATGGAGGAAAACGCTGTCACCAGCCACCCCATGTCAACTCCCAAAATAGATTCAATCTGCCGGATCATCCACGGTCCCTCTGCCAGTCCCTGGGCCCCCTTTGACAGTTCCACGGTGATGACGCCGCCCAACAGGTTGAACAGCATATGAAACCCTATGGTGTATCTCACCTTCCCTGTCTTTGCATACACGTAGGCCCAGAGAATTCCTATGCCAAAGGCATAAAAGAACTGGGAAAAATTACCGTGGGCCATGCCGAACATAATGCCGGATATGATGATTGCCGTTTTCTGTCCATATCCCAGCAGCCGGTCCATGACCAGCTTCCTGAAAAAAAGCTCCTCCACCACAGGGGCCATAATGACCGTTGTCAGCAGATTGACCCACAGGCTGGAATTTCTGATAAGCTGGTCCAATTCAGCGGAATCAGGGCCTGATGGCTGTAAAAGCCCTACCAGCCTGCCCAGAATATTTCCTGCCAGCCCGATTCCCACTGCAATGACAAAGAAGGACGCGAATTTCCAGAATCCCCACTGCTCCTTCTGGGGCGCCCCGCACTTTGGCACAAGCTGGAGCAGTCCTGCCACCGCCGGAAAGGCCACCAGGTACATGGGCAGGGACGACATAAGCATACGCCCCGAAAATCCATAGAAATCAATAAAATCACCCAGCAGAGAATTAAGCAGCTCCACCAGGACCATGACCACTACCTGGGCTGCCAGGGTAAGCAGCATGAAGGCCGCAGCAGCCAGCCCCACATGTGAGAACTGCTTCCTCTGGCGCCTCTCCATGGCAGCTGCCTGCCGCGGGTCCTGCGGCGAATCAGGCTGCGGGCTGTGCTGCGAAGCCTGCATCTGCGGGGCAGGCTCCCAGGCCCTTCCCCGGTTTTCATTATCGTATATCATAGGCCACATCCAGTCTCCTTCATCAAACTTATCATACATCGCGGCTCTGGTTCTGTATGTCACACCGCACTGTATGGGAACTGTCAAAAGACAGTCCTTTTTTAGTGTTGCAATTGCAACAAAAAAGTATTATGATATTAGATATCATACCATAAAAGATAGCAGGGTAAAAGAAACATGACAGAATATTTTCAGAAAAATCTATTTAAAGACATTTCCATTGATGAGTATAAAAAACTGCTCTCCTGCCTGGACGGAAGAACAAAACAGTTTAAGGCTGGCGAGACCATATGCGATTACGATGAAGGCTTTCATGAAATCGGCATCATCGGCAAAGGCACTGCCTCCGTTGTCCGCTATGAATACAACGGAGCCAGAACCATCCTGGAACGCCTGGGTCCCCAGGACATCTTCGGCCATCTGCTTTCCTACGAGGGCAGCGAACATGCCGGTATCAGCGTTGTCTGTGACAGCCCCTGTGACATTCTCTTCATCCACTACGCCACCATCGGTTCTCCCTGTACCAGGTCCTGCGCCCACCATCACCAGCTGACCCAAAATCTGCTGGACCTGATTTCGGAGCGGGCCTTAAACTTAAGCCGCAGGGTGGAGGTTCTGTCCCAGCGCACCATCCGCGAAAAGCTCATATGTTACTTCATGCAGCTGGCCGCTCAGGCCAAAGCCTCTTCCTTCAGCCTTCCCTTTACCATGGTTGACCTGGCCGATTACCTTTCCATTGACCGCAGCGCCATGACAAGGGAGCTGAAACGAATGAAGGAGGAAGGGCTGATTGAGATGGACAAGCGCTGTGTCCGCCTATTCCTTTAATCTGTCTTCAAACTGCCGGGCGCTCATAGGGCGCCCGAAATAATATCCCTGTATATATTCCATTCCCAATTCCCTTACAGCCTCATACTCCTCTTTCGTCTCCACGCCCTCCAGGCATACCTTCCTGCCCACATCATGGCACAAGTCGGTGATGGATCGGATAAAGGTAGCATTAAAGAGGTCTGAGGTGATCCCCTTCACAAATCCCCTGTCTATCTTCACCACATCCACGGGGATACTTTTCAGTGAAAACAAAGACGAATACCCCACCCCGAAATCATCCATGGCAATTTTTACCCCAAGTTCCTTCATCTGTGCAATCAGGCGCAGGGTGTCCTCCTCTGCCTTTGCCAGGTATGTCTCGGTCAGTTCCATAATGAGTCTGGACGGCGCCAGGCTGTTTTCCTCCAGCACCGTCCTGAGGAAGGAAATAAAATTCCCCTGGGTAAGCTGGATATAAGACAGATTCACACTAATCTGGAAATCCGGCTTTGACCGGCTCCATTCCAGGCACTGGGCCATACTATGACTCAGTATCCACTGTCCAAAAGGAATGATTAAGCCGCTCTGCTCCATCAAAGGGATAAACTCGCCGGGAGAAACATCCCCGTATTTGCTGCAGTGCCATCTGGCAAGAGCCTCAGCTCCGCAGAGCCTGCCCGACAATGTGTCTACCTGGGGCTGGTAATGGATGGTGAATCCTGCAAAGCCGCGCTCCACGCTCTCCCGCAAAAGCTCCATCAGCTCCAGCCGCCGCTCCCTGTCAGCCAGGATATCCCTGGAAAACACGGTCATCCGGTTCTTTCCCATCATTTTGGAGTATTCCAGAGAATAGTTGGCGCTCTTAAGGAGCTCCAGATAATTACTCCCATCCTCAGGATAACCAGCATACCCCGCCGACAGGGTACAGAAGTATTTCCTTCCCCCGTATTCCTGCTGCCTGCAGAAATTCTGCTGAAGCTTACCATATATGCGGGCAGCTTCTTTTGCATCCCCTTCCAGGAGGAGGATGCCGAATTCATCCCCATCCAGCCGATAGAGCATGGCATTGGGCGGAAGCATGGATGCCGCCTTCTGAGCCGTAATCCGCAGGACCTCATCCCCAAAAGAACGGTCGTACAGATCATTGATATTTTTAAAGGAATCCATGTCCAGCACCATAAGGCCGATGGAATCCATACTTTTGCGGCCTGCCAGGTATTTCTTGATATTTCCCTCAAATTCGTATTTGTTGTACAGGCCGGTCATATGGTCAATCTGGTTTTTTTTGCCCAGATTACTAATCATGCCGGCAAACAGCTCCGGCTGCCCGTCCTTATCTCTGAGCATCTTCCCCCGGCACCGCAGCCATATCCATTCCCCTCTCACATTCCTGGCCCGGTATTCTATATTATGATAATCCTCTCTTCCGTCCGCTATACTCTGATTACTCTCCAGAAAATAGGCTTCATCATGAGGATGAATCAGCTGCCCCCAAAATGCGGCTGCCTCCCTGACCGTCTGCCCCGGCAGTCCGAATTCCTCCACCATGGCCTGGGGATAGCGGAACACTCCGGTTTTCATATTTCCCACAAAAATATAATCATCCGTGCTGGCTGACAGCGCTTCATAGAGGCTTCCGCCGGCATAATCAAAAGTCTCATCCCCGCTCTCAGGTTTCTCTTCAAGCCTGCGCTTGGCACGATCTATATGATATCCTCTCTTCTGTATATACATCTGCTCATCCGCCCGGGATATGATGTCCTCCACCGATCCCATTTCCCCCGGATAGACCTCTGCGATTCCGTAGCTGAAAGAGACATCATACTCCTTGAGCAGGCGTTCTCGTTCCTGACCTGCCCTGGTTAAGAGCCGCTTCATGCTTTCATCTGCCGCGTTCATATCACGCCCATAAAATACCATGACAAACTCATCACCGCTGAGACGGTACATGAAATCCAGCCTTCCAAGGCACTCCTTGGCTATGGATGCCACGTACTGAAGAAGCTTGTCCCCCTCGCTGTGTCCATACCGGTCATTGACCGATTTCAGCTCATTGATATCATACAGTACCACGGTCACTATCTGGTTCTCACGGCTCCCCTGCTCCAGGGCCCGTATAAGGCGTTCGCTGCCTCCCCTGCGGTTTAGCATGCGCGTCAGCTCATCGGTGCGGGCTGTCTCTGAAATCTGGTCATATTCCGTCATATCCACAGAATTCTGTATGTGGTAAAGCTTCCCCTTCCACTGAATCAGGCTGTCATAATTCCTGTATTTTCTGCCGGTCACAGAATTGGTCTCGCGCCAGACACAGATTTTATTGTCCTCCATCTGTTCCAGCTGCCTGATTTTACAGTAAGGGCACCGGCCCTTCATGTCCTTTTGCAGCACCTGCCAACAGACACAGCCTTCCGGCCTTATAAGCCCGAAGGTTTCTTTCATGGTTTTATTCATATAAAGGATTTCATCTGTTTCTACATCCGTTATATAGAAATTGGTGTCCATCTGGTCCAAAACAGCTGCCAGGAATGAATCCTTAAATGAGTTTTGCTGTTCTTCCATCTCAAAAAATCCTCTTTACTATATTTCAAAGCTCTCTCTTTATTGTAAACTCTTTCCAGATTATGTACAAGGGGGGAAATCAAATAAAAAGACGCCTCCTTCCAGGTTTTATCCGGAAAGAGGCGCCAGCGCACACCTTATTCTTCAACAACAGAGAACATATCTTTTCCAACCCCGCAGAGAGGACATACCCAATCATCCGGAATATCCTCAAATGCAGTTCCCGGCTCGATTCCGCCGTCCGGATCGCCTACCTCAGGGTCATATATCCATCCACATGGATCACATACATATTTTTTCATTATCATTTCCTCCTTAAATTATTATATCATTTATCTTGGTTTTGAATCATTTCCTTTGATGTCATTACTATATCATAAACATTCCTATTTTTCTGTGACATTTGCAACATAAAAATGATTTTTTGATATAATATTTAATTTGCCACATATTCCGGAAAACATGCATGGAAAAACAGCTGCCCAAACTTACTCCGGGCAGCTGTGGCATTTACTTTTATTCGCCGTCCTTAGCTGCAGCCCTTGCCTCTATCTCACGTTTCTGTACATCGCCGGGAGCCTGCTCATAACGGCTGAATTCATAGGAATAATCGCCCAGACCGCCTGTCATGGAGCGAAGGTCTGTATTATATCCAAAAAGTTCAGACATAGGAATATCCGCCTCAATGACCTGCTTGCCGTTGTGATTGGAATTCATGCCCAGCACGCGTCCTCTTCTGCGGTTTAAATCGCCCATGACATCGCCTGTAAACTTATCCGGAACAGTTACCTTAAGGGAGGCAATGGGTTCAAGGAGCACGGGATTTGCTTCCATAAAGCCCTGCTTAAAGGCAAGGATGGTGGCCATCTTAAATGCCATCTCCGAGGAATCCACCGGGTGATAAGAACCATCCAAAAGAGTGGCCTTTAAGCCCACAACCGGATATCCTGCCACAGGTCCCTTTAATACGCATTCCTGCAGTCCCTTCTCAACAGCCGGGAAGTAGTTCCTTGGCACGGAACCGCCGAATACCTTTTCCTCAAATACATACGGTGTCTCCAAATCGCCGGATGGCTCAAATTCCATGATGACATCGCCATACTGTCCGTGTCCGCCGGACTGTTTCTTATGCTTGCCCTGTACCTTTACTTTCTTGCGCAGGGTCTCGCGGAATGCAAACTTAGGCTGGCTTAAGGTCACATCCACCTTATAGCGGCTCTGCAGCTTGCTGATTACCACATCCAGCTGCTGATCGCCTATGCCGTATAACAGGGCCTGACGGTTCTCAGCGTCGTTGACCACCTTAAGGGTTAAATCTTCTTCCATCATCTTAGCCAGAGCCGTGGATACCTTGTCATCCTCGCCCTTGTTCACAGCCTTATATGCCATGTATGTGTATGGTGTGGAGGTCTGGGGCTTATGGTATACAATGGGTGCCGTGCGCACAGCCATGGTATCGCCGGTCTGGGTCACAGTCAGCTTTGCAACAGCTCCGATGTCACCTGCTTTCAGCTCCTGCACCTCAATCTGATCCTTGCCACGCAGGATATAGAGTTTGCCGATCTTTTCCTCAGTATCCTTATTCACATTGTACACCACCGTGTCGCCCTTAAGGGTACCGGTACAAATTTTCATCAGTGAGTACTTGCCGATGAATGGGTCCACAATGGTCTTGAATACCCTGGCGGACAGGGATACATCGTCGTTGTACTTGGCTGTAAAGCGCTCGCCCGTGGAAACATCCACGCCGATACACTCAAAATGGTCAGGTGACGGGAAGTATTTGTCAATGGCCTGCAGCAGGACCTTAAAGCCCTGGCAGTTAATGCCGGAACCCATCATGACAGGAACGATGTCCCCTTCAATAACATGGGTCCTCAGCGCGGTGGAAATCTCCTCCTGGGTAAACTCTTCTCCAAGGAAATAACGCTCCATATATTCTTCACTGGTCTCGGCAACGGCTTCAATGAGGGCGTCCCTGGCAATGGTCAGGTTTTTCTGGACATAATCAGGAATCTCACACTCCTCATAATCACTTAAATGAGTGAAACGGCGTCCGCCCATCTTTACCACATTGACGAAACCTACGAACTTTTCATTTTCACGGATTGGCAGCTGGAACGGGGCAATCTTACGTCCGAACTTAGTCTCCAGCTTAACCACAAGCTCACGATAGCTGGCATGGTCATCGTCCATATTTGTGACGAAAATCAGCCTGGGCAGGTTGTACTTCTCGCACATCTCCCATGCCCTCTCTGTACCAGGCTCAATACCTGCCTTACAGTTGACAACGATAATGGCTGCATCGGCAACACTGATTGCCTCCTCAACCTCTCCTACAAAATCAAAAAATCCCGGCGTATCCAGAAGGTTAATCTTAATTGGCCCGTCCTCGCCCTCATATTCCAGAGGAATCAGAGTAGTGGAGATAGAAAACTGTCTCTTGATTTCTTCCTTGTCATAATCGCTGATGGTGTTTCCGTCCGGCACCTTGCCCATACGTTTTGTAACACCAGTCAGCAGCGCCAATGCTTCCGCAACGGTTGTCTTACCAGCGCCTCCATGTCCAAGTAATACAACGTTGCGGATTTGTTCAGTTCCATATACGTTCATAAACTTCCCTCCTGTTCATTAAATTTAAGCCTATGCGTATATTTTACTAAATTTTTCAGAATTTTTCAAGCATTTTATATGATTTGCACAACATTCTTTTAAGAGCTGATTGCATGTACCGCATTCACGCATGGGAACCGCTGAATTCCCAATGTATAAGTTCATTATTCTTTTTCTTTTTTGCCAGATAAAGTGCCTGATCCGCTTGGGCTAAAAGCGCTTCATAAGAAGTGTCTGCATTGGAAGTAAAAGCAACCCCTGCACTGATTGATACCTGATCATGTATATGCAGTGCCTTTTGCCGTTCCTCCCAGTCTGTCATAAGTGATAAAAAGAAATCTTCAACCTCTCCCCTTTGTCTAATACCGGATAAGTATAGTGTAAACTCATCTCCTCCCATACGGGCGGCTAAGGAGGCCGGAGATATAACCGATTTCAGGCTTTCTGAAAATGAAATTAATGTCTTGTCCCCAATAGGATGGCCATACTGATCATTAATCTTTTTGAACCAGTCGATGTCCATCATTAAAAATGCACCATTATCTCCATCTGCCTGAAAACGTTCACAAGTTTCTTTAAAATACAGACGGTTTAATAATCCGGTCAAAGAGTCATGCCTCAGATTATAAACAATCTGTGTATGAGTTTTTTCCACCATATGATGGGGGAAAAACTCATCACTCATTTGATTTGGATCGGCAACAGACTGATGAATATGTACTACTTTCCACCCGTTCTCTGACTTTTCCAACACAACCGTAAACCTAAAACACATATCGTATAGAATACCTTCTTCCGAATCCTCCCTGACAACCAGCTCCCCCATTACAAGCGAATGGGAATCGGATAGTTCTGTTGTCTGATACCATTGATCCCGGATCACAAAATGCCCGGTCCATTCATGGCTCTCTTCTGTAAACTTGGCAATGAATTCATGTAAATTTCTCTCAATCTCATGAGCTCCCGTCCCTATAACGCTAATTTTATCAGAGACAAACTCATTTACAAGATCATACCGCCGATCCTCTAGATAGCTCTTCCAAATGTAGCGGCAAAAATCATTTGCACTTATATTCTCTCCCATATTTACACCCCAATACGTTTAATTTTGCTGATAATTCATCTCCGTTTTCACTTCTATCATACAATTTACTTTTTTCTAAATGTGTTCTTCCTTTTAATCCTGTTCTTTTCATTGTCTGCAGTTACAGGTGTTTCCAAATAACCAGACGCTTCCGCAAAGCTATTATACCATACATAGTGTCATTTTCACTATGGTAAAATACATTTGTCCTTCTGACTGCCCTTTTCCTGTTACTTTAATCTATAATAAAAATGCCTGATAGCCAATTGAACTATCAAGCGTTACATATGCGCATATTCTGTTGAGAATATATCAACGATTTTGGCCTTCCGTTTTCCTATCAGCTTTTCCAATTCTATCGCTGATAACAGCCCCCTTAGATACACTTGGACCAATTCCAGCTGATTCGGGCCGATGGCTGCCACCAGTTCCAATTTTGTAATATCATTCACCTCCTCACATTCATTCCATTTAACTGTATGATAACACAATCCATCCCGTCCTGCTCTAAATCGCCGTAAAAACATTGTATGTTCCATGTAAATTTAGACTCCCAAAAGGCTGCCTTTATAGTATGTCTGCCCGCAAAAAGCAGCCTTCATTCAGACTGCTTTCTGCAACGATACAGATAAAACTGCCGTTTCATGACAGCACAATATCGTTTCACCCTGTTACCAGTTGCGTACACCCTGTATGTGTATGAAACGGACCTTTTCATAGATATAGGAATCCAGGGGCCGCATATATGCATCATAACTGTGGGCAGCCACCAAAATATTATTTCCCGCCACATCAACAACCACAGGACTGTGGTAATATCCGTTCTTATTTCCCAGCTGTACAATATCGCCCGGCTCCACGCCCTTTTCGTTGGTTTCCACCCCATAGGGACCTGCGGATTTATTTCCTGTGAGAAAATTATAAAGATACACGACCCCGGTCCAGCTGGGACTTCTGTTGGATCCGCTGCTGTAATACCATCCCATGGTCGGCGTGTAGTTCATGACCCCGCTTCCGGCATAAATACACTGGGATGCAAAATTGGTGCAGTCCCCGCCCATATGTTCAAAATCCAGATACCGCGGATTCCTCCCCTTAGCCCATTGTTTCGCGTATTCCAGGACAGCTTCCCTCTGATATCCAATCTCCTTCAATATTCTATGATTCCTGTTCTGTCTCAACATTTGTTATCTATTATATGACCATGGATATCTAATTTATATCATGCTTTATTGTTAGAATGAAACCCCTCTGAACACCATGCTGCACGGTTTTGGAAATCCGGGTGCGCAGGAGTATATTCAGAATATGGAAATGACTGTGGGGATGTGGTAAAATGAATGAATCCAACAGAATTTTCGTGGCCTGCAGCGGCAGATGTATTTACATAACAGGAGGGTTCAAATGAAATTTTATATTGCTTCCGGACTTCAAAACCATGAGCAGGTGCGCAGTCTTGCCAAACTGCTTAAAAACTCCGGCTGGACACATACCTATGACTGGACATCTCTCCTTTATGACCGGACATCCCATGTCTCAGAGAAAACAACAGATATCGAAACACTCAGGCATATTGGCGAACAGGAGTATAATGGGGTAAAGCAGGCTGATGTTGTCATTATATTGACTCCTCAGGGAAGAGGAACTCATACAGAATTTGGAATGGCCCTCGCCCTCGGCAAAATAATCTATTTGTGTCATAAGGACGATACGTATTTCAAGTGTGATGATAATACATTGGCGTTTTATTGGCTTCCGCAAGTAAAGCATCTTATTGGGAATACAGATTATATTGCCGCCCAGCTGCTTAATGCCTGCTTTCATCCTCACTTAAAAGCGTAAAAGTTTAAAGTGATAAAGTATTGACTTTTTTTACAGAGTCGCTTACACTATTACTGCATATGAATCATTCTGAAGAATATATACTATGGTCCATACAATCTGTATATTTATAAATTTGCATAAGGAGTACTGAATTATGATTATCATTATGAAACCCAATGCTTCTGATGAAGCGGTCAAAAAGGTAACAAACCTCATTGAATCCAAGGGACTCACAGCCCATCTGTCCAAGGGCTCCCAGGTTACCATCGTAGGCGTGGTCGGCGACAAGACCAAGCTTTTGGACACCAACATTGAAATCAGCGAAGGCGTTGACAAGGTAGTGGCTGTCACGGAATCCTATAAACTGGTCAATAAAAAATTCCATCCTGAGGACTCGGTGATTCCGGTTGGCAACACCCACATCGGTCCGGGCACCATGACCGTGATGGCCGGTCCCTGCGCCATTGAATCCCAGGACCAGCTTATGGAGACCGCATATGCGGTAAAAAAGGCAGGAGCCACCTTCCTGCGCGGCGGCGCCTACAAGCCCCGCACATCCCCCTACTCCTTCCAGGGACTTGAGGAGGAGGGCCTTAAATACATGAAGGAAGCCAGGGAAGCCACGGGCCTCAATGTAATCTGCGAAGTCACCAGCGCCCATGCCATTGAGTCGGCTGTGAAATATGTAGATATGCTGCAGATTGGCGCCAGAAACATGCAGAACTTTGAACTGTTAAAGGAGGCTGGCAAATCCGGTACTCCCGTATTGTTAAAACGCGGATTGTGTGCTACCATTGACGAATGGCTCAATGCCGCCGAGTACATCATTTCCGAGGGCAATCCTAATATTGTGCTGTGTGAGCGCGGCATCCGCACATACGAAACTTCCACCAGAAACACCCTGGATATCAGCGCTGTTCCGGTCATCCGCCAGAAGAGCCACCTTCCCATCATAGTGGATCCCAGCCATGCCACAGGTGTAAGAGCCTATGTGGAGCCCCTGGCAAAGGCAGCCATTGCAGTGGGCGCGGACGGCCTTATGATTGAAGTCCACCCCTGTCCTGCAAGGGCACTGTCTGACGGCCCCCAGTCCCTGACATTTGATGCCTTTGAACAGCTGATGAAGGATCTGGCTCCCTATGCAGAGCTGTCCGGACGGACCTTTAAGGCACAGTAACAGAACTTTACGGCACTCTCACTTCAGGGAGTGCTTTTACATATGCCCGGTGCGCCGCCTCTGCCCTTACGGCATCCCTTTTCATACATTTATTTCGGCGCATCCGGTTCCCGCATTTACAGGAGGAGATACCAATTATGGAAAAAACGACCATGACCGATTCCACCATCGCATTCATCGGACTGGGGCTTATAGGCGGCTCCATTGCCCGCGCCATCCGAAAAACACGGCCGGATATTCGTATCATGGCCTATATGCGTTCCCGCTCCCGCCTGGAGCAAGCCCGGAAAGAGGGAATCGTGGATGTGATTTTGGATGGAATTGATGAGAACCTGCGCGAATGTGACCTGATATTCCTCTGCACACCGGTGGAGTACAACGCAGGTTATCTTTCCGCCATACGGCCCTACCTGAAACAGGGAGCACTGATTACAGACGTGGGCAGCACAAAATGCGGCATCCATGAGGAAATCAGGCGCCAGGGCCTGGAATACTGCTTTGTGGGCGGCCATCCCATGGCCGGATCGGAAAAGACCGGCTATGAGAATTCCACAGACCATCTCCTGGAAAATGCCTACTACATCGTCACGCCTCCTGAGGGAAAGAACAGCTCCCGCCCCCAGGATTTAAGCTCCAATGCAGAACGCATTGTGGCGGTTGCAAAGACCATTGGAGCCATTCCCCTTGTTCTGGATTACAGGGAACACGACAAGGTGGTGGCTGCCATCAGCCATCTCCCCCATCTTGTGGCTTCCAGCCTTGTGAATCTGATTAAGGATCACGACACAGCAGACGGCACCATGAAGCAGGTGGCCGCGGGCGGTTTTAAGGATATCACCCGGATTGCCTCTTCCTCCCCCGAGATGTGGGAACAGATATGCATGACCAATGTAGCCCCCATATCGGACATCCTGGAAGCATACATCGCATCTTTAAACAAAGTGCTGGAGGAAATCAAAGAACATAAGGGACAGGATATCTACAGGCTGTTTGAGACCTCCCGTGATTACCGCAATTCCATTACAGACAAGGCCAAGGGATCCGTGGAGCCATCCTATGAGTTCACTGTGGATGTAAGCGATGAGGTGGGCGCCATCTCCACCATATCCGTTATCCTGGCTGCCAAGGGCATCAGCATTAAGAATATCGGCATCAACAACAACCGCGAACGGGGTGAGGGAGCGCTTAAGATTGCCTTCTATGACGAGGCTTCCATGGAGGCTGCATGGCAGAGGCTGGACAAATACAAATACGAGATGTTCCGCATGTAATCCAAGAGAAAGGTTAGGTAACAGATTATGGAATTTAAAAGAGCATCCCATTTAAAGGGCGAAATCAGGGTTCCCGGAGATAAATCCATCTCCCACCGGGCCGTCATGTTCGGCTCCATCGCACAGGGGCTTACAGAGATACACAATTTTCTCCAGGGAGCGGACTGCCTGTCTACCATTGCATGTTTTGAGAAAATGGGAATTGATATAGAAAACAAGGGCGGGAAGGTGCTGGTCCATGGCCGCGGCCTGCACGGACTGAACGCGCCACGGGAAGTCCTGGACTGCGGAAACAGCGGCACCACCACGCGCCTCATATCCGGAATCCTCTGTGGCCAGAACTTTGACGTCACGCTCACAGGAGACGAATCCATCTGTAAGCGGCCCATGAAGCGTATTATGGAGCCCCTTGCCATGATGGGAGCCCGCATCACCAGCATAAAAGACAATGGCTGTGCTCCCCTGCTCATCAAGGGAGGTCCTGTCCACGGCATCCACTATGACTCCAGGGTAGCTTCCGCCCAGGTGAAATCCGCCATTATGCTGGCTGGTTTATATGCAGACAGCCCCACCAGCGTAACTGAACCATATGTGTCCAGGAATCACTCTGAGCTGATGCTGCGGCTTTTTGGCGCCCAGGTGTCCACCGAGGGAACCACGGCAGTCATAAAGCCTGCCAACGAACTCCATGGCAATCAGGTCATGGTGCCGGGAGATATCTCTTCTGCCGCCTATTTCATTGCCGGAGGCCTTATGGTGCCCGGCTCACAAGTTCTGATACGCAATGTGGGAATCAATCCTACCAGGGACGGTATCCTGCGTGTATGCCGTGATATGGGAGCGCATATTGAGCTTCTGAATGTAAGCGGCGGAACAGGCGAACCAACCGCCGATATCCTTGTACGCCACGGCAGCCTTCATGGAACCGTCATAGGCGGCTCCGTCATACCTACCCTGATTGATGAGCTTCCTGTCATCGCAGCCATGGCCTGCTTTGCAGAGGGTGAGACCGTCATCCGGGATGCCGGAGAGTTAAAGGTAAAGGAGTCCAACCGGATTGCAGTCATGGTCCAGGGACTGGCTGCCATGGGCGCTGACGTGACAGAGACAGAGGATGGAATGATTATCCGGGGAGGCGCTCCTCTCCACGGAGCTGTCATCGACAGCCGCAAAGACCACCGTATTGCCATGACATTTGCCGTCACTGCCCTGTGTGCGGACGGCATTACAGAGATAAGGGACGCTGACTGTGTCAATATATCCTATCCCGGCTTTTACAGCGATTTAAAGAAACTGGCACAGGGATAAGCAAAAACCGCATCCACTCCGGCTTTATTCCGGATATGGATGCGGTTCTGTTTTTGTGATATTCTCTCTTTTTATGGTGTTTCTTTTGCCGCTGCCGAATCCCAATACGTCCTACCCCAGCGCCACATCCAGTATCATCATGACCACAAACCCAACGGCAAATCCAATGGTTGCCACATTGGAATGCTCTCCTTCAGCTGATTCCGGAATCAGTTCCTCCACTACCACGTATATCATGGCGCCTGCTGCAAAGGACAGGAAGTATGGAAGAACCGGACCTAAAAACTCGGCCAGCACCAGCATAAGCAAGGCGCCTATGGGCTCCACTACGCCCGAAAGCGTACCATAAATGAATGCTTTTCCTTTCCCGGCTGCCTCCTTAAGCGGCAGGGATATGATGGCTCCCTCCGGGAAATTCTGTATGGCAATACCCACAGACAAAGCCAGAGCGCCTGCCATGGTGATTGTCCCGTTCTGGGACAAAAGTCCCGCAAACGCAACGCCCACTGCCATTCCCTCCGGTATATTGTGGAGGGTCACTGCCAGCACCAGCATGGTACTCTTCTTCCAGTCGCTCTTTGGACCTTCCGGCTGCTCTGTATCAATATGCAGATGAGGTATAATCTCATCCAACAGGAGCAGGAAACCAATTCCCAAAAGAAAGCCCACGGAAGCAGGAATGAAAGCCAGCTTGCCCATATGTCCGCTCATGTCCATGGACGGAATCAAAAGGGACCAGACAGAAGCCGCCACCATTACCCCTGACGCAAATCCCAGAAATGCCTTCTGGACACTGGGTTTTAATGCGTTTTTCAGAAAGAACACGCAGGCTGCTCCTGCCGTGGTCCCGATAAAGGGAATCATGATCCCCGCAAATATACTGCTCATCTCAATCCACCTCTGTCATTTCCTGAGCCCCAATCCTCCCTTCTACAGGAATCCTTTGAGCTTCAGATAGTCTTTTATCAGTTGAATCATCTGGTCGTAATCAATCCGGCTGGCATTGATGGGAAGGTCATAATTTTCCATATCCATCCACTCCCTGCCGGTAAAATAGCGGTGATACTCCGTTCTCTCCTTGTCAATCCGTCTCATTCTGCGGAGCGCTTCCGCCTCATCCACCTTATCCACATCCATAACCCTGCGGATTCTGGTGACCGTATCCGCATACACAAAGATGCGCACCAGATTATCCATCTGGTCCTGGAGCACATAATTGCCGCAGCGGCCTACGATAATACATGTCTCGGAGGCTGCCAGCCTGCGGATGACCGATGACTGGAACCGGAACAGGTTCTCCGGCGAGGTAATGTTGGGGCCGTCCTTATCCGGTTCCGTCAGCTCCGGCTTCATGCTGGTCACAATACGGTATAGCATGTTATTTCCAGCCCTTTCATCAGCCAGCCTGAAATACTGTTCCCCTATGGCGCTGGTCTCAGATGTCATCTTAAGTATCTCTTCATCATAAAAATGAATGCCAAGCTCCTCAGCCAGGCGTTTGCCTGTCAGGCGGCCGCCGCTTCCGTACTGGCGTTCAATGGTAATTACAAAATGTTTGTCATTCATATTGAGTATCCCCCTTATTTCTAATCCACAGCCCTGCCCGTGACAGGGCCGTGGTCTCTTTCATGTCTATACAATGTCTATATGGCACATTCCCATAGCGCTGAGGGCATTGTGATGGCTCTGGGGAGTCACTCCCGCACAGCAGGACCCGTCCACCTGTATGGATGTGTCAGGAGCTGCTGCCTTAATCAGCATGGCGTTGGATATGACACAGATATCCGTGCACAGGCCGGCCAGCTCCACAAAGTCATACTGTCCCCTGGCTGCGTAGTCAGCCAGCTCCCTGCTTCCAAAGGTATGCTTCTCAAAACGGGTTCCCGGAACTCCCCTGAGCTCCGGTACCAGTTCCCACCCCGGCGTTCCCTTGACACAGTGGACCACCGGAAGTTTCTTCCCTTCCATCGTATCCATATAATCAGCAAAATGGGTGTCCAGGGTAAACACCACCTCATCCCCGGCATCCTGGTACGCCTTAACCTTATCCAGCACATTAGGGACAATGGCCCGGGCCTCAGGGCTGCCCAAAGCTCCATCCACAAAATCCTTCTGCATATCCACCACTACAAGTAACCGGCTCATGGAACTTTCCTCCTTGTTGTGAACATTTTTTATTTGTGAACACGTTTATTCCGGTTCCAAAGTGTTCCTTTCCATACCTACAGTCTACCACATTTCATCAATCAATAAAAGTTCTTTTATACTTTTGTGTGACATTGCGTGACTTTATATGAATTTTTAAAACACTCTTGACAAATCCACTTTATTGTATTAAGATACGGATTAATAAATTAAACCGTAGAGAAAGAGGAGTAAGCTATCAAAGCTTTAACACAGAGAGCCGCAGGCGGTGGGATTGCGGTATGGGGCTGGCAGCTGAATGGACTTTTGAGGGCGGTCTTGAAGGATTGTTTTATCTGTAGGGACCGACGGATTCCGCAACCGTTATACATGCGGCGCATATGTTGGTATGTGTAAAGTGGACTTTTTAGTCAATTTGAGTGGCACCGCGGATTTCATTCGTCTCAATCGTAGCATAAGCTATGGTTGGGACTTTTTTTATTCCGGCTTTGTCCAAAGGGCAGCCCTGTCATGAAGTCCCTTATCCAACGGCATTTTTTATCATCCAAATATAGTTCAAAAACAGGAGGAAACAAAATTATGAAAAAAACAATCGCAATGCTTTTAACTGCAGCTTTAAGCGCATCCCTCTTATCAGGCTGCGTATCCACTTCCCAGGGCACTTCAGCGGCCCAGTCCGCTGAAACCTCCGCCGAAAACGGGTCTGTCCAGAACGCTGAGAGCTCAGCCTCCGGCGTGTCGGCCGCTGATACATCATCCGCTGACAAGACCGGTGAGTCCAAGGCAGAATCATCCAGCGATTCCTACACCATCGGCGTGGGACAGTTTGCGGAACACGGCTCCCTGGACAACTGCCGCGAAGGCTTCATGGCCGGCCTGGCAGAGGAAGGCATCGAGGAAGGCGTGAACCTGACCGTGCTCTATGATAATTCCCAGGCCGACGGCGGCACGGCCAGCCAGATTGCAACCAATTTCGCAGGCAAGGGCGTGGACCTGATGTGCGGCATCGCAACTCCCATGGCACAGGCAGAGTACGGTGTGGCTAAGAAGTCAGACATTCCTGTCATTTTCACTGCTGTAACCGACCCCGTAGCCGCAGAGCTGGCCAATGCGGACGGCACTCCGGTAGGCGAGATTACAGGCACCAGCGATAAACTCCCTGTGGAAGCCCAGCTTAAGATGATCCGCCAGATTCTTCCGGAAGCAAAAAACATCGGCATCATGTACACCACCAGCGAGGTGAATTCTGAATCCGCCATTGCAGAGTACAAGGAGCTGGCTCCCCAGTATGGTTTTGAAATCGTGGACACAGGCATCTCCTCTTCCGCTGATATTGCCCTGGCTGCCGACACCCTTATAAACAAGGTGGACTGCATCACCAACCTGACCGACAACACGGTAGTTGCCTCCCTTCCCGTTATCCTGGATAAGGCTGCCGCCAAGAATATCCCTGTATTCGGCAGCGAAATTGAGCAGGTGAAAATTGGATGCCTGGCTGCCATGGGACTGGACTACATCGAACTGGGCAAGCAGACAGGAAAGATGGCTGCACAGGTACTGCGCGGCGAGAAAAAAGCCAGTGAAATGAATTACGAAACCATCAAGGAAGCCGCCTTCTACGGCAACACACAGGTGGCCGGGAATCTGGGCATCACACTGCCGGAGGATTTGACTGGAAATGCAGCTGAGCTGTTCACTGAGATTGCCCAGTAAAGCTCTATCATTATTATCTGGAGGAACATCATGACAACGATTATTTTAGGTATCTTTGAAGAAGGCCTGGTGTACGCCATCATGGCCCTGGGCGTATACATCACATACCGGATTCTGGATTTTCCGGATCTGTCTGTGGACGGAACCTTCCCTTTGGGAGCTGCTTTTACCGCTACCGGCATAGCCGGAGGTTTCATCCATCCGGCTGCGGCCCTTCCCCTCTCCTTTCTCTTGGGAGCCATGGCGGGCTGCGTCACCGGACTTATCCATGTCAAGTTAAAGGTACGGGACCTGCTGTCGGGAATCATTGTCATGACCGCCCTCTACTCCATCAACTTAAGGGTTGCAGGAAAGTCCAACCTGCCTATCTTCAGCAAGGACACGATTTTCAGCAACCCATGGCTGGAACGCACCATTCCCCAGGCCTTAAGGCCCTATACAGTAACCATCATCCTTCTGGTTATCGTCCTTATCTGCAAGCTGCTCCTGGACGCTTACCTGAAAACCCGTTCCGGCTATCTTCTCAGGGCCGTGGGTGACAATGATGTGCTGGTGACCTCCCTGGCCAAGGATAAGGGCATGGTGAAAATCATCGGCCTGGCCATTGCCAACGGATTTGCAGCCCTGGCCGGCAGCGTGTACTGTCAGCAGAAGGGATTCTTTGAGATTTCCACCGGCACGGGAACCATTGTCATCGGTCTGGCCAATGTCATCATAGGCACCCAGCTGTTCAAACGGTTCGGCTTCGTCAAGTCCACCACGGCTGTTATCATCGGCTCCATCATCTACAAGGCCTGTGTATCCCTGGCCCTGCTTCTGGGGGACTTGACGCTTACCTTTGGAAACATTACTGTCTCCTTCCCGGTGACAGCCTCTGACTTAAAGCTGATTACATCCATTTTGTTCCTTATTATCCTGGTGGCAAGCTCCTCCAGGGGAAAGAAGGTGAAAAGCCATGCTTGAACTGAAGCACATCAATAAATACTACAATGCCGGTACAGTCAATGAAATGTGCCTGTTCGAGGACTTCAGCCTGACCATAAAGGACCATCAGTTTGTGTCCGTGGTGGGAAGCAACGGCTCCGGCAAAACCTCCCTCTTAAACATCATCTGCGGCAGCATTCCTCTGGATGAGGGACGAATCATAATCAGCGGAAAGGACATCACCCGGATTCCTGAATACAAGCGCCAGCGCCGCATTGGGCGGGTTTATCAGAATCCGGCCATGGGCACCTGTCCGACCATGACCATACTGGAAAACATGTCCCTGGCAGACAATAAGGGAAAGGCCTTTAACCTCAGGCCGGGAACCAACCGGCTGAGACTGGAGTATTACCGCGAATCCCTCCGCTCCCTGGGGCTGGGACTGGAGGATAAGATGGATGTGAAGGTGGGAGTCCTTTCCGGCGGCCAGCGCCAGGCCATGGCCCTTCTCATGTCCACCATGACTCCCATTGAATTCCTGATTTTAGATGAACACACAGCTGCCCTGGACCCCAAGACTGCCGAGACCATCATGGAGCTGACCGGAAAGATTGTAAAGGAAAAAAATCTGACCACTATCATGGTTACCCACAATCTGCGCTATGCGGTAGAATATGGGGACCGTCTCCTGATGATGCACCAGGGCCGCGCCGTGGTAGACAAAGAGGCGGGGGAAAAGCAGGCGCTCTGCATTGACGACATTCTGGAAAAATTCAATGAAATCAGCATTGAATGCGGCAATTAAATTAAAAAGCAGACTGAAAGAGGACCCCAAACCGCAGGACAGCGGTTTCCGGGTCCTCTTCTGTTTTCTTTTATTCCTGCTCCTTAAAATACTTTTTCCGGTACCGTATGGACCGCTTCAGCGCCTGGACCATATCAGCCATAATCCGAATCTCCACCTCGTCGCAGTCATCCACAGCCTCCATAACCGCATTTTTAAAAATGTGCTTTCCATATCGTATGTTATCACAAAGCAGCACATCCGGAGTAATCTCCAGGGCATTGGCTATGGCAATCAGGGATTTAAGGCTCACCTGGGTACTTCCTGTTTCCACATTGGAAATATGGGGATTGGATAATCCCGTAAGCTCCGCCAGTTTTTCCTGAGTCATTTCTCTTTGTATTCTCTGTATCTTGATTCGTTTTCCTATTGCCTTATAGTCCAGTTCCATATTGTATATACAACTTCCTCTGCTTATTATTTACTTGACTATTGTAATCTTTGTATTAGTATATTATAATAAACTGGTCATTTTATACTTTGTAATGCAATACTAAAAACTCCTTTTATTTACAGCTAATAGGGAGGAAGTACAGCCGTTCGGTAATAGGTATTAAGTAATCAAAAAGAGTGTTGAAATATTGTAATTCACTTTTTCTCTGCCTTTTATGGACGTCTTTCATACAGGGGGGGTTATTCATATGGTTGAAACCAAGAAAACATTGCGCCGGGAAGCCGTTACAGGGGGTATCTTTGAATGCAGATATGATAAATCCCTGACCCTGACGCAGGCAGACAACAGTCTGTTCCGGCTGCTGGGCATGAACGCAGGCAGTCTTAAGTCAGGTACTCCCATCTCCTTTCTGGACCGGATATGCGCGGAAGACCGCCCGATTTTCCTGGAAAAAATACGGTACCAGCTGTCCCGCAGCCGTGTATTCATGTCTGAGCTGCACATTGTGACCAGTGAAGGACAGCTGCGGTGGATTCATGTATGCGGGGAGCTCCTTAACGCGGAACAGGAAATTCCCTGCCTCCACTGTATCTTCCATGATGTGACAGATGCCAGGGACAGACAGGAACGGCTTGCCATAGAAAGCCAGATCTACGACATCATATTATCCCAGACCCAGGATATCATATTTGAATTGGACTGTCTTACCCGGGATATCTACTATTCTCCCACCTTTGAGAAGAAGTTCGGTTACCAGATTCCAGTCAAGGGATTCCCTGACTCTATGTTTGCCACTGACATCATCCATGAGAAGGACAAGATACTTCTTCGACGCTGTTTTCAGTCCATCCTGGCAGGCCAGAACCAGATGCAGTGCGAATACCGTTTAAAGCACAGGAACGGCCGTTATCTCTGGGTCAGCGTGAATGCCACGGCCATCCGGGATTTAAGGGGCCGGCTCCTCAAAATCGTTGGCATCATCTCGGATATCAATGAGCAGAAGGAGGAGATACTCCGGGCAAAAAAGGACGCCCTGCTGGATCCCCTTACCAGCCTTCTAAACCGCAGGGAATGCATCCGGCGGATCGAAGCCTACACAAGGACCGAGGAAGAGATGGGAGCGCTGATTCTGATTGACATAGATAATTTCAAGTCCATCAATGATACAAACGGCCATCTTTTCGGTGACAAGGTCCTGGTGGACCTGGCCGCGGCCCTCCGTTTGGCCTTCCGCAGAAATGATATCACAGCGCGGATTGGAGGTGATGAATTCATTGCATTCATGCCTCACATACATGTCCGCGGGGATGTGGTGCCCAAGCTTGAAACCATTCTCTATTCCCTGTCCCGGTGCGCAGAGACGGACGGGAAGGCAGATGCTGCACCGGAGTCAGACAGCGCGGTTACCTTCAGCATCGGGGTCAGCTTTTATCCTGATCATGGAAGGGATTTTTCCTCCCTCTATGAAAAGGCTGACGCAGCCATGTACCACGCCAAACGAAGAGGTAAAAACCAATATTACATATATAAGGAAGATGCACCGGAGGCATAAGATTCCTGACCTGCCGGAAATAAAGTTGATGGGCGCACCCAAAAAGGGCTGATATCCGGCTTAGTTCATGCCGGATATCAGCCCTTCTCCTGTCCTGCAAAATCCCTTGTCAGGATTCCGATTATTCTGCAAATAACATAATCTTGGAAGCTGTGTTCTCATCATCTGACCAGACCACACATTTCTTTCCCTGTGTCAGGTCATCCAGAGTCACGATGTTTCTGGTGAGATACGGGAAGATGTTGCAGTCCTCTGCCAGTGTGAACTCGGTTCCGTCCGCAGCTGTCAGCACGGATTTGGATGTGCCTGCATCCGTAACCATGGACTTGACCTCCACATAATCAGGCGCCTTGGCGTCTGCCGGAAGGTTGGTGAAAATCATGACCGCATTGGTCATAGGCGGAAGGCTCATGGTCATGGCCGGCCCTATGTAGGCATAAATGGTATCCCCGTCTTTCACATCCTCCAGAGCTACCGGGAGACCTGTCATGGCGTCCAGGATATAAGTCATATCGTCAGCCACATTCAGGATGATTTCACCGCTGGTGCTCATGCCCGACTGATTGTCAATGGAAAGCCTGCCGTCCTCCATCTTTGTCACAGGCCCGTAAATCCGGACGGACTTGGGAACCTCGGGCTGGCTCTCTTCCATGCTCTCAATGGCTCCGGTCACCGACTCCACTACGGTGGTGTCACTCACGGTGGTCTCTTCTGTATTCTCTTCTGCTGTCACGGAGCTGCCGGACATTGTCTCGGCGTTGGCACCGGCTGAGCACCCTGCTGCTCCCAGGGCAATGGCTGCACAGATTCCTACTGCATATAAATGATATTTTCTCAATATAATCTTCTCCTTTTCATCTGCCTCCCGGGAAGCCGTGGGCCTGCCGGAGGCACTTGTTATGTCTGTATGAGAAGTATATATCATTTACTGTCCATATCCAATAAAGTATTTCTTAAGAATTCTGAATTTAGAATGAACCTTACGACAAATGTTACAAAATGTTTACACAAATACGGTCTGCCTTTACCGGGCCATCTCGCTCTGAGGTCCTGCCTGATTGTGGGCATGGATGATGGTCTCGATTTCTTCCAGGTTGGAAGACGGCAGGTCTCCGGGAATGGTGTTCTTGACAGCAGCCGTGGCATTGCCGAAGGCAACGGCCCTGGCACAGTCACCGTCTGTACTGAGCAGCCCGTAAAGCGCCCCGGATATATAGGCGTCGCCGCTGCCGATCCGGTCCACCACCTCAATATCCCGGTACGGCTCCTCCTCATAGTACTCATCCCTGGCTGCATCGTATATCACAGAGCCAAAGGTATGCCGCTTGGGGCTGTGGACGATTCTCTGGGTGGAGGCCACAATGGAGATAGGGAATTCCTCGGTAAAGCTCTTCATCATCTCCCTGGCAGTGCCTGTCTTTAAAAAGGTGAGCCTGGCAGTGTCCTCGGAACAGAAGAAAATGTCCACATAGGGAAGGATTCTCAGGATACACTCCCTGGCCTGGTCCCCTGTCCACAGATTTCCCCTGAAGTTAACATCAAAGGATACCAGGGTACCTGCTGCTTTGAACCGCTTAATCATCTCTATGGTGGTCTCGCGGATGTCCTCGTTCAGGGCCAGGGTGATGCCTGTGGTGTGGAAACATTTGGAAGCCGTGTACACCTCCTCCGGTATCTCGTCAATATCCAGGGAGAAAAAAGAGCTGTGGTTGCGGTCGTAAATCACTTTCGGCTTTCTGGGATAAGCGCCGTTCTCATAATAGTAAATGCCGACCCTGGCTGCGGGGGACTGGTCATACATAAAGAAATCATCGCTGACCCCGAAGGAACGAATCTTGCCTTTCATGAAGCTTCCTATATCATGGGCCGGAAGCTTGGATATAACGCCTGTGTGAAGACCCAGAAGAGCCGCGCCCACTGCCACATTCAGCTCTGCGCCTCCCACCTGCTTGACAAAGGTATCGCCTCTGGACAGACGCTCGTTATCCGGGGGCGACAGCCGAAGAAGCACCTGTCCTAATGTAAGAAGGTCAAAATTCCTGCCGTTTGTTTCTACCATATCATATCTCCTTTTCAAATAAAAACATATAAGAAACCATATAAGAAACGGCTAATACCTCTGAAAGGATTAGCCGTCTCTGATTGTCTGATTGTCAATATCCTGATTTATCTCTGAACACGGCCTGAACCGTCGCCGCCGGCCAGATTCTCAACATCAGCCCTGGTTACCAGGTTGAAGTCGCCTGGAATGGTGTGCTTTAATGCGGATGCAGCTACTGCATACTCCAGGGCCGCCTTCATATCCTTGCCATCCACCAGACCGCAGATCAGGCCTGCTGCAAAGGAATCGCCGCCGCCTACACGGTCAACGATAGGTGTGATGTGGTACTTTCTGGAGTGGTAGAACTCACGTGTCTTTCCATCCATGATGCAGGCAGACCAGCCGTTATCGGAAGCGCTGTGGCTCTCGCGCAGGGAGCTGATGATATACTTGAAGCCGAACTTATCAGCCATCTGGTTGAAGATGTCAACGTATCCTGCCAGTTCCAGCTCGCCGGAGGTAACATCGGTGTTGCCCGGCTTAAAGCCCAGAACCTTCTCTGCATCTTCTTCATTGCCGATGCAGACATCAACGTACTGCATCAGGTTGGTCATGACCTTCTGAGCCTTCTCAGAGGACCACAGTTTCTTACGGAAGTTTAAGTCAACGGACACTGTAACGTTGTGTGCCTTGGCTGCCTTTAACGCTGCCTCGGTGAGCTCGATGGCCGCATCGCTGACAGCTGGTGTGATTCCGGTAAAGTGGAACCAGTCAGCATCTGCAAAAATCTCGTCAAAGTTGAACTGATCCGCAGTTGCAGTGGAGATGGAGCTGTGGGCACGGTCATAGACCACGTTGGAAGCTCTCATGGCAGAGCCTGTCTCCAGGAAGTAGATGCCCAGTCTCTCGCCGCTTCTGGCAATGTGCTTTGTACCTACATTATACTTTCTCAGTGCAGCCACTGCGCACTCGCCAATGGGATTAGCCGGAACTGCAGTAATGAATTCAGCTTCATGGCCGTAGTTTGCAAGGGAAACTGCCACATTTGCCTCGCCGCCGCCGTAATTGATGTCAAACTCGTCTGCCTGGATGAACTTCTCATTGTTTGGGGTAGATAATCTTAACATGATTTCGCCCATGGTAACAATCTTTGCCATTGTATGATTCTCCTTTAATCTCTTCTTATAATCTCTTTTTAATTATATTTGGAATGATGCTTACTGTAAGGTATCATCTATGCCCTTGCCGCTGCAACAGCTGCCACGAACTCCTGAGCCTTAGCTGTAACGGCTGCGAAGTCGCCTGTCTTGGCGCCCTTTGTCAGGCTGCTTCCTGTTCCCACTGCGTAAGCGCCGGCCTTGATCCACTTGTCAACATTATCCACGTCTACGCCGCCGGACGGCATGAACTCGCCCTGTGGAAGGGGGCCCTTGAAGGAGCTGATGGCTGCTGGTCCCACGATGTTGCCTGGGAAAATCTTAATGATATCACAGCCGGCTTCCATAGCGGTAATGGCCTCGGATGGAGTCATAACGCCTGGCAGCATGGGCACTCTGTAACGGTTGCACAGACGGATGGTGTCCACGTTCAGGCCCGGGCTTACGATGTAGTTAGCTCCGGCCAGGATGCAGGCCCTTGCGGTCTCAGGATCCAGTACGGTACCCGCGCCAATTACAATCTTGTCATTGCCTTTATACTTCTCAGCCATCAGTTTGATGAAGCCAACCGGATCTCCGTCATCCATGGTCATGGTAAGCTCGATGAAATTGATGCCGCCTGCAATAATGGCGTCAACTACCTTCTCACCCTGCTCATAGTTCTTTGCGCGAACAACAGCAACCAGACAGTCTTCTTTCATTCTTGCTAAAACTTGTTCTTTCTTCATCTTCATTCTCCTTCTCTTTAAATTCGCATATGCGAATCCCTTTCACAATTACGATTTGTATACCTAAATTCTAATCGCTGTCACATGATTTGTCAACAGCAAAACAGGTAAAAATATAAGTTTATTTTCCTATGCATACCCGATGTAACCCAACAGCCGTGACAGCTGGGCTCCCTTATCGCTTACCAGGCGTCCCAGGGCGTCATAATCCTCGGTGGGTTTATACAGGCTGGAGACGCTGATGGCTCCCATCACATTACCATCCTGCCCAAATACGGGAGCTCCTACGCATTCCATGTGCTCTTCCAGCTCCCTGGCGTCAAAGGCATATCCCTTTTCACGCACCGATTTAAGTTCCCTCTCAAATTCTTCCCTGGTGCAGATGGTTCTATCCGTGTGCTTCTTAAAGCTGATACGTGATAATACGCCGTCCCGGTCCTCATCCTCCGTGTAGGCCATGATTGCCTTGCCGAGGGATGTGCAGTAAATGGGATTTTTTGTTCCCACAGTGGCCGTGGTGATGATGGGATTCTCTGGTTCAAACTTGCAGATATACACAATGGAATCATCTGAGCGTATCCCGAAGAACACGGTTTTCCCCACCTCCCTGGAAAAGGCCTTGAGCACCGGGTCAATGGTGCTTATAAAGTCCAGATTATTTGTATAGTTAATTCCAATCCGGTAGGCTGTCAGGCCGATGGTATATCTCTGCTTCTGTTCCCTTGCCACATGAATCATACCGGTCTGCACCAGTGTGGTCACGATATCGTAAGCGCTGGTCTTAGGCATGTCCAGCTTTGCACATATCTCATCCAGGGTAATGCCGTCCGTTTTTTTTGACACCAGCTTTAATATTTCTACGGTGCGCAGCGTGGTTCTGTTTAGTTTCATGGACACCTCCCGCTCAATTATTCGTATATACATCTTTTATCCGTATATACGATATCTGTTATTCAGTATACCTCAGTCCGCCAGGAGATGCAAGAAGAAATTACAATTAATACTGCCATAAATAATACTGCCATAAAAACCGTTTTTTCTACAGGGTCACTCCCTGTTTAAAGATAGCCATATCATGGAATCCTGCTTCCTCTGACTTGACCTTCCTGCCGGATGCAACAGCCAGGACGTAATTCAGCAGCTCCTTTGCCAGTTCTTCCTTTGTCATGTCCTCCACCATGCGGCCTGCGTTAAAGTCTATCCAGTTGTCCTTATGGCCTGCCAGCCTGGAGTTGCTGGATATCTTGACCGTTGGGACCGGGGAGGCAAACGGGGTTCCTCTTCCCGTTGTAAAGAGCACCATATGGGCGCCGGATACAGCCAGGGCCGTGGAGGCCACCAGGTCATTGCCGGGAGCGCTTAACAGGTTCAGACCCTTCACCTTCACCGGTTCGCCGTATTCCAGCACACCCCTTACAAGAGCGCTTCCCGATTTCTGGGTACACCCTAAGGACTTGTCCTCCAGGGTGGAAATGCCGCCCTTTTTATTGCCTGGGGACGGGTTCTCGTAGATGGTCTGGTTGTGGCTGGTAAAATAGTTCTTGAAATGATTGATCAGGTCCACGGTCTTGTCAAACAGCTCCGGAGAGGCGCAGCGGTTCATGAGAAGTGTCTCTGCCCCGAACATTTCAGGCACTTCCGTAAGGATGGTGGTTCCGCCCTTGCTCACCAGCAGATCGGAAAACGCGCCCACCACCGGATTGGCCGTGATGCCGGACAGTCCGTCAGATCCGCCGCACTTCATGCCGATGACCAGCTCGGCGGCATCTATCTTCTCCCTGGAAAATGCGCCTGCGTAAGCTGCCAGCTCCTTAAGAAGCCCCATGGCAGTCTCCATCTCATCCTCCACATCCTGGCACTGAAGGAACTTCACGCGATCCTCGTCGTACGCTCCGATATAGTCCATGAGCACGGGAATGTTGCTGTTCTCACACCCCAGTCCCAGCACCAGAACACCTCCCGCATTGGGGTGGCGGATCATATCTGCCAGCACCTTTCTGGTATTCTCCTGGTCATCACCCATCTGGGAACATCCGTAAGGGTGGGGAAATGCAATCACGTCCTCCACATTTCCAACAGCCAGTGACTTTGCCTGGTTCTCAAGGGCCTTGGCAATGGAGTTGACACAGCCTACCGTGGGGATAATCCATATCTCGTTGCGGATTCCCGCCTTGCCGTCCGGCCTGCGGTATCCCTCAAAATACACATGCTCTGTAGGGGCCACATCGTTTTCCTGGGGAACATAGTCATAGGTAAGCACATCGCCCAGGGCAGTCCTCACATTGTGCACATGGACCCACGCCCCCGCCTCTATGTCCTCCTTTGCATATCCAATCCTGAAGCCGTATTTCACCACTTCCTCTGCGGCTTTTATGAACCTTAAGGCAAACTTGTGTCCCTGGGGTATGTCCTCTAAAAGGCTGACCTTTACGCCTGCCACATCCAGGGTCTCACCCTTTGCAAGGGGACGCAGCGCAACCGCCACATTGTCATTTTCATGAATTTTTACAATATCCTGCATGGCCATTCATTCTCCTATCATCTTGTTTTCTTTGATTTTGTGTGCCTGTTCCTTGTTTGCTGTTTCATGACTTATTTTTGTAAGTGCTTACAATTATTCTACTCATTATCAGGTCAGAAGTCAATAAAAAAATAGAAAAGTATTGCATTACTTACTGGGAATATGTATAATATACTTAGCTTGTAAGCGCTTACAGAATGTGAGGTTAGTTTATGAATATATATGATGTTTCTGAACATGCGGGGGTGTCCATCGCCACCGTATCCAGGGTACTTAACGGAAATCCCAATGTCAGTGAAAAGACCAGAGAAAAGGTCTTGAAAGTTATGGACGAGTTGGGTTATACTCCTAATGTGTTCGCCAGAGGCCTGGGGTTAAATACCATGAAAACCATCGGAATCATGTGTTCCGATTCGTCCGATCCGTATCTGGCAGGCGCCATCTACTATCTGGAGCGGGGACTGCGCGCCCACGGCTATGACGCCATTCTCTGCTGCACCGGCTATGACCTGGACGCCAAACAGAAGTATTTTGATTTGCTTCGTTCCAAACGGGTGGATGCCATCATACTGGCCGGTTCCAAGTTCGTGGAGATGCGTGCCAAGGATAATGCCTATATCATCGAGGCTGCTTCCGACCTTCCCATCATGCTGGTCAACGGCTTCCTGGAAGGCGAGAATATATACAGCACTGTCTGCGACGATCACGCGGCGGTGTACGGCGCCGCCAGCCAGCTGCTCTCCTCCGGACGCAGGCGCATCCTGTATGTATACACCAGCTATTCCTACAGCGGGGTCAATAAGCTGGAAGGATACAAAGACGCCCTCAAGGCAAAGGGCATCACGCCATCCGACGAACTCATCCGCCAGTGTCCCAAGGACATAGAGGCTGCCAGGGAGCTGCTGCTGTCCCTTCACAGGGAAGGATTGGAATTTGACGCTGTCATCACCTCCGACGACTCACTGGCCGTGGGAGCTGTGAAGTATGCCCATATAGCGGATATCTCCATTCCCCGCGATCTGAGCATCATCGGCTATAACAATTCCCTGCTGGCCCGGTGTACGGACCCGGAGATTACATCCATTGACAGTAAGGTGGAAGCGCTCTGCACCACCACGATCAACACTCTAATGGGGGTTTTCAGCGGCGTGAATGTGCCCAGCAGGACCACAATCGCTTCTGATTTAATAAAAAGGAAAACCACAAATTTTTAATTCTTAAGGAGGAATATCACACATGAAACAATTTATGGACAAGGATTTCTTATTATCAACTGATATGGCCAAGACGCTGTATCATGATTTTGCAGAGAATATGCCGATACTTGACTATCACTGCCACATCAATCCTCAGGAAATCTATGAGGACCGCAAGTTTGACACCATCACACAGGTATGGCTGGGCGGCGACCATTACAAGTGGCGCCAGATGCGTTCCAACGGCGTGGACGAGAAGTATGTGACCGGCGACAGCACGGACAGGGAGAAGTTCCAGGCCTGGGCAGAGACCATGCCAAAGCTCATCGGCAACCCGCTGTACCACTGGAGCCACCTGGAGCTGAGGAAGTACTTCGGATACCAGGGCTATTTAAACGGCGATACCGCCGAGGAGGTATGGAACCTGTGTAATATGAGGCTCCAGGAGGACTCCATGACGGTCCGCAACCTGATTAAACAGTCAGGCGTGACACTGATCTGCACCACCGACGACCCGGTAGACTCCCTGGAATGGCATAAGAAGATTGCAGAGGACGACACCTTTGATGTACAGGTACTTCCGGCATGGAGACCGGACAAGGCCATGAACGTTGAAAAGCCAACCTTCGGCGCTTATATGGCTCAGCTTTCCCAGGTCAGCGGTGTACAGATTACGGATTTTGCATCCTTAAAGGAAGCGCTCAAAAAGCGTATGGCATTCTTCGCATCCATGGGATGCTGTGTATCCGACCATGCCCTGGAGTATGTAATGTATGCGCCTGCTGCTGACTCCGAGGTAGATGCCATACTTGCCAAGGGCTTAAAGGGCGAGGCGGTATCCAAGGAAGAGGAGCTGAAGTTCAAGACAGCCTTCATGCTGTTTGTGGCCCGGGAGTATAATGCCATGGGATGGATTATGCAGATTCACTACGGCTGCAAGAGGGACAACAACGGCTACATGTTCGAGAAGCTGGGTGCCGATACCGGATTTGACTGCATCAATAACTATGCTCCAAGCGCGCAGATGGCTGACTTTTTAAATGCCCTGAGCACCAATAACGAGATTCCAAAGACCATCCTGTACTCCCTGAATCCAAATGATAATGCTTCCATCGGAACCATCATCGGCTGTTTCCAGGAGAAGTTCCCCGGTAAGATCCAGCAGGGCTCCGCATGGTGGTTCAACGACCACAAGACCGGCATGACTGAGCAGATGACATCCCTGGCCAACTTAGGATGCCTGGGCAACTTCATCGGCATGCTGACAGACTCCAGAAGCTTTCTGTCCTACACCAGACATGAGTACTTCCGCCGCATCCTCTGCAATCTGATTGGCGGCTGGGTAGAGAACGGCGAGTATCCGGCCGATATGAAGGCACTGGAGGAAATCGTAAAGGGTATCTGCTACAATAACTCTGTGAAATACTTTGGATTTAAGCTGGATGAAGTAAAGTAAACTGAAACAGCACAAGGGGACTGCCTGATTAGGCAATCCCCTTTTTTGCTCTATACCTCTATTGTCCTCACGTTCACACCGGGGAGGCGGGTTTTCCCCTTCTCGCAAACTGCAGGAAGGCGGTTGCCAGCCCGCTTATGCAAAGCATTGCGTAAAAGCTGATTCCCCTGCTTAAAAGCATCACGGAAAAGCTCTGGCCTGCCCCTAAAAGGGTGCGGTACAGCACGAGAAAGCTTCCCTCTGAGGCTCCCACGGAACCGGGAAGGGGTACTGCGGTGACTGCCAGACTCAAAATGGCCTGAAGGGCCAGGAAATCTTTTGCCGATGCGGATATGCCCAGGGCACGGCAGGCCCAGTAAGGAACCAGATAGAGAGCAGTCAGCTGAACAGCACTATGGATGAAGATTCTCACCGCCGCCAGGGGATACTGCCTCAGATAGGCTCCTCCCCTGCTGTACTCATTAATCAGTCCCTCCACCTTCCGGATGGCGCGTTTCCTGTTTTTTATGATTCCGGCCCTGCTCAGTCCGCCTGCAATGCACAGCATTATTTTCTCCGCCAAAAGACCATGGAAGATGATTAACAGGATAAGGCCGGAACAGAATCCATTTACCAGTACTCCGAATACCAGGAGCAGCCGTATGATTCTGCCCTGCCCCATGACAAAGGACAGATTGGCGCCCACCATAACGCACCCGTAAACCAGCACCGTCATCTGATACACCGCGGCTGTGGCCAGAAGGGAAAATGAACTGTGGGCTGCCCCAAAGCCGTCCCTGACCATATAATAAAGCTGCATGGGCTGCCCTCCCGTGGCGGAAGGAGTGATGGCGCTGAAATAAAAATCCGTGAACGCATAGGAAAGAGAGCGCCAGTAGGGTACCTTTTTGCCAAAGGTCCCCATCAAAAGCCTGATATTGGCCGCCTCGCAGTTGACGAACAGAAACATGCAGGCAAACCCTATGGCTACAAACCTGATATCCGCCCTCATAAAGGTACTGCCCAGGGTCTGGGCGGAATGGCTGCCCAAAAGCACATGGAATGTGAACCAGGCCAGCAAAGCCACCAGGCAGAGCCCAATGGACATCTCCTTCCAGTTCATCTTTTTCTGTTTCATCTCTTTCGCCCCCTTTCCCTGCCTGTTCTCTGTTTAAGCTGTGTCTATTATACCGTCCATTTCTTAAAAACTTATGATTATTTTCTGAATGTTTTTGTATTTTTTATCACGTTCTGATGGTCAGAGATCAAAAAAAGCCGCCGCGCAATCAGGATTCGTCTCCTCCTGCGCAGCGGCCCTGCCGCTGTGGTCCAGACTGCCCATCCTCTATTTGAGGCGCACCACATGCTGGCAGTATATGTACATATTCTTGATTTTTTTGGCCTGCTGTCCGTCGTCTCCCAGCACGATGGGCTGTGTTCCCGTAGGGGTTATGTAGAGCTTAAAGGCGATGGCATCCTGCCCAATCTTCATGGACCTTACCGGCGCGTACTGAAAATTGCCCTGTTGGATTCCCAGATATTCATACATGCTGTGCTCCAAATCAGGATTGGCGTACACCCGCACCACATCTGCTTCTCCTTTCATGTCGATGATTGCCCTGGCTTCCTCAAATTTGATGTTCGTAAAACGGTAATCCCCATTACCGATGATATAGGCCAGCGTACCATTATCCAGTAACAGCAAAGGATCCGTCTGTGCCATGTAAATACCCCCTTTTCAAAAATCATTCTTAATATGTTTCACCTTAATCATAAAGCCTGCTGAGAGGAATGTCAATATAATCAGAAAATTATCAATATTGTTTGTCAATTAACTATCAATTTAAGTGTTTTTCCGAATACTATTTCTCCCGGAAACTGCCTACGCCGCTTTCCGGTACAGTCCGGCCCATGGGCACCCGAAACGCAAAAAAGATTACAGGATTCATCCCATAATCTTCTCTTTCCTTATATCATATCAAAAAATGTATGTGAGCAGGACGATAAGCCGGGTTATGTCGTTGAATGGCCATCTATCTAGGACTGCCGTCGCCGGCAGCCTCAAGCAACCTACCCGGAAGCTGACGGGCAGCCATATGCTTCCTGTTCGGTCTTGCTTCGAGTGGGGTTTACATGTGCCCCGCCTGTTACCAGACGGGCGGTAGTCTCTTACACTGCCCTTCCACCCTTACCTTTAAGGCCGCAGCCAAAAAGGCGGTACATTTCTGTTGCACTGTCCCTGGAGTCGCCTCCGCCAGACGTTATCTGGCACCCTGCCCTGTGAAGCCCGGACTTTCCTCTCCCGCGGCCTTGCGGTATCGCGGCAGCGGCCACCTGTCCTACTCACAACGTGTATTAGTCTATCACAGAATCATGGGTTTGTCCAGAGAAACCATGTTGCTTTTCCCTACACCTTTCCCTGCAAACCATGCTGCTTTTCCCTGTATTCCGACGGCGGACAGCCTGTGTATTTCTTAAAGGCAGTACTGAAATAAGGAATGTTGCTGTAACCGGTCATCATGGCAATCTCGTAAATCTTACGGTTGGGATCGCGCATCAGATCCTTCGCCTTTTCCATGCGCAGCTTCAGAAGATAATCGGTAAAGGTCACCCCGGTCTCACTCTTAAAGGATGTGCTGAACCTGGCACTGCTGAGTCCCGCGGCAACAGCCGTGTCCTCCATGGACAGGTCAGGGCTGCTGTAATTTTCCTCCATATAGGCAAGTGCCTTCACCACCGGCCTGGAATAAACGCCGGATTTCTGGCTGCCCACATACTCGCAGATACGCTTCAGGTTTTCCCCCAGCACGCCGATGGCCTTTCCAATGGTCTCGCATCCAATCAGCTTCTTATATTCTTCCACCGGATTCTCAAACACCAGATCCGCGCATATTCCCGCATCTCCCAGCTCCTTAAGGACCGTGCTGTAAAGGCTGCCGACCATGAACTGCATATAGATATAAGAATCCATCCCAGCCTGCTTAAGCAGCTTCTCCAGCTCTCCCATGCGCTTTTTGAGAAGCTGGACATTGCCGCTTTTCACCGGGGTGATAAGGTCGATATCCAGTATGGGAGACGGATCGCTCTCCTTTTCATCCCCCTTGATATCCTGGAAACGCAGATTCTGGTTGTCGCCTCTGATGTATTTTAATTTAAGGGCCTCATGTGCCTCCTGGTAACACTGGTCCAGCAGCCGGATGCCCCACTGCACATTGCTCTGCGCGCAGGTCAGGCTCATCCCCTGTTCTGAGAACAACTGCCTGGTATGGCTTAAAAAAAGGCTTGCGCGCATTTCCACTGTCATCCTGGTGGGCGCAATGACTGCAATCTCACAGAGGTCCTCCCTCTGCACCAGCACATAGGCCCCCTGTTCCCTCATATGGCCGGCGGCTTCCGCCATGAGCCGGCCGCTGTCAGCGGATTCAAAGATAAGGACCATACAGTAGTCATGCTCCATCTCCGTTATCAGGCCGCTGTCGTTTACCTCATACATGAGAAGCTTGCGCAGCAAATCCTCCCTGTCCTCAAAGGAGTCCTTTCTGGCCTCGTCGAACCGCCTGACGCAGTCTGAAGCCAGATAGGTCAGCTCATCCATGTTAATGGGTTTGGTGAGATAATCCTGAACCCCCAGCTTAAGGGCCCTTCTGGCATATTCAAAATCATCATAACCGCTGAACACAATGGCCATAAGCCCCGGATTCAGCTTCTTTCCCTCCTCTATGAGCTGCAGTCCATCCACATGGGGCATACGGATGTCTGTCATGAGAAGCTCCGGCCGCTGTTCCTTTAAGAGCGCCAGGCCTTCCTTTCCGTTTCCGGCTGTTCCCACCAGCTCTATGCCCAGGGATGCCCAGTCAATGACGCTGCACAGCCCCTTTAAAATTATCTCATCGTCATCACAGATAATCGCTCTCATCGGATGCCTCCCCCTTTTTTCCTATCCGCAGGGTCACCACGGTCCCCTCACCCATGGCGGACTCTATGGTCACCCCATACCTGCTGCCATATACAATTTTTATCTTGTCGTTTACATTGCGCACCCCGTAACCGGTGCCCTGCTGGTCCGAGGATATGGTATCCAGCTCCCTGTTTAAGCGCCTGCATGTGTCCTCATCCATCCCCATGCCTGTATCCTGCACCTGCAGAATGACATCGCCTTCCTGGGGAAAGATATGGATATAAATATATCCCTTCTCCTCCATGGGCTTGATTCCGTGATAGATGGCATTCTCCACCACCGGCTGTAATATGAGTTTGGGCGTCCTGCATGATAAAATGGACGGATCCACATGGATGTCATAGTCAAATTTCTCCTGGTAACGCCGGTGCTGGATGCTCAGATAGCTTTTGATGTGCTTTACCTCTTCCTCTATGGTGATGATATCCCGTCCCTTGCTGAGACTTATCTTGAAAAAGTCTGTCAGGGCTGTCAGCATCTCTATGCTCTCCTCCACCTGACGCATTCTCAGCGACCAGATGATGGAGTCCAGGGTATTGTACAGGAAATGGGGATTAATCTGGGCCTGCAGGGCTTTTAATTCCTCCCTCCGCAACTTCTCCTGTTCCCGGTATATGGTGTCAATCAGGTTTCTCATCTCTCCTGTCATATGGTTGAAGGAATCATACAGCACCCCTATTTCGTCCCCGCGCTCTGTTTCAACCGATGTTTCCAGATTGCCGGCGCAGACCTGCTCCATTGCCTTTACCAGAGTAAATAAGGGCCTGGTAACGGAGTCAGCCACTATTTCGGACAGTATCATGGATATGACCACGGCCAGCGCCAGGAGCATAATCATGAGCACCTTGATATACTCCACGGACCGGGTAATGGATGCCTTGGGTATGACGCCCACGATTTTCCAGTCCGTCTGATTCAGGGTCTGGTAGACCACCAGCTGTCCTTTGTCCTTTAGCACATGGGATACGCCGTATTCCGGTATTTCACTTAAATTTTCCTCTACCATGCGGCGCGCCTTCTCAACCCCATCCCTGTCCTTCCATGGTCCTTCTCCCGCTGTCAGATTCATGATCCGGTTCCGTTCATCCATCAGAAACACGTCCCCTGCGCCGCTGACCGCCCTGGCCGCAATGTCAGACAGCTTATCGGAATCAATATCCGCCAGGACCACCCCCTTGGTCCGGCCCGTGGCCTTATCAATAAAAGGAATTCCCATGGATACATAAGAGGTATAGGGGGTGCTGACCACATAGGAATTCTCATGGGGCGGAAACCATTGGGCCTGTCCCGTGGCGTGGATGATTCGGTACCAGTCCGTGTCCCTGGGATCCGACACCAGAAAGGATGAGGAATTGCTCTTATAGCGCCCCCCATTATCCCCCAGCACATATACACCAAAGATGTCCCGGTTATAGGAGGGAAGCACCATCATCTCCATGCTTCCCTCCAAATCATGGGAATACATCTCCTTTATGGAGCTAAACTGACGTCTTATGAGCTTCTGCATGCTGATATTGTCATTCATGGCGGAACATACCTGAAAGGTCTGGAGAAACAGTTCATTGATATCCTGGCATGCATTGCCCACCATCTGGACGGTGGTGGCCTCCGCTTCCTCAAGGATTCTGGATGCGGTCATATAATAGTGGAGGGCGCCGGTCAGCACCACAATGCCGGTTGATGCGGCAGCAAAGGAAAGAATCATCTTTTCCTTTAGCATAAGGCGCGCACCCAGGTTCCGGCAGGCCTTAAAGCATGTCCGCTTATTCAGATACGCCTTCATGATTTCCTTAATATGCATCTTCAAACAACTCCTCCGCGTTATCCATGGTATATTCCCGATGTTTCACCATGGTCTGCCGGTCCGGGTTTTCCCCCCTCTGGTGCCTGTTTATGATATCAAATACCGCATCCCCGTATTCCGGACTGCTCTTTACCGTGGCCAGATACTCCCGGGCAATGATGGCCTTAAACACATCCTGTATGCCGCCTATGGACACAATAACCACATCCTCACCCGGTTCCATACCCGCCAGCTTAAGGGCCTGGAGGACCCCCAGCCCATCCTCGTCGCTTTGGGCAAATACCGCGTTAAAATCAATATCCTGGTCCGCAATCACGGACTCTGTCACCTTCTGGGCCGTGAGCCGGTTTCCGCTGCTCTCCACACGCTTGGAAACATATAGGTTGGAGTGCTCCCTTACGCCGTGCATGAATCCCATGTACCGCTCCCAATCCATGGCCGAGGACTTTTCCCCCTGTATCACCATGGTATGGCAGGGCTCAATGCCGAAATGACGGGCAAGGATGTCCGCACACAGCTCTCCCTCCGCATAATAGTCCGAGGCAACATAGCCCAGTATGTAATCCTCCCGGTCATACTCCGGCTCCATCTCCACATCCTGTTCTGCCAGTATCACCGGCACTCCCCTCTGCCTGGCCTCCAGAAGTACCTGGTCATAGCCGTTTCTGGCGCTGGGAATCAGGATAAGATAATCAATATCCGCATCCAGAAGACCATATATATCCTCAATCTGCCACTCCAGGCTCTCCTCCTCTGGCGCATGGTAAATCAGCTGCGCCCCTCTTCTTCTGGCCGCCTCCTTAAAGCTCTTAATCTGAGCTGTTTTCCAGGGCGTCAGAGGTTCCGCCTGGGATAACCCCACTCTCAGTCCCTCATGCTCTGTCTCCTGTGCGGCCGGAAGGGACCATCTGTCCTTTACCAGCCATAAAAGGCATGCAAGCATCACTGCAAGGCATACCGCAATGATTTTCTTTCTCATATGTCAATGCCCCTGTCTCAATTGAATCCTATTTTGAATCCTATTATACCAGAAAAGCACGCAAATAGACAGACAAGATAAAAGGAGGGCTGCCGGAGAATAACCCCTCCGGCAGCCTTCCTTTTGCATATTCTCTTGCTTTTAATAGAACAGGTTCACCAGTCCGGTGGAGAACAACGGAACATAAGCCATCAGCAGCATACAGATAAACAGCATGACATAGAACGGAATGGATTCCTTGATAAACGCCTTTATCTTACACCTGGTGATGCCGCAGGTGACAAATATCAGGGCACCCATGGGAGGCGTCACGCCGCCGCAGGCCATTGTGAATATATATACCATGGCAAAGTGGATGGGGTCGATGCCGTAAGCCTCAGCCACCGGAGCCAGAAGGGGAACCAGAACAATAAGGGCTGCATTTCCCTCAATGAACATGCCCACCACAATGAGGAACAGGATAATGACAAAGAGGAACAGGTATTTATTGTGGATGGTTCCCAGCACCAGCGCCGTAAACTGCTGTGGAATCTGCTCCCTGGTCAGAATCCAGGCAAAGGCAGAGGCGCCGCCAACAATCAGCATGATGGATGCCGTGGTAGCCACGGTCTCCTTAAGACCCGTGCCGATGTCCTTAAGCTTCAGTTCCTTATATACTATGCCCAGCACCAGGGAATAGACAATGGCCACCGCCCCTGCCTCCGTGGGGGTAAAGATTCCCAAACGGATACCGCCGATGATGATGACAGGAAGGCACAGAGGAAGGAAGGCGCTGGCAATCTCAGGAGCAGCCTGTTTCATGGTCAGACGCTCTGTGCGCATGGGCTTATATCCTCTTTTTTTGGAGATAAAGTGCACCAGTATCATCATGGCAACGCACAGAAGCACGCCCGGTCCGATGCCTGCTATAAACAGCTTTCCGATGGAAATATTGGCAATGGAGCCGTAAAGAATCATGGCAATCCCCGGAGGTATCAGGGGTGTAATCATGGATGACATGGCTGTGACCACAGTGGAGAACTGCTTGGAATAGCCGTGGCGCTCCATCTCAGGCACCAGCATTTTTGCCTCCATGGCAGCGTCAGCCAGATTGCTTCCCGACAGACCGCCCATCAGAGTGGACAACAGCACATTTACCTGGGCCAGGCCGCCGGTCATGCGCCCGGTCATCACATTACAGAATCCCATAACCCGCTTGGTTACGCCTGAATAATTCATAAACACGCCTGCACAGATAAAAAACGGAATCGCCAGCAGAGGTATGCTCTCTACGCCTGCCAGAACTCTCTGGCCCAATATCTTTGTAAAGGGACCTCCTGTCAGGTAAAAATATGCCATGGAACCGGAAAGAATGGAGATGAACACCGGAACCTTCAGGAACAGCAGCACCAGAAGAACCACCGTCGATATCAAAATAATACTTGTCTCCATTATTTACACTTCCTCCCCTTTTCCTGTTAAATCCCTGTATGTATTCAGACATACCTGTACCGCCATGGTAAGACATCCTATGGGCAGCGGCGCGTAGATAAGGCTGTAGGGAATCTTAAGAATGTTTGTCACACGGTCGTAGCGCACCATCTGCATGATATACCGGACTCCCTGATATCCCACATAGCAGAGGATGATGACTGCCGCAGCTGCAATCAGCACGCTCAGTATTTTCTGAAGCTTTTCCGGGAACATCTCAACAATCACGTCGATAGCCGCATGGTTCCCGCACACAAATGCATACCTGCCCCCCAGAAATACCACCCATATGATAAGGGCCAGCTGCACTTCCTCCTGCCATACAAAGGGATCTCCCAGGCAATAGCGCATGATGACCCCGAAGAATGTGACTCCCACCAGAAGCACCAGGGCCCCGCAGGCTGCCAGCACATCCGCGTTGCGGAGCAGATTCCCAATCTTGTTATCTGATTTCATAAATATTTACCCCTTTCCCGGTACCTTAATCCTGTCTGCCGATGATGGTCTTCATCTCTTCAATAAGTCCCTCGGACCACATGGCCTTAATCTGCGGATCCTCGTAAAATGCCTGGCCTGCCGCCTTGAAATCTTCCGGCGTCAGTTCGCTTACCGTCACACCCGCATCCTTTAAAGCTTCCAGCGCTTCCTCATCCGCCTTTTCCAGCTGCTGGCTGTTGAATACGCCGGCCTGATCTCCGCACTCCATCAGAATATTCTGCTGCTCCTCTGTCAGTGTATGGAAGTAATCCGCCCCCATAATCCAGCAGGTCATATCATATGTATGGGCATCCAGCACCAGGTTTTTGGCCACCTCCTGGTATGCGCCGTTTAAGATAACCGGGAGAGGGTTCTCTGCCCCGTCTATGGTTCCCTGCTGCAGGGCCGTGTAGATATCGCTCATAGCCATCGGTGTGGGCGTTGCTCCCAGGGACTCAAACACTTTAATCAGTATGGTCTGGTTGGGAACACGGATTTTTTTGCCCTTTAAGTCGCTGACCCCATTCACCGGCTTTTTAGTGATGGTGTGGCGGATTCCGTATCTCCATGTGGTCAGTATCTTCAGTCCCACATTCTGTTCCAGCTCCTCTGCCTTGCCCTCAAACCAATCGCTGTCCACCACCTTTTCCAGGTCCTCCCATCCCTCAAACAGATACGGGGCAAAGAGAACGCCAAAGTCCTGGATTCCCCTGTCCTGGAAAAAAGGGCCGTTGGCCAGGGTGACCACGCAGTCCCCGTTCACAGCCTGGTCGATGATATTGTCCTTGCTTCCCAGCTGGCTGGAAGGATACAGGTCCACTCTCATGGTGCCTCCGCTTTTCTCCTCCACCAGTCTCTTCCATTCATGGCAGGCCAGGTCAATGGGTTCCCCCGGATTGTTTTCATAGCCAATCATGATGCGGACTTTCTTACCGCTGCCCTCTGCTGTCTGACCGCTGTCCGTCTGGCTGCTGCATCCTGCCAGGGATAAGGCCAATGTGCAGCTTACCAGTAATGCCAGTACCTTCTTCATTACTTCCCCTCCTGAATTCTTATTCCCCGCGGCCGGGCCGCCGGATTTATGTTTCCTCGTCTTTAATGCCCTTATTATATCGTTGGGACAGGTGTTTTGTACATTCACTCTCATTCCTTTTTCTTTTAAAATCTTTCCCTCACAGACTTAAAACTAAAATAAGCACAAAACAGGCGCAAAAAAAGACCGTCTCCTGTACCGTGATTGTAAGGAAACGGTCTGTCTTATCTCAGTGCTTGTCCGCGGACATCACACGTTCAGGCAGCTCCCGCCGATAAACTCCCTGAGAATGGAATTTTTTGGAATATCCTCGCTGCTGACGCCGATAAAGTAGTCCAGGAATTTAAGGAGCCGTTTGGCCTCCAGCCACTCCTCACTGTCCTTTGGAATGGCAAAGAGCAGGGGCTGGGCGTACTGCTTCAGCACTGCCAGCTCATAGACCAGGGCAGAATTGAACATGGCGTCCGCCTCCTCCTGGAAGGGGAAGATATTCTCCTCCTCACCCCTGCGCACAGAAGGCCACATGCGGATGGTCTCCCGGGCCGAGGAGCCTCTTGTCCTGGCATCCCGCACCATTCTTCTCAGAAGCCGCCCGTCCGTGGTGGGAATGCGGTTGTGCTCGTCGATGTTGAGCTGGGTCAGGGCGCTGATGTAAATTTTAAATTTGCTGTCTGCCGGAAGGGTGTAGGAAAGCCTGTCGTTCAGACAGTGGATCCCCTCTATGACCAGGATATCCCCCTCTCCCAGCTGGAGAAAATTCCCCTTGTACTCCCTGACTCCCTTTTTAAAGTTATAATAGGGAAGCTCCACCTGCTTTCCCTCCAAAAGGCCTGTCATGTCACGGTTAAACAGCTCCACATCCAGGCATTCCAGAATCTCATAATTGTAATTGCCGTGTTCATCCCTGGGGCTGTCCACACGGTTTACAAAATAATTGTCCACTGCAATGGGATGGGGCTTTAAACCGATGGCCTCCAGCTGGACCGACAGACGATGGGAAAATGTGGTCTTGCCCGATGAGGACGGACCCGCGATCATGACAAAGCGGGCGTTCTTCCTGGCTGCTATCTGAGCCGCTATCTCAGCAATCTTCTTTTCCTGAAGGGCTTCCTGTATCAAAATCAGGTGGGACATATCCCCCTTTGCAATCCTGTCATTCAGGGCGCCCACTGTCTCCAGATCCATCCGCCTTCCCCACTCCGTGGATTCAGACAGGGTGGCGAACAGCTTATCGCTGGGCGTAAACCGGTGGAGGACGTCCGGCGTTTTCCTGTCAGGCATCACCATCACAAACCCGTAGTGGTAGGGAATCAGGTCAAAATGCTTGATGTAGCCTGTATTCTGCACCATATACCCGTAATAATAGTCCTCAAAGCCGTCAATGCTGTAAATGTTGACCCTGGACACCATGCGGTACCGGAACAGCCTGGCCTTGTCATACATCCCCAGCTTCTCAAAGAGCTCGATGGCATCGTCCGTGGATACGCTGCGCTTCATAATGGGAATCTTCCGCTCCACATACTCCCTCATCTTAGCCTTTACCGCGTCCAGGAATTCCTGGTTCAGGACAAAATTACCCCTGGCCTCCACAAAGAATCCCCGGCCGATGGAAAAATCAATCATCAGCTTTTCCACATTGCCGGCTCCCGCCACGCTGTAGAATGCCTTCAGCATCATAAGGGACGCACTCCTCTGATAGGCGGACATTCCCGGCTTATCCTTTGCCGTGACAAAGGACAGCTCGCAGTCCTTTACCTGTTTATGCAGCTCCTGGAGCTTTCCATTTACCCGTACCAACAGAATGTCATATTCATACTCCTTCTGGTGCTCACGGGCCACCTCCATCCATGTGGTGCCCTCAGGGTATTCCTTTGTGATGCCGTGTATCTTAACCAGTGCCATTCCACTTACCTCCCTCATTTTACTGAAACCGGTTTTCCTGTCACACAATCATGGCTGGCCACTGGGGCGGCGCCTGCTCCAGCTCAACCTGGCTTCCCAGATTCTTCCTGAGAAACTCAGCCATATAGGGGATGAAGATATGCTCCAGGCCATAGTGGCCTCCGTCGATGATGGCCATGCCCCTGGCTGCCGCGTCTATCCCCTGATGGTGGCTGATATCCCCTGTCACAAGGACCTGGGCCCCCCAGGCCAGAGCTCCCTCTATTTCGCTTCCCCCTGCTCCTGGGCATACGGATATACGGGAAACCTTCTGATCCATAAGTTCGTCCCCGTATACAAGGGCAAAGGGAAGGCCGAATACATCCTTTACACGGACCGCCAGCTCCCTTACAGTCATTTCCTCCTTTAAGAATCCGCTTTTGCCGATGCCGTAGGAAACAGCACCCTCCGGGCCGCTCATCTCCCCCAGTGCCTCCAGAGGAACGCAGCCAGCCAGGCCCAGCCGTTCTGCGGCCAAATCAGCCATACAGCCCGGGGCGGCATCAAAGTTGGTGTGCATGGCATAATAGGAAATGTCTGCCTGTATCAGTTTCACCAGCCTTCTGGTAATGAAGTTCTGGTCATTTACCTTCTTGATGGCCTTGAATATCAGGGGATGGTGGGTCAAAAGCATATCCGCCCCCAAAGCCTGTGCAGCCTCCACCACCTTGTCCGTGGCATCCAGGGCAATGTATATCTTTTTTACTTCCTTGTCGCTTCTGCCCGCCAGAAGGCCGGGATTATCCCAGTCACAGGCGCAGTCCTCCGGCGCCAGTTTCCTGCATACGTCCATAATCTCACTGCATTTCATCTTGTGCCTCCTTAATCCAGGACAGTTCCTTCTGCCTGCTTATTCTGGCCTCTGCCCTGGTCTCTGTGTCGGTAATCCCATCTTTCTCCTGAAGGCTAACCAGGATTTTCTCAATTCTGAGCATCTCCCTGCCCAGATATTCCCTCAGGATCACATCCTTTTTATCAATCAGAATCTTTCCGTAAAGGTAATGGGCCTGGCTCTCATACTCCATGAAGCCCCTTTTCACGCTCATCACCGTATAATATTTTCCCTCGTCCTTTACCATGGCTTCATCCTCAATGGCAAAACCATGGGCGGCCAGATAACGCCTTACCTTATCCAAGTCCGACTGCGGCGACAGGACAAACTGTTTTACGCTGTCCCACACATGGCGGCCCTCATCCAGGATTTTTATAATCAGCTCACCGCCCATGCCTGCAATGATAACCGTGTCCGCCTCACCCGGTTTAAGCTCCTTTAAACCGTCACTGAGCCTTAAATGAATGGGAACCGCCCAAACATCCTGCCTGCGCGCCCTCTCCCGCTCCTCATATTCCCTTACATGGGCCTGAGCCCTCTCCAGGGGGCCGGATCTTACGTCCATGGCCAGGGCAGAGGCAATACGCCCTGTCTGGGCCAGGTATACGGGTATATAACCGTGGTCCGTACCCACATCGGCAATACGGCTTCCCTGCCTTACAAAACCGGCTACGGTCAAAAGGCGGGCTGACAGTTTTATGGTCCCCGCCTGTTTTCTTTTATCTCTTGTCTCTAACTTGTCACTATTCATCCAGATAATCCTTTAACTTTTTACTTCTGCTGGGATGGCGCAGCTTGCGCAGGGCCTTTGCCTCAATCTGGCGTATCCTCTCCCTTGTCACATTAAACTGCTTTCCCACTTCCTCCAGGGTCCTGGGACGTCCGTCGTCCAGGCCGAACCGCAGGCGCAGCACCTTTTGTTCCCGCTCTGTCAGGGTCAGCAGCACTTCCATCAGCTGTTCATGAAGAAGGGTAAAGGCTGCCGCGTCCTGGGGCACCAGCACATTGTCGTCCTGTATGAAGTCTCCCAGGTGGCTGTCCTCCTCTTCCCCGATGGGGGTCTCCAGGGACACCGGCTCCTGGGACATCTTCATGATTTCAGATACCCGCTCCACCGGCAGGTCCAGCCTGGCTGCAATCTCCTCCGTGGTTGGCTCCCTGCCCAACTCCTGCAAAAGCTGGCGGGAGGTGCGCACCAGGCGGTTGATGGTTTCCACCATATGGACCGGAATCCGTATGGTCCTGGCCTGGTCCGCAATAGCCCTGGTAATGGCCTGGCGGATCCACCATGTGGCATAGGTGCTGAACTTATACCCCTTGGTATAATCAAATTTCTCCACTGCCTTGATAAGCCCCAGGTTTCCTTCCTGGATCAGGTCTAAAAACTGCATCCCCCTGCCCACATACCGCTTGGCAATGCTGACCACCAGGCGCAGGTTGGACTCTGCCAGCCGTTTCCTGGCTTCCGGGTCGCCCAGCTCCATCTTCTTGGCCAGCTCCACCTCGTCCTCCATGCCCAGGAGAGGAATCTTTCCAATCTCCTTCAGATACATGCGCACAGGGTCCTCCAGGCTGACGCCTTCGGGAACCGACAGGTCCAGGTGTTCCACATCAATTTCTTCCTCTTCATCCAGTTCCATTTCCTCCTCGATGAAAAGGTCCGGGTCCAGCTCATCCTCTGTTCCCATGCGGATGACATCCACCTTATTCTGGTCCAGGAACTCAAACAGCCTGTCCAACTGGTTGGAGACAGGGGGCTCCTGACCGAAATAGTTCATGACCTCCTGGTATTCCAATACATTTTTCTTTTTCTTGGCTTCCTCCAGAAGTCCTGCCAGTTTCTCCTCAAACACGTCCGTCCCTTCCATAACTTGGTCCATCCTTCCTATGAAATGCTGTCAATCCAGGGAGATGTGCAGCTGCTTTAAGGCTGCCTGCTGCCTGATAATCTCCTGTAACTGGGTTATATCCTTTGCATTGCGGCTGGCCACATCCAGGCTGTTCTTTCTGACCTTCATCACAGTCTCCGAAAATGCCTTCTTTTGTTCTTCATTGTTCAGGGATTCCTTTAAACTGGCGTTAAACAGGGCCGCCACCTCCTTGTACTGGTCCTCATCATTGATAAACCGGCTGAGTATGGCTGCTGGGTTTAAATTACCCTCCCTGTGTCCGTCAAATACCATCTGCGCCACCTGATGATACAAATTCTCCACAAAATCATCTGCTGTTATGATGCCCTCTATCTTCTCAAACAGGGCCGGGGTCTCTATGAGCCAGGTGAGAAGCAGTCTCTGGGAACGGCGGATTCCATCCTCCTTATCCGGCCGCCTGGGTTTACGGCTGCCGGAAAGTCCGCTGCCGCCAGATTCCTCCTCCTGTGTCTCCTGGGGCACCACACGGCCGGAATGGTTCAGGCTTTCACCTGCCTTAAGCCCCATGGACATGCCCATGCGGTTTACCAGGCCTCTCAGCTCCTCGGCCGGAATCATCTGCTCCCTGGCCACTGCCTGGAGGTAATTCTCACGCTCCAGGGCCTCTCCAAACTGGAGAAGCTTCCTGGCCGTCTCCTGGTAGAACCTGGTCTTCTGCTCCGGATCATCCATCTCATATCCCCGCCGCAGTACATCCACTTCAAAGAGAAAGCTGTTTTTGGCTTCCTTGATCCGCTGCCGGAAAGCCTCTGCCCCCATGTTCTTGATGAACTCGTCCGGGTCCTTATAGGGCTTCATGTTCAGTACCTTGATGGACATACCCACTTCCTTTAAAATGGGAATGGCCCTCAGCGCTGCCTTCACCCCGGCCCCGTCGCTGTCATAGGTAAGGATTACCTGATCCGTGTACCGTTTCAGCACATTGGCGTGCTGGCTGGTAAAGGCAGTGCCTAAGGACGCCACTGCGTTGGTAAAACCTGCCTGGTGCAGGGATATGACGTCCAGGTACCCTTCACAAATCAGTAGATATCCTTCCCTGGAAAGCCTGGCATAATTCAGGCCGTAGAGATTGCGGCTCTTGTCAAAAAGTTTTGTTTCCGGGGAATTCAGGTATTTCGGCTCCCCGTCCCCCATAACACGGCCGCCGAAACCAATGACACGGTTGTTCACATCCATGATGGGGAACATGACGCGGTTCCAGAACTTGTCCCTTCCGCCCCGTTCCTCCAGCGTCACCAGGCCTGTATCCTTAAGAAAGCTGTCCTCATACCCCTTTCCCTTCAGGTAGCGGTACAAATCATCACTGGTCTTATTGGAATACCCCAGTCCGAAATGGACGATGGTCTCATCCGCCAGCCCCCTCTTAAGATGGAAATAATCATAGGCTGCCTTGCCCTGGGGCTGCTTCATCTGATAATAGAAATAGTTGGCCGCCAGCTTGTTCACTTCCAGAAGCCTGGCCCTCAGATCCGCCTGCTCCCTGGCCTCGCGGCTGTACTCCATTTTCGGCAGGTTCACGCCGGCCCTGTCAGCCAGGGATGAAAGGGCCTCCTGGAAGGTATAATTTTCATATTCCATCAGAAAGGTGATGACGTTACCCCCTGCCCCGCAGCCAAAGCAATAATACATCTGCTTCCCCGGCGATACGGAAAAGGACGGGGATTTCTCATTGTGGAAGGGGCACAGGCCGAAATAGTTGGCCCCCTTTTTCTGCAGTTTCACATATCCTGAAATCACGTCCACGATGTCATTCTTCATTCTCACTTCTTCTATGACTTCATCGGGATAGTACATGCAATAATCTCCCTTCTGTATCTTTTAATGCCGGCTGTCTATATACAGCCGGATTGTCAGTACACGTTCCACCGCTTTGGAACGAATAATTCCTCAAACTGGTCAATGGCATAGATATCGCTCATGCCGGCAATGTAGTCGCACACCACCCGGGACTTCTTCTCCCCCTTGTTGACCATAAGAAGCACATACTCCACCGGCAGCTTATCCACATGCCCCATATAATACTCATAGAGCTGGGTAATCATGTTCTGGGCCTTTCCCTCCTCCGCCTTGGGTATATCGTTCTTGTATACATTATCAAACATCCATTTGCGCAGGCCCTGCATGGCCTCCTCCATCCCCTCCGACATGGTAATGGCAGGTTTGTCCATGCTGTTTAGTATGATGTCGTGAATCATGTTGTTGAGGCGTTCCCGGACACTGTGGCCCAGCACATCGGTATAACCCCTGGGCAGCTCATGCTCCGTGAACATCCTGGCCCGGATGGCGTCGTCTATATCGTGGTTGATATAGGCTATCTTATCTGACAGACGGACAATGGCGCCCTCCAGGGTGGAGGGATGACCGGAGGTCCTGTGGTTGCGTATGCCGTCCCGCACCTCCCAGGTCAGGTTCAATCCTCTCCCGTCCTTTTCCAGCACTTCCACAATGCGCACGCTCTGCTCATAGTGGGTGAATCCGTCCTCGCATATCTTATTCAGTATGTATTCGCCGGAATGGCCGAAGGGCGTGTGCCCCAGATCATGGCCCAGCGCAATGGCCTCTGTCAGGCTCTCATTGAGCCGCAGGGTCTTGGCTATGGTGCGGGCTATCTGGGATACCTCCAGGGTATGGGTGAGCCTGGTCCTGTAATGGTCCCCCTCAGGCGCCAGAAACACCTGTGTCTTGTGCTTCAGCCGTCTAAATGCCTTGGAGTGAAGGATGCGGTCCCTGTCCCGCTGGTACTCAGGCCGCATATCGCACAGCTGCTCCGGCTTGTCCCGTCCCCTGGTCCTGCTGCTAAGGGACGCATAGGGGCTCATGTACGATTCTTCCAATGCTTCCAGTGACTCCCTGATATTCATCCATCCACTCCCTATCTCTATTATTATATTGTCGGATTCCTGTTTTTACTACAAAAATTTCAAATATTGCGTAAGCAAAAGAGCATCAGGCCGGTAAACAGCTGCCTAATGCTCACATTATATCATAAATTCTAACTATTTCCTAGAGGCAGACTGTCCCTCACACAAAGGGTTCCATACCCCAGCCTCTCATTGGGCCACACATCATACCCCGGCAGGTGCCTGGCCCCTCTGGTAAAATACGCCTTTACCTTCTCGCCGTAAAGAAAGGGATCGTTTCCCTGTAATATTCCCCACTGCATCAGCAGGGCTGCGCTGCCTGTGACAAAGGGGGCTGCAAAGGAGGTTCCCGTCACTGCCTCGTATCCGCCTCCCCGCCTGGCTGTGACAATATCCACCCCGGGAGCTGCCAGATCCGGTTTTACCTGGCCTGTCTGGCGTGTGAAACCGCGGCCGGAAAAATCCGCGTAAGCGCGGTAAGAGTCATCGTAAGCTCCCACGGATATCACATTGGCAGCCGTGGAGGGAATGGTCAGGGTGGTCTCCGGAACCGGCCTTAAAAAGCGGGTGGACGGGTTTAAAATCCCCCTGGACGGCAGCCACATATCGTACCGGCCGGTCACAATCCGCTCCGGCGTCAGACGGAAGGTCCAGATACCGCTGTCCAGATAATCCCTCACAGGCAGAAAGTCAAAATATACCTCCTGGGCCCTGCTGAAGGGACTGGGCTTGCCGTAATAAATCAGGATCTGCGTTCCCCCGTATCGCAGGGTCTGGGGACCCAGCCTGCTGTCGATGGGCCCGATAATCTCCCCTGACGGCGTAACCAGGCGGATGGAAAACTGGTCCACATAGGACTTCCACAGCTGTACTCCCATCCCTGTCTCATAAGGCGCAATGGACAGCTGCGCATTTTCCTCCTGTCCCATGACCAGGCTTCCTGCCCTGTGTCCGGCCCCGGTTCCCTCGTTGCCCGTGCCGGCCACGATGACATTCCTCCCAATGCCTGACATGTCATTGATGAAGGTTTCCAGCAGACTGGTCCCGTCATGGGAGCCGTAGGTATTTCCAAAGCTTATGTTCACAGCCAGGGGCCGGTTCATATCCTGTGCCCGCCGGACCACCAGGTCCAGGGCCTTCATCAGCTGGGTGGTACGCGGAAAGCTGTCCGTCAGGGGTGTCCCCAGCTTTACCACCATAAGCTCGCTCTCATAGGCAACACCGCGGTAAACACCGTTTCCCTCCCTGCCGTTGCCGGCTGCAATGGCAGCCACCGCTGTCCCGTGTCCGCTGGGGTCGGTGGAAGGAACCAGGGCCAGGGCCGATGTCCGGCTTCCGGTTTCCAGGGCGGCGTTGATCTCCTCCCTGGTATAAATCCGGTCCCTGTCCTGGTCTGCCAGCAGCCCGATGCGGGTGGTTCCGTCGGGATTTCTGAAATCCGGATGAAAGTAGTCAATGCCTGAGTCAATGACAGCCACCAGAACGCCCTTTCCCGTGAGACCGGATTCCAGGCTGCTTATGACGCCGGCCCCCGCTCCCCCTGTACCCGCGCCTCCGGCCCCTGCCCCGCTGCTGGTTTGAATCGTGCTTAGACAGGAGGCTGCCCTTGCCATGTTGCTGGCAAAGAACAGCCTCTTTGGTTTCTCGATGTATACAATTTGCTCCATGGCGCTGACCTGTTCTATCCGGCTCTCCGGCACCACCAGAACCGCATATCCGGCTGCCAGCTCATCCACCCGGATGCCTTCATCACGAAGGGATTCGAGTGATCCGTTGTACCTGACTATAAGCTCCCAGGTCTTTTCCCCGGGGTCATACCCCACATTCAGGTTTACTGATTTCAGCCGTTCCTCCTCCGTGGCATCCAGGGCCAGGTTCAGCAGATTTTCCCGTTTCTGATTATCCATATGGGCGCACCTCCTCTACCCATATGTGTATTCCTATCCCCGCACAATAGAATAAATACTGGCAAATCCCGTCAATGTAACTGCCGCCACCAGAATCGGGGTGAGAAAACGGATACAGAATATCCACAGCTTTTTAAGCCTGAAGGTGACGCCGTTTTTCTCCACCTCGTCCACCAGATACCGGGGATTCCATTTCCAGCCGATAAAATAGCACATGGCCAGGCCGCCAAATGGAAGGAGGATGTTGTCTGTCACCATTCCCACAAAGTCAAAGACGCTGTAATTGAGGATAGTCACATTCCCCAGGGTGCCGAAGGACAGGGCGCTGGGAACTCCTGTCAGGAAAATCAGGAGTCCCAGGATGACCGTAGCCTTTTTCCTGGTCCACTTAAGGCTGTCCACTGCAAAGGAGACCACCACCTCTAACAGGGCAATGGCACTGGTCACAGCAGCAAACAGCACCAGCGCAAAAAACAGGATTGCAAAGACCGACCCTCCTTTAATGGAGGCAAACACCTTTGGCAGGGTGCCGAATATAAGCCCCGGTCCCTGTCCCGGCTCCAGCCCAAAGGAAAACACTGCCGGAAAGATGGCGATACCTGCCATCACTGCAATGATGGTATCCAGTCCCGCCACGCTGGCACAGCTTCTGGGTATATTTTCCTTATCTCCCAGATAACTTCCGTAGGTGATGGTAATTCCCATACAGAGGCTCAGCGAATAAAATACCTGTCCCAGGGCTGCGCTGACCGCCTTCATATTAAAGGCTGCGCTGCTGGGAATAAAGATGAATTTAAGGCCCAGAACCGCGTCCGGCAGGGTCACGCTTCTCACGATAATTACAATCAGCAGCACAAAAAGCAGGGGCATCATGATCCTGCTGACATTCTCGATACCGCTGATACCGTGATAACAGACAGCCGTAGTCATAAAGAGGAACAGGAAATGCCAGAACACCGGCTCCGCCGGCGCGCTGATAAATGCCTCAAAATCCTCCGGTGCGTGGAAGGTGGTTCCATAGCTTACAATATACTTGATGATCCAGCCTCCAATGACACTGTAGTAGGACAGAATCAGGAATGCCGCCGCCACTCCGAATACTCCAGCAATCCTGGCATTGGGGTGGATATCCCCGTATGCCTGTACGGGATCGTGGCGTGTCTTTCTGCCCAGCGACATCTCCAGCATCATCACCGGTACACCCAGAATGCAGATAAAGAATAAATATACCACCAGGAAGGACGCCCCGCCGTTTCGTCCCATGAGGTAAGGAAACTTCCACAGGTTTCCCAGTCCTATGGCAGCCCCTGCGGTTGCCATGATAAATCCAAGTTTACTCGCCCATTGATTCTTAGTCTTCATACCAGTACCTTTCCGTGTCTCTTTTTAATGAATATGAATAACAGTCCGCTGACTCCCATGAGGATGGGATAAAAGCAGTAGGGAATGATTTCAAAGGGAGTCAGGCCTGTCAGGCTGGCTGCCGCCAGAAGCTGGGCCCCGTAGGGAATCAATCCCTGTCCCATGGAGCTGAACATGTCCAAAAGGGACGCGGAGCGCCTGGACGTCACGCCGAAGTCATCGCTGATCTCCTTTGCGATAGGACCAGCCATGACGATGGCCACCGTGTTATTGGCCGTACACATGTCTACCAGCAGAGCCAGGGCAGCGATTCCAAGCTCTCCTCCCCGTTCCCCGTTAATTCTCTTTTTGATGAAGGAAAGAATGAAGGCAATCCCTCCGTACTCCTTTACCAGGGCAACGATGCAGGCCACAATCACGGATATCACTGTGATATCATACATCCCCGTGATTCCCGCTCCCACATGGGTGAACATTTCCCCCACCCCAAAGGCACCTGTGGCCACTCCGGCTATCAGGCTCAGCACAGTGCCGGTCATGAGAACCAGAAATACGTTCACACCTGCCAGGGCACCTGCAAGCACCACCATATAAGGCACCACCCGCAGCAGGCTGTAGTCAAGGCTGCCCTGTATACGGAACGAAGCGTCCTTTCCCAGGACCAGAAACAAAAGGATTGTGACAATAGCTGCCGGCAATACGATGAGAAAGTTCTCTCTGAACTTATCCTTCATCTCGCAGCCCTGTGTCTTTACCGCAGCTATGGTTGTGTCGGATATCATGGACAGGTTGTCCCCGAACATGGCGCCTCCCACCACGGCGCCTGCGCAGACCGCCATGGAAAACCCGGTTTTCTGGCTGATTCCCACCGCAATGGGCGCCAGGGCCGTGATGGTACCCACCGAGGTTCCCATGGATATGGATATGAAACACCCAATGAGAAACAGTCCTGCCACAGCCACGTTGGAGGGCAGGATGGACAGCCCCAGATTGACCGTGGAATCCACGCCTCCGGCAGCCTTCACAGCGCCTGTAAAGGCGCCTGCTGCCAGAAATATAAGACACATGGTGATGATGTTTTCATCCCCCACGCCTTGTGCGGCCAGCTTAATCTTTTCCGCAAAGCCCAGCTCCCTGTTCTGCACAAAGGCAGCCAGAAGCGCAATCAAAAAGGCCACAATGGCCGGCATACTGTAAAAATCCCCGGTAATGAACCCGGATCCCAAAAAAATCAGCAGAAATATCAGAATAGGAAGAAGGGCCGCTGCCCTTCCCTCACGATTTTCCCCCATGTTTTTGTCCCCCTGTATCAAATGCTGGCGTATCTCCCGTATCATATCCCCCGGTACATACGCAAGCTGCGGCCTGTAGGGCCGCAGCAGCTTTATCCTTGTTCAATTGTTCCATATACTATTTTAAGAAGCCGTTGACAATCTGGGCTTCCGCCTCTTCCTCTGTAAGACCCAGGGTCATGAGCTTCACGATCTGCTCTCCAGCAATCTTGCCTATGGCTGCCTCATGAATCAGGGCCGCGTCAATGTTGTTGGCTATCAGTCCCGGAATGGCAAAAATCTTGGCATCGTCCATGATGATAGCGTCACATTCCGTGTGGCCGCTGCACTTTGCATTGCCCACGATCTTGGAATTGAAGGTCTGCTTTGATGTATCCTTGGCAACGGAGCGTGACACCACATCCGCGCTGGAATCCTCTCCGTTCAGATTCACAATGTAAGTACTCTCCGCATTCTGGCTGCCGTGGGTCAGCAGACGTTCCCTCACTATCAGCTTGGCTCCTGCGGCCAGCTCTGCGCAGTTGGTCCTGTTGGTGGAATCCACTCCCTCAATCTGAACCATCTCCATCTCCATGTAGCTGTTTTCCTCCATGTAGACTTCCGTGCCCGGATTCAGGATACGCTTTCCGTTGCCGTCGCCCTCCCCGTAATGCTTCTCTACATATTTTACTTTGGCATTCTTTCCCACAAAGAAACGGTGGATTCCGTCATGCTCCGAATCCTGGTCTCCGCAGTTATGAATACCGCAGCCTGCCACGATGACCACATCCGAGTCCTCACCGATAAAGAAATCGTTATAGACCATCTCCTTTAATCCGCTGGCACTGACCACCACGGGAATGTGTACGCTTTCGTTCCTGGTGCCGGGCTTGATGCGGATGTCGATTCCCGGTTTGTCTGTCTTTGTGGCAATGTCTATATTGGCCGTGGTATTGCGGCCGGCTGTCTGGCCGTTGGCCCTTATATTATAGGCCCCTGCCGGAACACCGTGAAGGTCGGCCACTTCCTCTAATATTCTCTCCTGGATGCTGTCTGCCATATCGCTCACTCCTCCCCTCACTGCGCTGTCTCATAAAATTTACTGCAGGCGTCCACTGCGGACGCAGTGCCCATGATCTGGGGCATGATTTCATCCCTGGTGCCCTGGTTCACTACCTTTCCGTCCGCAATCACCACAATCTCATCCGCAATGTTGAGGATCCGCTCCTGATGGGATATGATCAGGATGGAACCGTTGGTGTTCTGCCTCATGCGCTCAAACACCTGAATCAGGTTCTGGAAGCTCCACAGATCAATGCCTGCCTCAGGCTCGTCAAACACGGAAAGCTTGGAAGCCCTGGCAATAACAGTGGCAATCTCGATTCTCTTGAGCTCACCGCCGGACAGGCTGGCGTTGACCTCGCGGTTGATGTAGTCCTTGGCGCAAAGCCCCACCTCTGCCAGGTATTGACAGGCTTCCGATACCGTCAGCTTCTTCCTGGCGGCCAGGCGGAGCAAATCAATAACCTGCACGCCCTTAAAGCGGACAGGCTGCTGGAACGCAAAGCTGATTCCCAGGTTGGCCCTGTCTGTAATACTCATATCTGTTATATCCTGCCCGTCAAAGAGGATGCGTCCTCCTGTGGGCCGCTCAATTCCCATGATTAGTTTAGCCGTGGTGGACTTTCCGCCGCCGTTGGGGCCTGTTATGACCACAAACTTACCGTCGTCCACTGTAAAGCTTATATCTTTGATGATACCTATTTCTCCTTTTTCATCATTCACATCAAAGGAGAGATTCTCTAAAGTAAGCATGATGTTCCTTCCTCTCTTCTTTTCTTTCACACACTGTACTGCTTATTTTAAGCCACAACTTACAGTATATACCATTTCCTACTAAATTACTATCAAAACTTTACCTCTTATGGTGGAATTTGTCTGTTGCAAATACATCAAAAACCACCGGATTCCAAAAAAATACCGGGAACGCAAAAACAGGAAGCCATTCAGCTTCCTGTTCCATGAACCAGTGCAGAAGATGGGAGTCGAACCCACAAGGTATTACTACCACACGGACCTGAACCGTGCGCGTCTGCCAATTCCGCCACTTCTGCGTTACGCTGCTCTCGCAAGCAACGTAGGTTATTATAAAGGATGATTTATGATTTGTCAATCACTTTTCGGCAAAATTTTTCAAAAAATACATTCATTGGAAGCGGCCGGGAAAAATAGTAACCCTGGCCCAGCTCGCATCCCATCTCCCGGAGCATCTTAAGCTCCTGGGCGGTCTCGATTCCCTCGCACAGAGAAGTGAAGCCCATTTTGTTGGTCATCTGGATGAGCTGGCCCAGAAACTCCCGTCCTCTTCCTGTCTTGGTACAGGACTGGACAAAGCCGCAGTCCAGCTTAATCACATCCGTGGGAATGTCGGCCATCATGTTCATAATGGAATACCCTGACCCAAAATCATCTATGGACGTGATGAACCCTTCCTCCTGAAGGGTCTTCATCACATGGAAGGTTCGGGCGGAATCACTGAGAAAGGCAGTCTCTGTCAATTCAAATTCCAGGTATTGGTGGTCCAGGCCGCAGGCCCGGGTAATCTCCAGGATTTGAGGTATGAGCTGCTCTGACGCAATGTCCACGCTTGAAAGATTGACAGATATGGGAAGGGGCTCCCCTCCCTGTTCCATCCACTGGCTCAGCTGGCTGCAGACCGTCCCGAACACATAGGTATCCACCTGGGTGATAAAACCATTTTTTTCAAACAGCGGGATGAAATCCCCCGGCGGAACGATTCTTCCGTCCTCATGCTGCCAGCGCACCAGGGCCTCTGCACCGACGATCCCCAAACCATCCAGTCCCACCTTGGGCTGTAGATAGACCTTGAACTCACCGTGTTTCAGCGCGTACTCCATGCGGTTTATGATTTCATTTTCCCGGTAACTGCTGTCAAAGGGGCCGTCATTGAATACCACGGAGGTGGATCGGATAATATAGTCCACTGATTTCCTGGCAATAGTGGCCCTGTCCACCGCGGTCTCTATCTCCCGGCAGTCCTTTTCAATAAAATAGATGCCGGAACGGATCATCAGATTTATATTGGAGTAAATTTCATTCTCCATCCGGCAGAATTCATTGTTCAGGCCCTGGACCATATTCACAAAATCATTGCGGTCCATCCCGCACACCCCGAAGCTTAAGAACTGGTCCGCACTGACACGGGTATAGCAGTTGGTCTCCAGACCGTTCTGGGTCAGCATGTCCCCGAACATGCGCAGGATATTATCTCCCTGGGTATAACCAATGGCCTCGTTAATGAATTTAAATCCCTTGATATCACTGGCCACCAGCACATACTCTTCTTTGCCTTCATCCATCAGCATCTGGCATGATTCCTTAAACCGGTCATACCTCATAAGCCCCGTAAGCGCATCGTGATTCCGGTAATACTCCGCCTCCTGTTTTGCTTCAATCAGCATGGATGTATTCTTGATGCCGGAGGCGACGATACGGGCCATCTCAGAAACAGCCTCACACTCAGCACGGCTCCACTCACGTTCCGTTTCCGTGTTCACCAGAAGTATCATGCCGCTGTACCTGCCCTCTATAAATATACCTGCAGACAGCATGGTATGGGCCCCTGCCCTGTCCAGAATCCGCTTCAGCCCCGCATTGTATGACTCGTACTCCCTGCGCCTCAGGACAGCAATCCCGTTCCCGTCATAGAGATGGTAGAAGATGTAAAACTCCTCCCTCCGGAAGCTGTCCGTAGGATCATACAATAAAGCGGTCCTGTCATCCACCCACTGATAAGCGGATTGTTTCCCATGGCCTCCCTCTCCGTTCATGTAGAGAACAATCCGGTTCAGGCGGAACCGGTTGCCCACAAATCCCATCAGGATATGGATTGCCTCGTCAACGGTGGCGGATTTCTCAAACACCTCCAGGGCCACGGCCGTAGTGGTCTTGTCATCCAGGCTGCTCTGCTCCCGGCGTTTTGCCTCCCTGGCCTGTTTCAGATAATCATAGGAAATGCTGCCATTCTCCTTGTCCTCCACCGCTTCGTAGAAAAGGATTCCTCCCTTTCCGGATTTCTTAACCTGCAAAAGGGCCTGATTTGCCTTTACAATGATATCGGAAAAGTTCCTCTCTCCCTCACCAGCCAGGCGAACGCCCATACTGCAGCTGATCCGCTCTTTTTTGCTGCCCGTATCCGACAGTATTCCGCCTATCTCCTTCTGAATGGTTCTGCCCGCCGCAGACGCGTCTTCCCTGTTGGTATTCTTTAAAAGCACAAGAAACTCATCCCCGCCGAAGCGGGCAATCAAATCACCTTCCCGGCAGGCCTGCTTCAGGCTGTTGGCAACATTCATGAGAACCACATTGCCAAAAAGCTTTCCCTTCTCCTCATTGATTCTTTTAAAATCATCCATGTCCAGGATAAACAGGGCCGTGGTGTAGGGCGCTGGTCCCGTTTCAAGGTATTGCTCCGTCTGCTCCTGGAATGCCCCTGCCGTCAGCAGATTGGTCAGGGCATCGAAGGCTCCCTTGCTGCTGCCTCTTACCTTTCCAGACGTCTCCTCCAGCACGTTCTCCAGTGTTGCAAGCCTTTGCTCCAGTATTCTATGGGCCCTGTCCTTTGTCAGGAAAATTCCTATAACCCTGGCCACATAGGTTAGCACCTCAATCTGTTCCCTGCTCCACTGCCGGTTTTCCCGGCACTCGTCAAAGCCCACAAAGCCCACCATCTGACCGGAGTCATAGATGCCGCACTGCAGCAGGGAACGGACCCCCTGAGGCTCTAATACCTCCCTCTGGTTCCTGGGAAGGTGGTCGATATCCATGCAAAAGAATACGCCGTCCTCCCCAAAATTCTCCCTGTATCCATACGCGCTCCACTCATATGACATATGCTGCAGCTTATCCTTCTGGGGTTCTATGCCTTCATTACACCATTCAAAGGTATTATCCATAGCCAGCCCGTCCAGGCAGTCCTCAAAAATATAAGCCCTGCTCACATTAAACTGGAGTCCGATAATTTTAAGGATGGTGTTGATGGCCTCCCGCAGGTCCGTGGATTCATATAATGCTTTGAACACATAGTGGATTACCTTGTTTGCTACAAAATAACGGCCATTTTCAGAATCTATCATAGTGCCGTCCGTAAATCTTCCCAGAGCATGTTTTCCGCTGTCCGCAGGCCTTAGGGATGGATCGTAAACAACGCAGCGGCCCTTACCCCAGTTTTTTCCTGCATAGAGAGCCATATCCGCTTTCAGGAACAGCTGCTCGTATGTGCTGCCGTCCGCCGGATACACAGCTGCCCCGATGCTGCAGCTCAGCTTGCTTCCGCTCTTTTTCACAGAAGGAAGGCTGGCAATGTCTTCTATGAGCTGCCTCCCGCGTTTCATAATTTCTTCCCTGCCTGAAAGCTGTTTTGAAAATACCAGGAACTCGTCACCGCCAATCCTTCCCACCATATCCTGGCTGTCAAAAACGCCGGCAATGCACCTGGCTGCCTCTGTCAGTACGCTGTCTCCAAAGAGATGGCCTTTGGTGTCGTTAATCTCCTTAAAATTATCCAGATCAATGACCATCAGTGTTCCGTCCGGCGCTTTGTCCCCATCCTGCATATACCGGTTGACAGACTGTACGGCAGCATCCCTGTTAAACAGTCCTGTCAGCGAATCCCGCATGGACTTTTCCCAGTACTCCTGCTTCTGGTTCTGAGCCTCTGTGTCATCTATCATCACGGCATGGACCCAGTTATTTCCCCTTTCGTCCTCCACAACGCGGCCGCGGAAGTCCACCCAACAGATGCCTCCGTTCCTGGATCGGATTCTGAACTGGGCCTTTATAATTTCCTTACCCTGATGCAGCTGCTCCAGCACCTCATCCAGAACCCTGGCATGATCCCTGACATCCAGCATTCCCTTCAGAGTCCCTCCGGTCAATTCTTCCAGTTCTTTTGTGTCCGTGCAGCCAAAAAGACTCAGAAGTTCATGGTTAACTATGTCCAGCCTTCTGTCTTCGCCCGCGCAGCAACGGAAAAAACCTGCCGGCATGGAATCATTCAGCAAGATAATCTGTTCATTCATATATATGAGGTCCATCCTTTGTCTCTCTGTCTTCATACACTCCGCGCCCCTGATTGTGCGCGTTAAAGGTATATGCCTTGATTATACTTCACTTTCCGGGGACTTACAATATAAAGAAACACCATAAAACTTACAACCATAAAACTCAGCAAAAAACAACTGCCGGCAGGTCCAATTCATCCTGCCGGCAGTCATTCGCACATACACGATTCAATTATATCAGCTGTCTTAAGCCCTGAGCTCGATTCCCAGCCCGCCAAGTCCGTTGAGTATCTTGTTCATCACAGATGTGACTTCCTTTTCCTCCAGGGTGTGGTCCTTGGCCCGGAAGGTAATGGAATATGCCACCGACTTGTGGCCTGCCAGTACCTGGGCTCCCTCGTACACATCAAAGAGCTTGTAGCTTTCCAGGACCTTTCCTCCCCTCTGCTCAATCACATCCTCAATCTGTCCCACCAGGATATCCTTTGGCACCACCATACTGATGTCCCTGGTCACAGCCGGGAACCTGGCTATACCGGTATACTTGCGGTCAAAGGTGGTGAAATCCATGATGGACGGCATATCAATGACGGCAATGTAAGCCCTGTCGCCAATTTTATAGTTATCAGCCACATCCGGATGTACCTCGCCCAGGAAGCCTACTACTGCGCCGTCATACAGGATGTCGGCCTTTCTTCCGGGATGAAGGTAAGGATGCTCTGCACTCGGATCATAATGGGGCTTTTTATGCATTCCGGCCTTTTCAAAGAATTCTTCCACCACGCCCTTCATGGTAAAGAAATCGCCGTCCCCGTACATTCCCAGGGTGAACTGCATACGCTCGTCAGGAAGCTCTGTGAGAGGCAGTGACTTGGGACGGTACACATTGGCCAGCTCGTACAGGCGCACGTCCTTGTTGCGGCGGTTATAGTTGGTTGACAGGGAGGTCAGCATGCCGTTTAAGGAAGTGGTGCGCATGACGCTGAAATCCTCTCCCAGGGGATTGGAAATCTCCACTGTTTTCCTCAGAGCGCTGTCCTCAGGAATCAGCATTCTGTCAAATACCTTGGGGCTTTCAAAGGAATAGGTCATGCCCTGGGAAAATCCGCAGAACTCTGCTATCTCCCTGGCCACCTCCTCTATCTGAAGCTTGTAGGAAAGCTTTCCTGTGGTAGCTTCGCCGGAAGGCAGTGTGGTGGGGATCTTGTCATAGCCGTAGAACCTGGCCACTTCCTCAGCCAAATCAGCCATGCGCTCCAGGTCCTGGCGCCAGGTAGGAGCAATCACCTCTTTTGTCTCAGGGTCATAGTCCAGTTCAATGGTCTTAAAGTAGGAAAGCATGGTCTCCTCAGGAATGTCCGTGCCTAAAAGCCTGTTTATCTTAACAGCGTCAAAGGGGATCCGCTTACTGGTCCTCTTCTCAGGATAGAGGTCGATGATGCCGCCCACAACCTCTCCCGCACCCAGCTCCTCAATGAGCTGGCAGGCCCTGTTTACCGCTTCCTCCGCTGTGTTGGGGTCCAGCCCCTTCTCGTATTTTCCGGAAGCATCCGTGCGCAGTCCCACCTTCTTGGCAGACAGACGGATATTGGTGCCGTTGAAGCAGGCTGACTCAAATACCATGGTCTGTACATTATCCGTGATTTTGGAATTCTCTCCGCCCATGATGCCTGCGATTCCCACTTCCTTTTCCCCGTCATTGATCATGAGGATGGTGGAATCCAGCTTTCTCTCCTGTCCGTCCAGGGTCTGGAATACATCCCCGTCCTTAGCGCATTTCACCACGATTTCGCGGCCTGCCAGCTGGTCGTAGTCAAAGGCGTGCATGGGCTGTCCGTACTCTTCCATGACATAGTTGGTGATGTCCACAATATTGTTGATGGGACGGATGCCGTTTCCCGCCAAACGGCGCTGCATCCACTGGGGAGAAGGCGCAAGCTTTATATTTTTAACCATCCTGGCGCAGTAACGGGGACACAGCTCGCTGTTCTCCACCCGCACATTCAGATAGTCGTGGATATCCTCGCCGTTGCCTGTTGGTGTGACCACCGGGGCATGGAATGCCTTGCCAAAGGTGGCCGCGGCCTCTCTGGCTATGCCAATCACACTGTAGCAGTCCACACGGTTGGATGTAATTTCATATTCGAACACCACGTCCCGCAGTCCCATGATTTCCACTGCGTCGGATCCGGGCACGCTGTCCCCCGGAAGGATGTAGATACCGCTCTCCGGGGCATCCGGGTACATATCCCTGCTGGCTCCCAGTTCCTCCACGGAACACATCATGCCGCAGGACTCCACGCCTCTTAGCTTGCCCTGCTTAATCCTGATTCCTTCCTCAGGAAGGGCGCCTCCGTCGTGGCCTCCCGCCACGCGGCCTCCGTCCAGCACCACAGGCACCTTCTCACCTATGGATTTCTCCGTGATATTGGGAGCGCCTGTGACAATCTGCACCGGCTCTTCCGCTCCCACGTTGACCTGGCATACCACCAGTTTATCTGCATCCGGATGGCCCTTGACCTCAAGAATCTCTCCGACAACGATTTTTTCCAGGTTCTTATCCAGACATGTATAACCTTCTACCTTTGTTCCTGTGAGCGTCATGGCATCCGTGTAATCCTGGGCCGTGACATCCAAATCAGGGACATATGCTTTTATCCATGATAATGCTGTGTTCATGTGTTCTCTCTCCTTCTATGCTGTGAATGTTTATCAGGGCGCATGATCTTAGAACTGTTTCAGGAAACGGATATCGTTTTCATACAGCAGACGCATGTCGTCAATTTCATATTTAAGCAAAGCAATACGCTCCAGTCCCACTCCAAATGCGAATCCAGAATACTCATCCGGGTCAATACCGCACATCTCCAGTACATGGGGGTGTACCATACCGCATCCCAGAATCTCTATCCAGCCCGAACCCTTGCAGAACCGGCAGCCCGAACCGCCGCATTTGAAACAGGTCACATCCACCTCGGCGCTGGGCTCGGTAAATGGGAAGTGGTGGGGGCGGAACTTCACCTTTGTCTCAGGCCCGAACAGCTCTCTGGCGAATTCAGCCAGCGTTCCCTTCAGGTCCGCAAAGGTAATATTCCTGTCAATCACAAGGCCCTCAATCTGATGGAAGGAGGGGGAATGGGTGGCATCCACCTCGTCGGAACGGAACACGCGGCCCGGCGCAATCATGCGGATGGGAAGCCTGCCCTTCTCCATGGTACGCACCTGTACCGGTGATGTCTGGCTGCGCAGCAGAATGTTTTCATTGATGTAGAAGGTATCCTGCTCGTCCCTGGCCGGGTGGCCCTTGGGAATGTTCAGCTTCTCAAAGTTATACCTGTCATATTCCACCTCAGGACCTTCCACTACCTCATATCCCATTCCCACGAAAATACGCTCCACCTCTTCCAGGGCAATGGTATTCGGATGGCTGTGGCCCACATTGTTCTTCCTGGCCGGAAGGGTGACGTCGATGACCTCCCGTTTTAACTGCTCCTCTCTGGCTTTCCTGGCCAGGGCAGTCTTAGCTTCCTCCAGTCTTCCCTCGATAAGCCCCCTTACATCATTGACCATCTGGCCCACCTTTGGCCGGTCCTCCGGGGCAACATCCTTCATGCTCTTTAACAGGTTCGTCAGTTCTCCCTTCTTACCCAGATAAGATACACGGATGTCATTCAGTCTCTCCAGCGCTTCGGAAGATTCAATCTGCCTTAACGCCTCTTCTTTGATTTTCTCTAACTGCTCTTTCATGGCTTCTCCTTTTCTTTGTAACCAGATAGAATCCTGCTCCCGGGATTGTCCGTCCGCGTCAGGCATTCCTGAAGCTGCAATCCCCGGGGAACATTTTTGCTTCATGGGAGCCGCGTTCCAGGAAACAAAAAAGCCCCGTCTCTTCATCACTGAAGGGACGAGACTGTAAACTCGCGGTACCACCCTGCTTCCTGTATCACCCCAGAACCTATAACTGGAGTATACAGACACTTGATGCACGTAACGTGTGCCTGCGTCACAGACTACCGGAATCCTTTCACGGATTGGCGAAAGCATCCTTTTGCCCGTACAGCTCCGGTGGGAATTTCAACCGTCTATCTGAACCCGGGCAGGCTTTCAGCCGGTGGCCTCCCCTCTCTGATGGAAAATAAACGTCTACTATGCACCTTCATCGCTTTTGATTATCAAATCTAACCTACATTCTAGTCACATTTTCTGAAAATGTCAAGCGGAAAGCCAGAAAAACACATTTGACTTTGAAAAAAAGAAGGGGTAAAGTTATATTCAGGGGCCATTTTGTGGCGGTCCTTCCAAAATACATTACAAAAGAAAGGCATACCCATATGATTCATCGTTATGAAACTCCCTGTATGGACCTGCAGCAGATTCATCAGTCCGGCCAATGTTTCCGCATGGTTCCCCTGCCGGAACATACATACCCTTCAGGGGCAAAGAACGGCTACCGGCTCATCAGCGGCCTCCGCGTCCTGCGCGCGTGGCAGGACGGCCCTTTCGTCTGCCTGGACTGTCCCCATGAGGACCTTTCCTTCTGGCTGTCCTATCTGGACATGGACCGGGATTACCAGGCTGTCATCGCCTCCATTGACCGGGAAAATACCTACCTGAGGGCAGCTGCCATGAGCGGGACAGGCATACGCATCCTGCGCCAGGACCCATGGGAGATGATCATTACCTTCGTGATCTCCCAGCAAAAGACCATTCCCAACATACGTCAGCTGGTGGAAGCCCTCAGCAGCCGGTACGGCACCCTTCTGGATGATAGACAGAACCGTGGGAACGGTGAGGTCCGGGAGAAAGATGAGGTCCGGGAGAAAGAAGGTGCCCGGAGGGAAGGTGCTGCCCTGGAAGAAAGTCTCCCGCCGGCCTTCTCCTTTCCTGCCCCCAGCCAGCTCTGTCTTGCTTCCCTGGAAGATTTAATGGGGCTTAAGCTGGGCTACCGGGCCAAGTACATCCACAGGCTCTGCCAGGACGCGGTTTCAGGCAGGCTGGACCTTTCCCGTCTGGCTGCCCTTAACTATGAGGAAGCCATGGAATATCTCACCGGATTTTACGGAATCGGAAAAAAGGTAGCCAACTGTGTGTGTCTTTTCGGCCTCCACCACATAGACGCGTTTCCGGTAGATACATGGATCGAAAAAATCCTGATGGAGCAGTATTTTGACAGAAAAAAATACCGCCGCATCCCCAAAAACCGTCTCTGCGAAACAATCGTAGAAGATGTGTTCGGGCGATACAGCGGCTGTGCCGGCATCATGCAGCAATATATTTTTTATTACGAGCGCAGCGTCAGGCAGGGAAGGGAATGAGCTGTGTCACTCCATAAGCCGCCCCATAGACGGGCGCAGGCGTCCGACCACCGTCACTGCAAGAATGCAGAGTATATAATCCGGAATCATGGTGGGCAGGCAGTATACCGCAAAGATGGCGCCCCATCCCACTGTGTCGGGAGTCACCACCACAAAATGGGTGATGAAGTAAAAGTAAAGGATTCCCATTCCGTAATAAATCACATACCCCACCGTGGCGCTAAACAGGCAGGCCCCGGGCTTTGAGGCGTGCATCCACTCCACTATCTTACCCATCACATAGGCTGCCAGAGCAAATCCCAGCAGAAACCCAAAGGTGGGGCGAATCAGATAAGAAGGTCCTCCGCCCCGCGCAAATACAGGAATTCCCACCAGTCCAATCAGCAGATAGGTGGACACACTGAGGAAGGCCCTTCTGGAGCCAAGCAAAAGGCCTGCCAGAAGCACAAAGAACCACTGAAGGGTAAAATTCATGGTGTCCGCTCCCACCGGTATGACAATCTTAATAAAGGCCCCCACTGCTGTCAACGCCGTAAACAGCCCGCATACCGTCAGGTCCCTTGCAATTCCGTGCCGCTGCACCATTGTACGGCTTCCTGTGCTGCTTCCCTGTCTCATTCACTCCACTCCTTCTGTCTCATCAAAATCTGCCTGCCGGACAAATCACATCATGCCCAGCTCAAATATCTTCCATCGCTCCCGCAGCCCTGCTTCCCTGCCCACCGCAAAATCCCTGGTGAACGCTCCGTCCCCCCACTGAGGGGCCTTCTGCAGGGCCTTGAGAGACCATTTCTGCGAGAAAGAGACCCGTACCACCTTGTACTCCTTATATCCGTAGGAGGCCGCCAGCTGGTCGTAACGGGCTTTCTGGTCCTCATATTCCTCCTGGGACAGGGTCTTAAACCCGTGGACAATGTACTCCTGTATATAATATCCGTCTTTAAAATCCCGGTCCTCCTGTTCAAAATTCAGGGCTTCCAGCTGATCTTGCGGAAACAGCCTGCTGCACATGTCGAACTGGCCCAGACCCTTATACTTATAAAACCAGGCAGCTGTCATCTGAGGCATGTCCGCGGGCATGGATTCAAATTTAACATGCCTGGGAAGCACATCGTCCTGCACCGTATATTCACTTACCAGCTTTTCTCCGCCCTTTGCCTTGTTGGCTGCAGCCACCCCGAACATGATGGCCAGACAAAGCAGTGTCAGACCGCAGATTCTGACGGCCTGGGGCGATATGTTGCGTCTGTTCATATTATGCAATCCTTTCATAGCCTTTTAACAGCTGGCCCGGGACATTTCCCTGTGTTCCATACAGCACTTGCGTATTCCCTCGGAAGTATTAAAGAACCGTATTCCATAGGATTTTATCTTGTCCGTATCCATGGTCAGATTTCTGGGACAGGAGGCAAACCTCTCATCATTGCGTTTTAATATACCGCCGGAATCGCTTCCTGCTAATTCCCTGAGGAACAGCCTGGCCGTGTCAAAGGTGTTGTACCGGTTCTCACTTCCAAAGTTATAAACACCTCCGGGAAGCCCCATGGCCTCTTCCAGATGGCGCACCACTTCCCACACATAGGTGATTCCCCTGTAATCATGGACAGGAAACTCCACCTCCCGCCTATCCTTTAACGCGTCCGCCAGCTTCTGCAACAGCCCCTGGCCCGCCGCTCTTCCCCTGGACGGAGCGTCATACATCCAAGTAAGCCTGAGGGCCACTGCATCCGGCAGGTATGTGAGCATGGCTTCCTCCGCCCGTTTCTTGTCTCTTCCATACACATTTCCTGGCTTTCCCTCGCTGCCCTCACGGTTGGGCTCCATGGAATGGGATGTGTTGTAAATCTGGTCGGAACTGGTAAATATCATACGGCTGCCGGCGTTCCTGCATGCCTTGGCCAGGTTGATGGTTCCCCTTACATTGACCTTCTCTGAGAGGACCGGATTTCTTTCACATGTACCTGTGTTTGAAATTGCCGCACAGTGCAGGACATAATCTGGCCGGATAGCCTTTATAAAGGCGGAAACCGCCACAAAATCCTCAATATCCAGTTCCCTGTGCGTCACCCCCACTGCCTCATATCCGTCCCTGTTACTATAATATTCACAAATCCGGGAACCGAGAAATCCCCCGGCCCCTGTTATCAATAAGCGTCTGTTCATTCTGTTTTTATGCCTTTCTACAGATATGATAACATTATAGCCCACTAATTCTTACAATTCTTTACGGATTTCTTAATATTTTAACAGGCTCTTCTTTAATATATTATATCTTCCAGGGAAATCATCTCATATTCCGTGCGGTATTCCTCTTGTGCAAGACTTCTGTCCCTGTATTCCGCCTCCCCTGTCTGATTGTCATAGGGATCGTTTCTCAAATGATCCATGGGCGGCTCAAACTCATATCCGAACTCTCTGGCTGCCGGAAGACGGAAGGGATCCAGATTTCCAAAGTAAAAATCCCACCGCTCTGTCTCCCCCTCCCGGAAGGCCGCTCCTCCGAAGGAACAGTCCGCACAGCGCCAGCCATGGGATGGGGTATAAAACTGCGCCCAGTCATGGCAGCTGATTTCAAGGGGTGATGTATAGAGTCCTGCCTGCCATCTGGCCGGAATGCCTGCCGCACGGCACAGGGTGATAAACAAAAGCGCCTGTACGCCGCAGTCTCCCTTCATGGATGAGGCCGCATACTGGACAATGTCAGTCAGGGTAAAATAACTCCGCACAAATGAATACATCACATGGGTGGTGATATAGTCATATATCCTTCTGGCCTTCTTTAAGGGGTCCTTTTCCTCCCCCACAATGTCAGACGCCAGTTCCCGTATCAGGGGAGTAAACCGGATATGGGGCGGCTGCTGCGCCAGCCAGGCATCCATGGGCTCTGCAAAACCATTTGCTCCGGTTCTCTCTTTGATGCGTTCCGGGCCGCCGTGTTCCAGGCTGCCATGGGAGAAATCCTTGTATGCTTCCCGGTTTTCAAAGGAAAACTCCACCGAATATTTCTGCCCCTTCCTGTGTTTTGTATGGAAGCAGATGGTGCGCTGAAAGGCATCCGGGCGCGCAATGGTATATTCCTGTGCCTCGGCTTCCCTTTCCCCGATTCTTACGCTGTGGATTTTCACATTCTTTACCTGGGCGTATTCAATCGGCAGAGGAAGATAGACCTTGATATCTTCGCCGTCCCGCTCCGCTTCCTCCAGAATCCCAAGTGTGCCGCGGATACAAAACCTGCATCCGGCGCCTCCCTGTTCTTTCATGGACGCAATGGTTCTGTTAAGAAGCGCGAAGTTTTTCGCCTTAGACCGGACCAGTTCCAGATCCATTGCCCGGTTCTCATATTCTTTCCTGGTCTTCAAGACATTTTTCAGGAAGCTGCTCCGGAAGCGCACCTCTCCGTCCACGTAAATCCAGTCCGCTGCATCCTCCTCCCACAGGGTTTCCAGCTCACAGTCCTTAAAATCCCTTACATTGTCCCGCAGTATGCCAAGGGCCTCTGCCCATGTATAGGGGTACTGTCCCGGCATCCGCTTAAGAATCTCCTTTTCAATCATAAGGCGCTTTCTCAAAGCCTGGGGAATATCCTTTTCCAGCCTGCTGTCAATCCTGCGGACAGCCCTGTCAAACTCCCCTCTCCACTTTAATTTTTCTATATCCTCCGGCAGCACAACCGCCAGAGAATCAAAATAACTGTTATCCATCTGAATCTCCCCTTTCATTTTCCCTGCTGTGGCTTTTCCCTGTTACGGCCTCTTTCCCCGCCATAGCCTATTCTCTATCATACCCTTTTTTTGCCTATTGTACAATACCATTGCACCATACCGGGAATGAACGCAAAAAGCCCGGACAGGCTCTCTGTGCCGTCTGTCCGGGCTTATACTTTTCCGTTCTATTTGAATATGCCCTTCTTCTTAGGCTTCTCTTCCTCCGGTGATGCAACGCCGTTCATCGCGTCGTCAAACCGCCTTAAGGCATCTTTCTGCGCCTGGTTCATACGCTCCGGCACCTGAACCACCAAAGTAACATAGTGGTCGCCCCTGACACTGCGGCTGCGCAGCGAGGGAACACCTTTTCCCTTTAAGCGCACCTTGGTATCTGTCTGGGTGCCCGGCCTTACATCGTACTCCACTTCGCCGTCCACTGTCTTTATGCGGATAGGGCCTCCCAGGGCTGCCCGGGCAAAGGATATGGGCACCGTGGAATAAATACTGGTATCCTGGCGCTTGAATATGGGATGCTGGGAAACAACTGCCTCCACCAGCAAATCACCGCGCTCACCGCCGCCAGTGCCGGGCTCGCCGCCCCCTGCCAGACGCACGCACTGGCCGTTGTCAATGCCTGCCGGAATGGATACCTTAAATTTCTTGCGCACTGTTTTATAACCTGTACCATAACAGTCAGGACACTTTTCCTTGATAACCTGTCCGGTACCATTACAGTCAGGACATGTCTGCACATTCTGTACAGTACCGAAAAAGGACTGCTGGGTGTACATGATTTTACCCTTTCCATTACACTTGGAACAGGTCTGAGGGGAAGTGCCTGCCTTAGCGCCTGTGCCGTGACAGCTGGCACAGGTTTCTTTAAAATTAATCTCGATCTCTTTATCACAGCCAAATACAGCTTCCTCAAATGTAATCCTAACAGAAGTCTTTATGTTGGCGCCCCGTGATGGTCCGCTTCTGGCCCTCCCGGACCTGCCGCCGCCAAAAATATCACCAAAAATATCACCGAAGATATCGCCCATATCCCCGCCAAAATCAAAGCCGCCGAAGCCGCCACCAAAGCCGCCTGCCCCTGCGCCTCCCTGTTCAAATGCAGCATGGCCGAACTGGTCGTACTGCTGACGTTTCTGAGGGTCGCTTAACACGCTGTATGCCTCGGAAGCTTCTTTAAACTTGGCCTCTGCCTCTTTATCGCCTGGGTTGGCATCGGGGTGGTATTTCTTGGCAAGTTTCCTGTATGCTTTTTTCAATGCATCCTCATCTGCATCTTTGGGAACGCCCAGAACTTCATAGTAATCTCTCTTACTCTCTGCCATGTTGTTTACCTCTTAATCTATCTGAACGCCGCAAAACTGGCCCTGACAGGCAGTTTCAAAAGCACTCTTTATCAGCCACAAAGGGGGTAGTGGCCGGTTTCCCGGCTCCTAAGCCCCCTGTTTGTTTTATCCGGATTTATTTCCTGGATTTATTTTACTTCCCTGAATTTATACTTCCTTGAAATCTGCGTCCACAACGTCATCGCCGCCTGCTGCGTTTCCGGCGCCGCCCATGTCAGGACCTGCCTGGCCTGCTGCACCGGAGGCCTGAGCCTGCTCATAAACCTTTGCAAACAGCTTCTGAGCGCTGTTCATCAGCTTCTCTCTGCCGGCCTTGATGTCCTCTACCTGTGCGTCTGTCATCTCCTCAACCGGAGCGCGGTTGATGGCTTCCTTCAGTGAATTAAGGTCAGCTTCCACTTCTGCCTTGTCGCCGGGAGCAATCTTATCCCCAACCTCTTCCAGGGCCTTCTCGGTCTGGAATACCATGGAGTCCGCATCGTTCCTTGCGTCAATGGCTTCCTTGCGCTTCTTGTCCTGTGCCTCGTACTCAGCTGCTTCTTTCACTGCCTTATCAATATCATCGTCTGACATATTGGAACCGGAGGTAATGGTGATGTGCTGCTCCTTACCTGTTCCCAGATCCTTTGCGGATACGTTTACAATACCGTTGGCATCAATGTCAAAGGTAACCTCAATCTGCGGAATTCCTCTTCTTGCAGGCGGAATTCCATCCAGGCGGAACTGTCCCAGTGTCTTGTTATCCCTTGCAAACTGGCGCTCGCCCTGAACCACATGGATATCCACGGCTGTCTGGTTGTCGGCAGCGGTTGAGAATATCTGGCTCTTCTTGGTAGGAATGGTGGTATTCCTCTCAATCAGTCTGGTAGCCACGCCGCCCATGGTCTCGATGGACAGGGAGAGAGGCGTTACATCCAGAAGAAGGATGTCTCCTGCACCTGCATCGCCGGCCAGCTTGCCGCCCTGAATGGCAGCGCCGATGGCCACGCACTCATCCGGGTTCAGGGTCTTGCTGGGTTCCTTGCCTGTCAGCTGTTTAACCTTTTCCTGTGCAGCTATCATACGTGTGGAACCGCCTACCAACAGCACCTTGCCTAACTCAGAAGCAGTGATGCCTGCATCCTTAAGCGCGTTCTGTACCGGGATAGCAGTGCGCTCTACCAGGTCGTGGGTCAGTTCGTCAAACTTAGCCCTGGTCAGGTTCATATCCAGATGCTTTGGTCCCTCGGCAGTTGCAGTGATAAAGGGAAGGTTGATATTGGTTGTGGTAGCTGTGGACAGCTCCTTCTTTGCCTTCTCAGCTGCTTCCTTCAGTCTCTGGAGAGCCATCTTGTCATTGGACAGATCCACGCCCTCAGCTTTCTTGAACTCGGAAATCATCCAGTTTGTAATTGCGTTGTCAAAGTCATCGCCGCCCAGACGGGTATCGCCGTTGGTAGACAGAACCTCAATTACGCCGTCGCCGATTTCGATAATGGAAACATCAAAGGTACCGCCGCCTAAGTCGTATACCATGATCTTCTGTTCTTTTTCATTGTCAAGTCCGTAAGCCAGGGCTGCTGCCGTAGGCTCGTTGATGATACGCTTTACATCCAGGCCTGCAATCTTGCCTGCATCCTTGGTAGCCTGGCGCTGGGCATCATTAAAATATGCCGGAACCGTGATAACTGCCTCTGTCACAGTCTCACCCAGATAGCTCTCTGCGTCAGCTTTCAGCTTCTGCAGAATCATGGCGGAAATCTCCTGTGGAGTGTACTTCTTTCCGTCGATGTCTACCCTGTAGTCCGTGCCCATGTGGCGCTTGATGGAAGAGATGGTCTTATCTGCGTTGGTAACTGCCTGACGCTTTGCAGGCTCGCCAATCAGCCTCTCTCCTGTCTTTGTGAATGCCACAACGGATGGTGTTGTCCTTACGCCTTCCGCGTTGGCAATAACAGTTGGTTTTCCGCCTTCCATAACAGCCACACAGCTGTTTGTCGTACCTAAGTCAATACCTATAATCTTGCTCATAGTCTTTTCCTCCTGATTATTTTATGAGAATTTAAGTAAATATCCAATGTCAATTTGCCACTTTTACCATACTGTGTCTGACCACGCTGTCCCTGTACATATAACCCTTCTGCAATTCCTCCGCCACTATGTTCTCTCCCAGGCTTTCATCATCCACATGCATCACTGCGTTGTGGTAGTTGGGGTCAAACTCCTGGCCTACTGCTTCAATGGCTTTCACGCCGGCTTCCTCCAGTGTTTTCCGGAACTGCTTATATATCTTCTCCATACCCTCTGCAAGGGGTGTTCCCTTTGCATCCTCAGGCACGGTTGCCAGGCCTCTCTCAAAGTTGTCAATGACGGGAAGGATTCTCTCTATGATGTCCTTGGCTCCCATCTCATACATGGCGGACTTTTCCTTGTCTGTCCGCTTGCGGAAATTCTCAAATTCCGCCATCTGACGTTTCACCCGGTCGGTGAGATCTTCTATCTTTTCATCCCTGGGGTCTTTCTTCTTCTTAAAAAATCCCTTTTTTTCTTCCTTTTCAGCGGCAGGCGCCTGCTCTGTATCTTCCTCTGCGCCTTCCGGCACATCTTCTGCCGTCTCTCCGGTCTCAGCGGCAGCCTCTGTATTCCCGGCCTCCCCGGATCCGGCCTCAGAAGTCTGTTCTGTTCCCGCTTCCTGCTCTGTATTCAGGGCCTCGTCTTCCTTTTTTAACGCTTCGTCTTTCATATCTTCACTCACAGCTTATCACCTTTCATCTTTTTTAAATGCTGTATCCAGCTGATTCATCAGATTGCGCAGAGTCCCAAGAACCTTTTCATAATCCATTCGCTTGGGCCCTATAATACCGATGGTTCCCCGAAGGCCTCCTCCCAAATCATAATTGGCAGTGACCACACTGCAGTCCTTCATGGACTGCACCGGGCTCTCATCACCGATATAAACCTGAATGCCTGCTTCTTCCTCTGTACCGGAATTGACTTCCGCCACAAATTCCTGCAGCACTTCTTTATGTTCCAGTGTATCAATGAGCCGGCTGGCCTTGTCGCCGTCCGAAAGCTCAGGGTACTTGAAAATGTTGGTGGCTCCGCTGGTATAAATCTGCAGGTCCTCTTCCCCTGCCTTGATGGCCTCCGCCACCTCGTTAAGTACCAGATCCACCACCTGGCTGTGGATGCCTGCATCGCCCTTTAGCTTGCTGATAACATCCAGATTGATATCCTCTATGGTCAGCCCGTTCAGGCTGCTGTTAAGCAGGATGTTCAGGTTAAGGAGCTCCTCGTCGCTGAGATTATCCTCAATATCAATCATGGTGTTCTTAATGATATTGCCTTCCACCACCACAACCACCAGAAGCTTATGCTTCTCCATCTTGGAAAGCTGGATGAACTTAAGCTTTGTCTTGTGATAACTGGGGCCGCTGATCATGGTCGCATAGTTGGTATTAGCTGCCAGCACCTGAGCCATCTTCTTTAGGACCAGTTCCAGCTTATCAACCTTTTGGACCATCATCTGCTTGAACTCGGTTACCTCGCTCTCCTTATCCAGCATAATCTGGTCCACGTAGAACCGGTACCCTTTGTCGGAAGGAATACGTCCCGCTGAGGTATGGGGCTGAACGATATACCCCATCTCTTCCAGGTCTGACATCTCATTTCGGATGGTGGCAGAGCTGAGCTTAAGGTCTGAATACTTGGAAATGGTCCTGGAGCCCACCGGCTCTCCGGTTTCCAGGTATGTCTTGATGATGGCCTTTAATATAGTCACCTTCCTGTCGTCCAGGAGTGCATCCAATGGCATCTGCTCACCTTCCTTTCTTTTATTATTAGCACTCAACGTTCGGGAGTGCTAACATCTACATTCCATAATATATTCCTTCTGGAGTCATTTGTCAAGAGATAAATCCAAATTCTTTTCATATTATTTAAGGCCTCCCGTTTCCTGCCGGCACATCATGTGCCATTTCCCTCTCAGTATCAACTAAATATTGGAATTCATCCTCCACTTTTTACATAAACACTCCAAATTCAAGGCTTTTTCTCTCCACTTTTTATACTCTTGTAACACTTGCTTAATTATTTTAACTTGACAAGTAACATTTTTGTAATATAATGAAGGTACAACTTTATAAGCCATATAAAACCATAACAATATGATAAGATTGCGAGGTCGTTGTATGCATTACTTTAAGAAAACCCTTCTGGCCGCAGCCATGGCTGCATTCAGCCTCACGGTGGCTTTTCCGGCATTTGCGGACGAGCCTGTGGGAATGGATGTGACCGTAGTGGAGGCCGGTGCATCAGATACGTCTGAGGACTCGTCCCAGGAAATCCAGGAAACTTCCGCTTCCCGGGAATCCAAAGGCCGCAGAGCCGCTGTAATGAATGAAGAAGAATACATAGCCCAGGGACCAGGCGCCCAAAAGGAGGAGAAGGAGGAAGCTCCGGCCCCCAAGGAGACATCACTTGGACGCTTTACCATTACAGGATACTGTGGCTGCGAACAGTGCTCCGGCGGTCATAATCTTACCTTTTCAGGTACGGTTCCCACTCCAAACCACACTATTTCCGCTGATTTAGATTATTTTCCCCTTGGCACCAGGCTGAAAGTTGACGGTACTGTCTACACGGTGGAGGACAAAGGTTCTTCTGTAAACGGTAATATTCTCGATATTTTCTACGGCTCCCATGAGGAGGCCCTGGCCAAAGGTACATACACTGCAGAGGTATTTTTAGTGCAGGATTGATGTATGATGTAAGGAAAAAACTACCAGGCATATGAGCCTGGTAATTTTTTGCCTTTCTCCGGAAAAGATAGCGCAGGGACAGAAATTATTACCAAAATTCAGCTGTATATGGATAAAAGTGGTGTTATTTCCATATTTTTCCTTGACAACAGGAAGAAAATATGATAAAAACTTGTTTATTGCTCATATATTACAAAAGTATTACATATTATTTATTAATGTGTTAAAAATCTTTTTCTAATTATTACTTGAGCAATAGGAGGTATTACACCATGAAATTAAGACACTTACTGACCGGAACCATTCTTACCGTCAGCCTGCTTGCGGCCACTGCCATCACAGCCCTTGCAGCAGCGCCAAAGGGAAGGTTCGAAACAGTGAACAGCACCACCATCAGCGGCTGGGCTTACAACAGCAGTACGCCTGATGATGCGCTTAACGTACGGATATCCGTCAAAGATAAAAATACAGGTGAGGAAGTTTTTTCCCAGAGGATGACAGCCGGGGAATACAGCGACAAGCTTTACGACAGCGGAAAGGGAAATGGCTGTCACGCCTTTACCCTCAATATGGACTGGAGCGCGCTGCCCGATGGCGTTTATCTGGTGGAAGGCTATGTGGGAGACAATGATTTTTCCAACCCCAGAACCTATACCAACGGCAACCCTGACGCCAAACAGGAAACCCCTGCTGCCCAGGCCCAGAACCTGGTTCCCCTGGGCGTGTTCAAGACAACAGGGTATTGCCCGTGCAGGGCCTGCTCCGAGGGCTGGGGACGCCATACCTGCACCGGCGCAGTGGCCACGGCCGGCCACACCATTGCCGTTGACCCGCGGGTAATTCCCTACGGTTCCAAGGTGATGATTAACGGTGTTGTCTACACAGCGGAGGACCGCGGCGGAGCTGTCAGAGGCAATCACATCGACATCTTCTTCAACACCCATGCCGAGACACGCCAGCACGGCACCCAGAGCGCAGAGGTCTATCTGGTTCAATCATAAAGAACAACCCGGCAAAAGCCCATAAAGGCTTTTCCGGGTTGTTCTTTTTTCCGGTTTATCGTTTTCACGTTTAAACAGGCTCTAACCCTCATTGCACTCCCGCAGTTCCGTACCATGGTAGAAAAAGTCCAATATCTGCTTGTAGCCCTTTCCTGTCTTTGCCATTCCCTGGGCGCCGTTCTGGCTCATGCCCACACCATGGCCAAAACCGCCTCCATATATATGGAAGGAAAGGCTTCCGTCCTCCCCTGTCCTCTTCTCAATGGCGATAAAGGCGCTGGGAAGGGTGGCGCTTCCGGTCATGGTGCCCCCGTCCTTCTTGGTGATGATCAGGGACGGGTTTCCCAGTGCAGAGCGGATGGCAGACTGTCCTTTGATGGTCACGGTGCCGTCAGTACCTGTGACTGTAAGCTCGCCCGCTATGCCCCCCGGACCTCTGTCTGTGACGGTCATATCCTGTATCTGGCCCGCCCCGCTGATCTGGGCGGAAGCCACGTCGGCCGGAAGATCTGTCTGCCAGCGGAACATGGGGTAGGAGGTGTCATAGGCAATCACATCCTCCCTCTTGATATAGGATTCAAAGCCATCGTTGTCCTCCTTGCCCAGGCTCTTTCCTCCCTCTTTTACCTCCACGGCTCTCAGATAGGGGTATTTTCCGCTGTCAGTGCCCCATACGCCTGCATCTGCCGTGCGTCCGCAGGAGGTGGAGAAATAAAAGGCCTCAATGGGTTTATCCTCATAGAACAGCATCTTCCCGTAAGTCTCCTTTACAGCCTGGGTGGACTTATCATTGGCAGATGTATTATTATAGACCTGGAAATTTGTGCTGTCATCCACATGGGCGCCATACTGGCTGTAGGTATTTCCCTGGATCTGGCGGTAGGCATAGGTCCTGGCGCACACGGCCTGGGCCTTCAGGGCTTCCTTCTCATAGGACGGCGGCATTTCGCTGGGCACTACCTTTGTCAGGTAATCCTCCAAAAACAAATCATTGACAAGAACCAGCCCCTCCGGTGTTCCCTTGATTTCCAGGCTTCCGCTGTAAACCGGCGTGCCCTGGCTCCGCTCAATGGATCGGATAGTGATTGCCTCCGGCTCATCCGGCGTAATGATCATACGCCCATATTCCAGATAAGGGCTGTCAGGACCAACCGTAAGCTGCGTGCCTGCCTCCAGGCGCTCTCCCACCATCTTTCCCTTGGCATTCTCATATTCCAAATCAGCGCCGCTTCCCAGCACCAGATCCGCGGATGCGTGGAACACACTCTTAAAGCCGGTGTCCATCAGAAGGACGCGGATGGTCTTGGCGTCAAATTCCCTTTCTAAAAGAGCCGCGCACAGCTTTCCGTCTGCTGCCACAAATTCCTGAAGGTTATAGCCAACCAGTATGTCCGACGCGTTCAGCACCTTAAAATCACCGTATACCTTATATACATGAAAATTAGGAGCCAGAGGAATCTCGCCATAACCTTCTATCTCAATGGCATCCTCTGTTACGGACAGCACCTTGCCGCTTAACCTGTCCCTTTTCATAGTGATTTTGACCAGCTTGCCGTCCTCCATGTGCAGGTCAGCCAGATTCCCGGCCATCCCGTCCTCCCCGCCAAGCTTGGCGCTCACCGGGAATTCCCGGTAGGCCGTACCCAGATACGCCTTAAAATGCCTGCCGTCGCTTTCAGCCAGCCAGACATTCTCATAGACCACGTTTCTGGACACAAGGCTGGATGTAATCATCTCCCCGCTCCTGGCCAGAAACCGTATCTCACAGTCCAGGAACGTGTCCAGGGCAAGTCCCTGGAATCCAAAGTTGCCAACCGTGGTATAGGCGGTCCAGCTCTCAGCCTGGTCAAGATTGGACGGGGTGCCGTAGAGCACGGCCTCCATCTCCTCCACCTTCCCCTCCGGGTCAGTCTCCTTCAGAATGGAACCGTACAGCTGCCACCAGTCCTCTTCCGGAAATGCCTGGTCCCGGTTGTTTCTGGTGGAACCGGCCTGAAGCTTCAGCTTGCCGGACACCTGGCCGGCCATGTATGCAGCCTCCGCGTATGTAAGATATCCCTGGGCTGAGGCCAGGGAAGCCGGCGTAAGCTCCGGGTCCAGATAGCCCTCGTCGTAGAGATAATCCATGTATTTGACAAACCAGTTGTCCTTTTCTTTTGCGGAAAAATGGGAGGTTCCCCGCTCCTTGGCCCTCTTTTCACACTCTTCCTTGTCCGTAAGGGCCAGAGCCATGGCCTTCATTGCCTGTGCCCTTATGATTCCGTCCCTGGGCGGCTCCAGCTTTACTATTATCACCATCAGCGTGACCACCACCAGCACCACGCCGCTTACCCATGCAATCATCCTGTTCTTCATATTCGGTCCAGCTCCTGTAAACGAAGTAAAGCAGCGGGGTAACCGCTGCTTTTATCATGTGTAACCCCAGAATGCCGTCTCTTACTTATTGACGCCTAGCAATGCTAGGTGGGCAACCTCACTTAAACATCTGCCTTCCACTCTACGGAGGCCTGACATCCGCTTAAAAATATTGGAATCCCTTTTGTCTAATGTAGGTTCAAAATTGGTAAGAGTATCGAACACCCCAGGAAATTACAGTTCCACTTCTTTTATCTGGTGTTATTATACCCCAAAGACTTGGGTTTTTCAAGTTGATTTTTCTGAACATTTATGGAATTTTTTCCTCAATGGTCCTTCTTTCCACACCCGCGTCAGAAATCCTTGCAAATATAAGGGGCTCCGGTTCCGGCATCTGTTTCCCCAGGGTGCAGGAAGCCAGAAATTTTTCCATTGCCGGTCCAAACAACTCCTCATGAGAGGCGTAAAGGACTGCTATGGTCTCTCCCTCTCTCACACTGTCTCCATATTTTTTCTCCAGAAGGATGCCTGCGCTGTAATCAATGGTATCCTCCTTTTTATTCCTGCCTGCCCCCAGCATCACAGAGGCCACTCCGATTCCCTCTGTATCCATATGGGTGATAAAGCCGGTCTCAGAAGCCTTCACTTCCCGGCTGAGAGGCGCCTTATGAAACAGTCCCGGATTTTCCACGTAACGGCCATCCCCGCCCTGGCTCTCAACCATGGATTTAAGGCATTTAAGGGCGCTCCCATCCTCCATGGCGCCTTGGGCAATCTTCCTGCACTGTTCCATATCCCCCCTGCCTGCCATGTGAAGCATATTGGCAGCCAGTTCCAGGCATACGCAGGTCAAATCCTCTGGTCCGCGGCCCTTCAGGGTCTCAATGGCTTCTTCCATCTCCAGGGAATTGCCGATGGCATGGCCCAGAGGTACGTCCATATTGGTGATGAGGGCACAGCAGCGCCGGCCGGCCAGGGTTCCGATGGAAACCATCTCCCGGGCCAGGCTGATGGAGTCCTCCAGGGTTTTCATAAAGGCGCCGCTTCCCGTCTTTACGTCCAGGACAATGCAGTCGCTGCCGGCCGCCAGTTTTTTGCTCATGATGGAGGAGGCAATAAGGGGAATACTGTCCACGGTGGCCGTCACATCCCTCAGGGCATAAAGCTTTTTATCTGCCGGAACCATGTTGCCCGACTGACCGATAAGAGCCAGGCCGTTTTCATTGACAATGCGGAAGAATTCTTCCCTTGGTATGGCAGTCTTAAACCCGGGAATACTCTCCAGCTTATCCACGGTCCCGCCGGTATGTCCCAGGCCCCGTCCGCTCATCTTGGCCACCTTGACGCCGCAGGCAGCCACAATGGGGCCTGTCACCAGGGTTGTCTTATCCCCCACGCCGCCGGTGCTGTGTTTATCCGCCTTGATTCCCTCAATAGGCGACAAATCCACCATGTCCCCGGAATGCGCCATCTCCAGGGTCAGGTCCGTTATCTCCCGGTCATCCATGCCCTTAAAATAAACAGCCATCAGCATGGCCGACATCTGATAATCAGGAATGTCTCCTGCCACGAATCCGCGCACCATATAGGCAATCTCCTCCGTCAAAAGGGAACCGCCCCGCTTTTTCTTTTCGATCAGGTCATACATTCTCATATCACGCACCTCCCAAGTGGTCAGGTCCAAAGCTCTCCGGAAGCAGCTGGGCCAGGGTATATTCCCTGTATTCCTCCGCGCTTTTAGCCAGGATAATGCAAAATGAGTCCGGATTGCAGAACTCCCGCATGACCTGCCGGCACACGCCGCAGGGCGGGCAGTAATCCCCTGCTTTTCCGTCTGGACCTCCGCATATGACAATGGCCTCAAACTCCCTCTCGCCCTCGCTCACCGCCTTTGCAAAAGCGCACCGCTCCGCACAGATGCCGGGACTGTAGGCTGCATTCTCAATGTTGTTGCCTGTGTACACCTTCCCATCCCTGCAAAGCAGGGCTGCCGATACATGAAAATGGGAATACGGTGCATAGGAGCGCCCAAGACCGTCCAGGGCTGTCTGTATCAATAATTCTCTCTCCAAATTCCCCCTCCTCCTTCTGCCCGGGCCAGGGACCGGACCTTCGGATACTGCCTCCAGCCCGGCCCCGGCCTGTTGTTCTGCTACCATTATAATATAAGCCAGCCCCTTAAACAAGGGAAACAAACTGCCCCTGCAAATAGCTTCTCAAATCCTCCGGGGACAGGGTGACCTGCACGCCTCTCTGGCCTGCGCTGACCATGATGGTGTCGTATAGCTGAGCCATTTCTTCTATATAAGTAGGGAAATGTTTCTTCATACCGATGGGAGAACAGCCCCCGCGGATGTAGCCGGTGATATCAAACATATCCTTTACGTGAATCATCTCCACCTTCTTCTCCCCCGCTGCCCTGGCAGCCTTCTTAAGGTCCAGCTCCTCATCCACAGGAATGCAGCACACCAGATATCCTTTTTTCTCACCTTTCAGCACCAGGGTCTTATACATCCTGTCGTGGTCCACCCCCATAAGGTCTGCGGCGTGGCTGCCGGAAAGGTCGTTTTCATCCACTTCATAGGTACCTGTTTCATACACTATACGGGCTGCGTCCAGAAGACGCATTACATTTGTCTTAACCATACCAAACACTCCTTTTAACCGGCCCGCTTTTCCCTGCGGACCATGTTTCAGGAATATCATACTCTTTTTTCCGCTGCCCGTCAATCAAACCCAAAACAGCCTCCCTTAAACGTTTAAAAGAAAGTGGAATGGAGTATTCACAAAGTAATATTATACGGTTATAATGGGAAATAAATACGCAAACGGCAGGAAAGGAAATCTCATATATGGAAAAGAATGATATCATCATCATACACGGAACAGATTACAAGAACATGGCCAAGCGGGTCCTGGAACAGGCCGGCGTGGCGGCAGACATCGGTGATGTGAATAAAAAGATTGCATTAAAACCCAATCTGGTAACTGCCAAGGCGCCCTCCAGCGGAGCCACCACCCACAGTGAGCTGCTGGCCGGTGTCATAGAATACCTCCGGGAACACGGCTTTCAAAACATCACCATCATGGAGGGTTCCTGGGTTGGCGACCACACGGAAGACGCTTTCCAGGCCGCGGGATACCATCAGGTTTGCAGCCGGTATAGCGTCCCCTTCGTGGACCTGCAGCGCGATACCTGGAAGGAATACGATGCAGCAGGCATGAAAATCAAGCTGTGCGATAAAGCAGCTGCCGTGGATTATATGATTAACATGCCGGTGCTGAAGGGACACTGCCAAACCACCGTAACCTGTGCCCTGAAAAACAACAAGGGTGTGATTCCCAATTCAGAAAAACGCCGCTTCCACACCCTGGGGCTTCACAAGCCCATTGCCCACTTAAACACCATTGCCCGCAGTGACTTCATCCTGGTGGACAATATCTGCGGTGATTTGGATTTTGAGGAGGGAGGCAATCCCGTGGTCATGAACCGTGTGCTGGGCTTTAAAGATCCGGTGCTCTGCGATGCCTTTGTATGCGACTGCATGGGTTATTCAGTGGACGACGTGCCTTACATAACCATGGCCGAAAAACTGGGGGTGGGAAGCACGGACACAGCCCATGCCAACATGATCTATCTGAACCAGGCCACGGAGGCCGACAGTAAATTCCGCATGACCAGGCGCGTACAGCACCTGGCTGCCTACACGGCCCCGGAAGACGCGTGCAGTGCCTGCTACGGCTCCCTTATATATGCCCTGGACCGCCTGAACGACATGGGGTATCTGAGGAAGGGCCTGCCTCCTGTATGCATCGGCCAGGGCTACAAGGGGCAGGATGGCGCCATCGGCGTGGGACAATGTACCTCCTGCTTTGCCAAAACCCTGGGCGGCTGTCCCCCTAAAGCAGCGGATATCGTAGACTTTTTGAGCACCCAATGGAAATAAGCCCGTTTCCTTAAAGTCCCCGCTGCCTGAGCCAGGCCATGATATGGGCCCCGTATGCCTTTTCTTTCTTGAGGAGGGTAAAATGGTCCGCCCCTTTGACAAACACCACCTTTGAATCGGGAATCTGTTCTCCCATCCACAGAGAGTGGCGGGGGCGGATCATGTCCCTGCGGCCCGTAAGAATCAGGACAGGCGCCTGGATACAGGACAGCTTATCCTTGTCCAGCCTGGGCCATCTGGCCATAAGGCCTAACAGCTGGCGGCTTTTCACAGCCCTTTCCCTGACGCCCCGGGGCAGCGGCACCTTTTCCAGACCGCGCCAAAGGGCGTATTTTAATTTTACCTCCATAAGCGAGGCTGCGCTCATTCCTCTGGGCAGGGCATTTCCGCTGACCGCCACCACGGCGGACACACGCCCCGGATAGCAGCTGGCTGTCTCCAGGGCCACATTTGCCCCGTCGCTGAAGCCCAGTATCACCGCCCTGGGCACATGGAGGAATTCCATGACCTGAACCACATCCGCCGCCATATCCGGGATGGTCAGATCTCCTCCGGCCGCCTCCTCTTTCATAAGAGAGGACCCGTGGCCCCTGCTGTCCATGAGAATCACCCTGTAATACCGGCTCATAAGCTCAGACAGCCTGGCAAATATTTCGTGGCTCTCACCATTGCCGTGGAGCATGATGAGAGGCATACCCTGTCCCATTTCCTTATAATAAAGAGACGCAAAACGGTTGTCCACATATCCTTCCTTCATCGGCTCTGCCTCCTTCCTGTTGACCTTCACCATATCACACCTCCGGTAAAATGTAAATACAGGCACAGCCCGGCAGATAGAAGTCCTGCCGGGCTGTGGTTATACGGGTCTGTAAGTCCCGCTCTTATCTTCTGTTAGTATTGGCTTTTTCCACGTGAATATTCTTTCCCTTGATCTTGGCATGGGCCATGGCCTTCAGCACATCGTCCGCATAGCGTCCGGGCACATCCACGAAGGTATATCCGTCGTACATATCAATGCTTCCCACCATGCGTCCCGGAATTCCCGACTCTCCGGCAACTGCTCCCAGAATGTCTCCTGGGGTGATTCTCTGGGCCTTGCCGATGTTGATGAACAGTCTTGCCATCTTCTCATCCCCTTCGCCCAGCACGTAATCCACAGCAGCGCGGTCTGTTGCTCCCTTGCGTCGGTTTCCGTAGGCGCTGCGCTCACGGCCTCTGCCGCGGCTGCTTCCACGTCCAAAGCTGTCCAGTTCATCCAGGGAACGGGCTGTCTCAAAGCTGTCGATGATGTCTTCGCTCTCATCTCCCATGCTCATCTTGAGAAGGGCAGCTGCCAAATCCATGGAGGTGTAATCCTCCTCCATTAACTTCTTCTCAATAATGTTCACCATCTTGGTCAGGTCTGTGTCATTTAACACCTCCTGAACCTGGTCCAGAATCTTCTCCACCTTGATTTCCGTGATATCATTTAAAGACGGAATGGCCTGGGGAATGATTTTAGTCTTGCAGTAACGCTGGATATCCCTGAGCTTATAGACCTCCTTGCCCATAACAAGGCTGAATGCCTTTCCTTCCCTTCCCGCTCTGCCGGTACGGCCGATACGGTGCACGTAGTACTCGTCATCCTGGGGAATGTCATAGTTGAACACTGCTTCCACATCCCCTACATCTATGCCTCTCGCAGCCACATCCGTGGCCACCAGAATATCGGTGCGGCCGTTCCGGAAGCTGTCCATGACACGGTCACGCTGGACCTGCTTCAAATCTCCATGAAGGCCCTCTGCAAAATATCCCCTTCCCTGGAGTTCCTGCACCAGGTCATCCACCTGACGCTTTGTATTGCAGAACACGATGGAAAGCTTCGGCGCATACATATCCAGCAGACGGCTCATAACCTCTACCTTATTCTTCGGCTTAACCTCATAGTAATACTGGGTCACCTTAGGCACGGTCAGTTCCTTCTTAATCACCCGGACCGTCACCGGGTCCTTCTGGAACTTCCTGGCAATCTCCGCAATGGCCTGGGGCATGGTAGCTGAGAACATCAGGGTCTGGCGCTCCTCAGGCAGCTGGCTTAAAATAGTCTCCATATCCTCCAGGAAACCCATGTTCAGCATCTCATCCGCTTCGTCCAGCACTACGGTGAGGACATGGTCCACCTTTACAGTCTTTCTTCTCATATGGTCCATGACACGGCCCGGGGTTCCCACGATAACCTGTGTTCCGTCCTTTAAGGAACGAATCTGCTTTACGATATCCTGGCCGCCGTATATAGGCAGCACCTTCACACCGTGCATGAACTTTGCAAAACGGCGCATCTCCTCCGCCACCTGGATGGCCAGCTCCCTGGTAGGAAGCAGCACGATAGCCTGAAGCTTCTTCACCTTCGGGTCCACCTTCTGAAGAAGAGGCAGACCAAATGCAGCTGTCTTGCCTGTTCCGGTCTGTGCCTGGCCAATCATGTCACGGCCTTCCATGGCTACCGGAATGGCCTGAGCCTGAATCGGTGATGCCTCCTCAAATCCCATCTCTGTGATGGCGCGGATAATCCGCTCGTCTAATTGTAACTCGTCAAACTTAACTGTCTCCATATAAAGTTAATATCCTTTCTTCCTCTGCCGTCCCATATAAAAGAGCCTCCGGCAGGCCGCCTTGTGCATATTCCCTGACTCCGCTGCCACGCATCCGTCTGCCTGTTTCCAGGACATTTCCCCCGAACCCCCAAGCAGGCCTTCCAAAGCCCCCGGCCAGATACCGCACCGGCTACGCATACGTCATACCATGCACCGCAATTTATTAGTTTCTTCGTGAAACGAAGTCCTCCACGCGAACAAAAAAACGAGGGGTAAACAGGCACGTCTCGGGCCTTTCATCCTCTCGCTTCGTACGGTTATTAACTATAACAGATATAAAAGTCAGTGTCAATGGAGGGGTTATAGATTTTTATATCAATTTCAGGGCCGGTTCCCGTGAAAATGCCCGAATGAAGCATTTTTCACGGTCCCGGCCTGATTTTTTCATGAATTTACCAGACTTTCGCAGGATTAAAGCAGCTGTTTTCACACAATTTCTCATTCAATTAAGGACTTTGCGTATCTGCGGAAGCATTTTCCTGGTGTACTCATACCCCCGTTCCATACATTCCCCCATCAGTTCAAAGGTCAGAAGGCCTGCCTTGGAGCTTAAGGGCGGCTTCAGCAGCAGCACCTCACCTGTGGAGGCGCAATCCTTCAGCCGGCCGCTCATAATGGAAAAGGAGTGGGAAGCCACCTCCATAACGCTGTGGTCCGAAGGCGCTTCGTAATCCCCTCCGATGTCCACTGCCAGCACATCCCGGATACCGGCTGCCTGCAGAAGGTTGACCGGGAGAATATCCGTAACGCCTCCGTCCACCAGAAAATACCGCCCCAATTTTCTGGGCGCAAATATGGCAGGCACGCTGGCTCCGGCCATCATGGCTTCACAGAGATATCCGTTCCACTCCCATGTCACGTGCTCCATCTCCCTTACCTGGTCGCTGTTTGTAAAGCAGATGGTATTTCCGCTAATCAGGTCCACTGCCGGTATGACTAACTTAAACACAGCCTCGTCCATATGCTTCCTGCCGGTCATCTGAAAAAAATAGTCCTGCAGCTTATCTCCCTTAATAAGACCGGACAGGTTTACGCCCTTTCCCGTCAGCAGCTGGGGCATAAATGCCAGCAGGCCGCTGTAATCCGGGTCCAGATACTCGCCTCCGTGTTTCTCCAGATGAAGCACTGCCTGCTCCATCCGGGAGACAGACATTCCGGAGGCAAAAAGTCCTGCCACAATTCCCCCTGCGCTGGCTCCTGCCACTGCATCCGGGCGCAGTCCCGCCTCCATAAGGGCCTTAAGCACCCCCACATGGGCTGCCCCCCTGGTTCCGCCGCCTGCCAGTGCCAATCCATATCCCATAATAAATCCCTCCGCCCTATCCTGTGTCAATGCCGTACCGGTAATAGGTACATATGCACTGGCACAGCCGGATATGACAGAGGGAAGCAGGTGAAATATAGTTTATTCCTAAACCCTGACCTTCACTACAATCTTACGCACCTTGCAGGGAGTACCTGCAATACATCTGGGCTTGTGGGCGTCCTCAGGAGCCACCACCGCGCAGTCCCCGGCCTTCAAAAGAACGGCGCCGCCCTGCTCCGGTTCCTTAAAGAACACGATATCATCCGCTTCATTATAAGGAGCTTCCTCTTCCAGCCCTGCCCGCTTTGTGTAGCCGAACTGCTCCTGGCCCTCCACCACATACTGTATATCAAAATACAGATCGTGGGATTCATACCTGCATGCATCTGCCGGCATAGTGGTATACTCCTGCACCGAGGCAAATACCTCATCCCCGTCAATATCAACACGGCCCAGGGGCAGCGCCTTTAAATCCGTGTTTCTTAAGAACTCATAGCCTTTTTTGAATTTGTCCTCCAGGTAATCGTATTTCTGGATTAAATCAATACTTGTGGTCAGCATGTCAACCTTCCTTTCCTTCGCCGTTTCCGGCAAACGCCGCGATTTCTTCGTAGAGGGCCGTGGCCGCCTCTTTGTCATAGCCGTACATCATCAGCACATCCAGGACATATGGGGTGAAGGTGATTCCTGTCAGGCAGCGGGCAAACTCCATGCCCGCGATCTCTCCCAGACACAGTATCCTGGAACGGTTGGAAAACGGCTTCTTCCACAGCTCCACCTTTTCTGTCTGGGTAAATATGGAATCCTTTTTCCTGTACTCCGTCACATGGAACAGTTCATGGGCCAGCAGCACGTCTTCCACTGCCCTGTTGCCCAGAAGCCCCTCCAGCTTTTCTTCCCGAATCAGCTTCTGCGCCCGCTCTGCGCCGTCCATGAAAATGGTAATGGAATCCGGTTCCTGATACTGGGCAAAAATCACATGCCCGCCGCCCCCCGGCACCTGGGGCGTTAAAACCTTAAGCCCCATGCCGGCAGCAATATCCCAGACATCTGTCTTCCCCAGAATCAGCTGCGCCTCACTTCGCCCGCACTCTGCCGCCCGAAAGCCGTATGCCAGCTTCTGTTCCCTGGAAAACCTGCCTTCCAGCGGGTCCCTGGACCAGGCATAGAGGTACCAGGCTGTCTCGTCCAGGGACAGCAGGTGTTCCACCATGGAATACAGGGACCTCTCCCTTGACGGAACCGCCATCTGCTCCATCATGGCCCTTTGTTCCCCTGCCGTTTCCCTGCTGTTTCCCAAAAAAGCCCGGAACAGCTTTCTGCCGTCTTCTCTCTTCATGGAAAAACCTCCTCTGCACCTGTCCCCTTCTATTCTACAACTGATTCTTTGCTCCGACAATCACAATATCTTCCGACGGGTCCACCATCTGCATTTCCACATCCATGAGCATGAGAATCTGCTCCAGCTCACCTGTGCCGTTAAAGTCCATGACTCTGGCGCCCACACACAGATAGTAGTCGGGCCGCAGGATGGCATCTGCCTTGAAAATGGCCATTTCTTCCCACATTCTGGAAACAATGCTCCGGTAGGAGGATGCCTTGGCAAGAACCACTTCCCCGTCTGTCCTCTGCACCTTGATAAATCCCTTCTTATCCAGGATACGAAGTGGCTTTCGGCCCCTGCTTTCCATATTATAGACATAGAAGTTAGGCGTCTGGCCCACCAGGTTCAGCTCTTTCGGCCCGGACCTTAAATCCTCCGCCGCCAGGTTCCTTGCCTCCTCCTCGCTGCACTCCTTAAGAAGGTCCGTTGTCTTGACCTCCGTGGAACCCAGTGCAATGGCAGTGAGCTTGGAGGTCTGCGGGTCAATTTCAATGTGGACCTCCACGGATCCGGGCGCTGCCCCGCTCTCCACTGCTTTGTCCACCGCCTCCCGCTTGATGCTTCTGATATCATCCGGCGTGGGGTTGGGTACCACCCGCTCCACAACGTCACGGACCATGGCCAGAGCCACGCCTATGGAGGAAATAACCTCTGCATTTTCAGGCACACTGTACTTAATATTCATCTTATTGGCACAGAACCCAATCAGGGATGTGGCGCCGCCGCCCACGCCCACCAGGGATATCTGGTCATGCTCCAGGCGGTACTTGTCAGCCAGCTCCATGATAATAGGCTCGATCTTCTCATAGGCCCTGGTAAGAATCTGGGAAGCCACATCCTCCACCGTGGTGTTCAGGTAATCGGCAATGGGCTGCATGGCTTTCCTGGCCGAATTTACACTGCCGTAGGAAAAGTCCTTGGGCGTCACCAGTCCCAGCACATTGGCCGCGCAGCTGTTGGTGATGGTGATGCGCTTACCGCTCTTTAAGCGGATAGCCACGTAATCCTCCGGATCTCCCTCCTTCGGAGAAAAGAATTCCAGCCGGGGCTCCACGATTTCTTCCTCATCTGTAAATACGGCGTAATCCAGTCCCGCAATATGGGCGGAACGTGGGCCCACATCGTGGACGCCGCTCTTGTTCACCCGAATCATGCTTCCGCCTGCAACGCCCAGCACCCGCACATCCAGGGAGCTGATATAGGTCCTGTGTCCGCCTACCACAGAGTAATCAATGGCAGGGCGTCCGTTCTTGATAACGCCGATATTGGTGGTGGTTCCACCCACCTCAAAATACACGCCGTTGGATGCCCTCAGGTACATAAGGGATCCCATAACACTGGCAGCCGGACCGGAAAGCATGGTCAGCACCGGGCGCTTCTTCATCTCATTGATTTCCATGACCCCGCCGTCTCCACGCATAATCATGAGAGGCACCTCCACGCCGGCCTTTCGCACGCTCTCCTCCGTGGAATTGGCCGTGTTCAGCATCTTGGGCAGAATGCTGGCGTTTATGGCAGCTGTCCTGGTCCGTCTGGTCAGGCCGTAGAGCTTGGTAATGTCCGAGGCAACGGTTGTCTCCATGCCCATCTCGTCATGGGCAATCTCGAACACAAACTGCTCCCCGGCAATGTCGTCCACCCCGTAAGCGTCTGACGCCACCAGCACCTGGGCGCCCTCCGCTTTAAGCTCCTCAACCGCCTTCCTGACCGTATTCTCGTCCTCTTCACTGTCGCTCAGATAACGGTTCTTTATCTTTATGCTTCTGCCGGATCCCAGGTCGATATCCTTAAGGCGGGTCTGATGCTTTGCCAGAAAGCCTTCCATGCCTCCGGGCCCCATGCCCAGCACGCCCACGCAGGCCACATCGCCTTCAATCAGGGCATTGGTGGCCTGGGTGGTGCTGTGGGCCACGAAAATAACATCCTCAGGGGCAATATCATTTTCCCTTAAGCAGTTCTGAAATGCCTTCACCACGCCGGCCGCCACCCCGTACCTGTCATCATGAGTGGTCTTGACAGAAGATTTTCCTATGATTTCATGTGTGGCGTTGTCAATCGCTACCGCCTTTGTATGGGTTCCTCCAACGTCGATTCCCATTCTCACCAGTCTGTTTCCCATGTTTCTTCTCCTCCCGTTAACCAAACATGATAAATGTTATAACCTGCAGGATGCAGCAGATAATCCAGCCGCACACCACGCTCATCTTTAAGAATTCCTTGGTAGATACCTTTGCGTAGCTGATTCCCCATACAATCCATGACTGGGTGATGCAGCAGGACACGTTCATAACCGTGGTGGCGGCAATCATCAGGGGAGCCAGGAAGGCCACCTCAAAACCCACGCCCTTTAAAATGCCCAGGGTAGCCGCGCCGCAGCCGTAAAGGGTGAAGGGTCCTCTGAACATTCCAAGGGGCGCCAGCACACAGAAAATAACGGTGATGAATAAGGTGCTGTGGGGAATGATATTTCCCAATAGCGCGTTGAAATATGGAATGCACAGTTCTGCCGCCTTGTTGAACATGGGAACCACCAGCAGGAAGCCTACCAGGGGAGCCGTGTCCACCACGCCGTCAAAGAAGTCCTTGTTAAAGGTCCTGCAGGCAGCCCGGAAGCTTTTCAGCTTTCCGCATACAAACAGCGCATAGAAGCCGCCGATCAGAAAGCCCATGATAATGGGCACCTTGAACACAATTAAAAGGAATACAGGGATAAAGGGCGTCAGCAGGGACGGTGTGGGAGCAAAATCCAGTTTCTGGCGTACCGGCCTTCTGGCTGCCCAGGAATGGACCGATTTTTTTCTCATGCAGAACAGAATCAGTATAATGGTAAATACCAGCTGTACGGCCAGTGCAATGCCGCCCCATTTCACATACTGCTCATAGGGGTACAGGACCTTGCCGTCCCCGTCCAGGAAGAACGCGGTGTACTGTCCGAAGAGTACAGGGTTCAAAAACATTCCCGCTCCGATGCTCAGCATAAAGGATACAACGGACAGCACCTTGGGAATTCCCAGGGACATGAAGATGGGAAGGATGATAACGCCGATAGCTACCACTGCGCCGGCCCCGAACAGGGAGGAAAATATGGCAGCCGTAACAATGCACAAAAGGATACAGGTGACGGCGGGCTTGTCGCCGCCCAGCTCCGTGGTCTTGCGGATAAGGGTGGCTGCGATGCCTGTCTCTAACAGCACCCGGCCGAACCATGCCCCAAACACTACATTTACCAGCACTGAGCCCCAGCCCTCCGGGCCGCTCTGGAACACCTTGGAAAATGCCTGTATCCATGTAATCCGTATGCTGTCTCCATTGGCTGCGATAAATTCAGGATTAGACGCCAGAAGGTTGCCTGTCATGGGAAGGATGGTCCAGAGAATGGCCATAATCAGCATTCCCATCATCAGGTTTCCGCCCCTGGCCGCGTAGACGGCCAGGCCAAAGAACGATGCTAAAATCAGTATTCCTATGATATATTCCATAAGTTAAATCTCCCCTCTATATTGCTATTTTAGCTCTGTGCTTCAGCGCTCAAGGCTGTTAAGCGTTTCCCACACCTCGTCAATGACCGGAATTCCGTCTCTTGTATTGGTCTCTCTGGTGATGAGTTCCAGTTCTCCCGGATAATACACTTCCCCGCCTTCCCTGATTGGCTCTGAGGACTTGATGTCGGCCAGAATCTCATCCACAATGGAGTCCGTTTCCTCCGGCGTGTTGAATCTTAAGGGGTCAATGGCTATCATAATCTGGCTCAGTCCCACCTCGTCCCCAAAGGTGCCAATCCTGCTGACGGAATTGCCGTTTGTCAGAACCGTCGCTATCAGGTCCAGGGCAATGGAGATGCCGCTGCCCTTCCAGTATCCCATGGGAAGCACCCTCCATGTTTTCTCAATCTCAGCCGGGTCCGTGGTCAGGTTGCCCTTTGTATCATAGCCTCCGGGAACCGGAAGCTGCTGTCCCTTAAGCTTTGCCTCCTCTATCTTTCCGTAGGAAAACTGGGATACGGCGCAGTCAATGACAGCGTGTTTTCCGTTGCTTCTGGGGATGGACATGATAAATGGATTGTTTCCGATTTTTCTGTCCCTTCCGCCCCAGGCAGGCATGTTGGGCATGGTGTTGGACCAGCAGATACCGATGCATCCCTTGTCCGCTGCCTGCCAGCCGTAGCTGCCGCCCCGCATCCAGTGGTTATTATTTCCAAGGGCCACCACGCCCACGCCGTACTCCCTTGCCAGCTCCACAGCCCGGTCCATGGCCAGCTTTGCATTGAGGGGGCCGAATCCCCTGTGTCCGTTCCACCGCTCAATGGCTCCCATGGAGGATTCACAGGTTGCAATGGCGGCGGAATCAATCTCTCCCTTATCCAGATACTCCACCACCCTGGGGAAGCGGTTCACACCGTGGGAATATACGCCGTCCAGGCTGTTGTTTGCAAATACGGTGGCCGCGTCCTTTGCATGCTTTCCTGAAAAACCTCTGCTCTCTAAAATCCTCTGGAACTTCTCTAATAAATCCTCATACTTTACTCTCATGGCTCTCTCCTTTTATGTTAGCTTTCTCTTTTTTAAGAAAGCGCTTTCTCATGACACTATTATAGCATTATCAAGATTTATGTCAATATAAAAGTGTTTAATCTCTTTATCTTTATACAATTTGCACTATATTGTCTCATGCTTTTTGTGCATTATAATCCCGTTTTTTCTTGTTTATAAAAGCGTTTTCTTATTATTGAAAAATAAAAAGGAGTTGGAACAAATTATCTTTGTTTTTACCAACTCCAATTCTAAAAAAGCGCTTTTCCGTATTTCCTCATACCAAGCCCTGTTCTGTGTTATACGGCTGTACGCCGGCAGGACGCCTGATATACCCAGGCACCGGCACTATGCGTGCTGTCTTACCCAATCTTTCAAAATAACGCGGAACCGCGCACCACCAGCTCCGGCTGGATGGCCACGCTTGTGGCCGACTCCTTTCCTTCCATCCTGTCCCTGAGCAGGGAAGCGCACATTCCGCCCAAAAGCTCCGGCTTGTTGTCCAGGGTAGTCAGCTCAGGTTCGCATATTCTGGAATCCGGCGAATTATTGCAGCCGGTAATGGCTATATCCTCCGGCACCCGGTATCCCCTTTCCTTAAATTCCTTCATGAGTCCGATGGCCGTGATGTCTTCGCCGCACACCACCCCGTTGACAGGCCGGCCGGCGGCAAGAATCTTTCTGGCGGCATCCCTTCCCCCTTCCAGGCTGCTTTCATCCACAATCACCACCCGGTCGTTTCCGTCAGGTACATCCCTCAGCTTCATGGCTTCTAAAAATCCCTGCCGTTTTGCCCTGCCGCTGTCTGTGGCAATATCAAAAACATAGAATAAGTCCATACGCCCATGGTCAAACATATAATCCGAAGCCATGCGGATTGCCTTTGTGTCATCCACCAGGACTGAATAAAAATTAGGCAGCTTTACCTGTCCGTTGGCAATGACTACGGGTGTATCCTTTATCTTGGCAGTAATCTCAGGATAATTTATCAGCTCATTGAATACAGAGCCGATGAGCACAATTCCGTCTGTCTGTTTCTCTGACAGTATCTCGAAATACCGGTCGCATTCCTGTATGGACCCGCCTGTATTACACACCGAAACATTATATCCCAGATTGCTGAACTCCTGTTCAATCACATATATCATCCTGGCATAATGCGTCACCCGCACATCCACTGTCAGGATAGCAATATTCTTCATGGTTTTGGAGACCATGCCCCTGGCTATGGCGCTGGGCTTATAGTCATACTTTTTAAGAACGGCCTCCACCCTGTCCCTTATCTTGGGATTCACATTTCCCTTATTGTTGAGCACCCGCGAAACAGTGGAGATAGAGGTCCCTGCCTCGGCTGCAATGTCATAAATATTCATCCCTTCACCCCTTTTATTCCTTTACACTTCTGTGCTTTCATCCCCTGCTCTGCTCCTGCTTTTTTCGTGAAAGCCCTTTCTCTATATTGTAATGGACTTTTCCGGATTTTGCAAGATAAAATCCAGAGGGTTCTGACAGGTTGCGTAATGGATATAGAACCACATATGGAATTGGCGATGAAATCGACAATGGATTTGGCAATGGAATGAGATGTTATACGAAGCATGTTATACGAAAAACAGCAGCCCGCCGCGTCCCTCCCATGCAGGGCAACACGTTTTGCTGCTGTTTTTTAGCGCCCTAAGGCATGTCCCATAACTGTAAACTATCTTTCCTAAAACTGCACAACATCCTTTATCTCTTCCGCCCGTTCCACATGTTCGGCATAAAGGACCGGCCCCTCGCCGTGATAATCCTTCTGGTATTCAATACCTACCTTTGCCCGGACCTTCACCCACTGTTTTGTCTTGTAATCCTCCGCTTCCGGCCATTTGCACATAAAGCCCAGAAACGTCATATCCGCCTCACAGCATGTCATGGCCATGCGGCCAGGCACAAACTGGCCCTTGGGGAATTTAGGAGTTTTAAGAACCATGGCAGTGAATTCCACCACCCTGTCCTTATAGCGCTCCGGCTGGTCCATACAGTCAATATACCAAATACCGTAATCCTCAGGCTTAATTTCAATCACATCCGCGCCAAGGTCATAGGGAAGATCCTCCTCCAGGGCAGCCTGTTCGATTTCCCCTTCCTTGTCCTCCAGGACAATCTCGCTTTCCCGGCTCATGGCCCGTATGGTCCTGCGGTACGCGGTCAGCTTGTCATCCCCAATCCCGTCGCACCGGTTCACGATAACCAGCTCCGATCCCCGCAGCATGGCCCCCAGAAGCGGCTTCATGTTCTGCACATAGAGTTCAAAGGTAGAACCGTCAATAATGGTAATCTGCTGATAAATGGTCCAGTCATCCGGCAGTTTTAAATCATCCTGGTTCCACATGCCGTTCCACTCCATCAGCACGCGTTCCGGCTGGTAGATAACCTCCAGTTCATTGAGATACTGGGGGGTCAGCTTCTCCATGTCATCCACAAACACCACTGCCGTCTTATTCTTCTTTAACTTTTTCTCGTCATACTCCGTATCGCCTTCCTCACACACAATGAGAAGGGTCTTTCCCTCTGTTTTAAAGTAATCCTGCTGCATGGTAAAATCCAGAAACTGGGTCTTGCCGGCCTCCAGAAAGCCATTGATTAAAAACAAAGGCATAATATCGTCTTCTATCTCATAAGCCATGTCTGTTTCCCCTTATCCAATCAGCCTCTGCCGAACACGCTGTTCAGCTCTTCCTCTTTCAGGCTGGCGCCAATCACACATACCTTGCCTGTATAATCCGGTCTGCCCTGGCGGATTTCATACTGCTCCGGCACCAAATCAAAATACAGCCACTCACCGGGATTCTCTGTGGGAAGCATTCCCTTGGCCCTTAACACATCTCCAAACTCCCTGGTGGAGGAGAGACGTTTCAGAATATCCTCCAGCTGCTCATGGGTCACCGGAACAATGGTTTCCATTCCCCAGCTGGTAAACACCTCGTCTGCATGATGATGGTGATGCTCATGACCGCAGCCATCATGGTGATGATGCCCATGGCATTCCTCGTCATGGCCGTGGTGATGCTCATGGCAGTCCTCATCGTGATCGTGGTGGTGATGCCCATGGCATTCCTCGTCATGGCCGTGGTGGTGCTCATGGCATTCCTCATCATGATCGTGGTGATGATGCTCATGGCATTCCTCGTCATGGCCGTGGTGGTGCTCATGGCATTCCTCATCATGACCGTGGTGGTGATGCTCATGGCACTCCTCATCATGGTCATGGTGATGCTCATGGCACTCCTCATCGTGATCGTGGTGATGCTCATGGCATTCCTCATCATGGCCGTGGTGGTGCCCGCAGCACTCCTCGCCATGACCGTCATGATGGCGGCTCTCCCGCACCTCTGCCAGCAGATCATCCAGCATAGTATCCTTCTTCTCAATAATCTCCAGAAGCTGGCTTCCTCCAAGCTGGTCCAGAGGAGTGGTGATAATGACAGCATTTGCATTCTTCTCGCGAATCATGTCCACATCCTTCTGTATTTTAGAGGCATCCGTAATGTCTGTACGGCTCAGTACGATGGTTCCTGCATTCTCTATCTGATTATTGAAGAACTCTCCAAAATTCTTCATGTACATTTTGCATTTTGCCGCATCCACAATGGTTACAGCGCTGTTTAGCTCCACATCCATATCTGCTGATACGTCAATGACTGCCTTCATCACATCTGACAGCTTGCCCACACCGGACGGTTCGATGATGATGCGCTCCGGCTTGTACTGTGTCAGAACCTCAGCCAGGGATGTACCAAAATCACCTACCAGAGAGCAGCAGATGCAGCCTGAATTCATCTCCCGGATTTCAATGCCTGAATCCTTCAGAAAACCGCCGTCAATTCCAATCTCGCCAAACTCATTTTCAATCAGGACAACCTGTTCTCCGGCAATGGCCTCCTCCAGGAGCTTCTTAATGAACGTAGTCTTGCCCGCTCCCAGGAATCCGGAGATAATATCAATCTTTGTCATTTTATTCTTTCCCTCTTTCTCAATATCCGAAGCCCTGCCAGTCCTGAAAGCAAGTGAAACCATCCGCCGCCCTGTCCTGGCAAAGCTCTGTTTGTAAAGCCTGTCAATTGAATATTGTTGCACATTCACTGGATAAAGTCAAGACATATGGCCCTATTCTATTGCTATTCTATTACCGCTCTGTTTCTATTCTGCCGTATCACACTTTCATTTTATCCATATTTTAACCGTTCCAAAGGGTCAGGCAAGAGTTTTTGAGAAAAAATGCAGCAAACAGCCAGGCAGACCTTCTCGCCTGCCTGGCTGTTGTCCCGGTACCGCGGGCCCTTGCCCATTCTTTTTTCTTTATCTCCGTTCTGCCTGACCGGCTTTCGCCGTGCTCAGCCGGTTAAGTCCATGATTCTGCCGGCCAGTTTCCTCTTACATCTCCTCTTACATATCCAAATACATATGCATCGGATAGGAAAGATACTCCACATCCTCCAGCTTCTCCACCGTAATGTAACCTGCCGGAGCATTTAAAATGGTCGGAATCCGGTTTACAATGGTGGCGCAGGTATGCTCCACAGTGGCCGGCTTCTGTACAAAGAAGGTGGTGTCGGGTTCGCCTATGATTTTCCAGTCGCACAAATCACCGTCATCCGGTCCGTATACCTTGCCGATACACTGGGTCTCTATAACCGGGCCCTGGAAGGTCTCGGTGGTGACCACGGCGCTCATACCGATGCAGTTTCCCTTTGGTATGGTCATTCCCATGGTCTCTGAATACAGGTCCGTGGGATAGAAATATGGCACGCACTTCTGGGACTGGGACTTGATGGTCCATCCCATCTTATTGCACAGCGCTTCATTGGAATTCCATACATAACAGGGCTCCAGTGTCTCCGGGTGGGCAATCTGAGCTTCAAACTCCTCCGGTGTAAGCCCCACGCCGTGAGCCTTTGCCAGTGCCAGACCGTAATCTTCAACGTTATAGCTGGTGGCTCCCTCAATCCTGTCAATGCGGTGTACGCCTCCCGCCACACAGCCAATCATGTTAATCCAGAAAATATCCTGCATACCGGCTCCCACTATGGTGCAGCCGGTTTCCTTAGCCAGCTTATCCAGCTTGTTGGTAACGGCTGAGGACGTGGTCCATGGATAGATGGCCTCCTCGCAGGTGGTCACCACATTGATTCCCCTGGACACGCATTTCTCAAAATAGGGATATACATCCGACATGAAGCTGAACAGGGTAACCACGGCAATGTCAGCGTCGCACTCATCCAGGACCGCATCAGCGTCCTCCCTTATCACCACGCCCAGCTTTGTGCCAAGCCCTGCAAAATCACCTACGTCCATTCCTACCACGGCCGGATTCACATCAATTGCCCCTACAATCTCAGCGCCCTTTTCATAAAGATAGCGCAGGATGTACTTGGCCATCTTGCCGCAGCCATACTGTACCACACGGATTTTCTCGCAATTCATCATGATTCTTAAACCCCTTTCCTGAAAATAAGTTACGTGTTATTAGCTTCTGTTAATAGTATAAAGCTTATACACGGTATCAGGTCAAGGGTTATTTTTCCTGAAAGATACCGGCACCTGAAGGCGCAGGAACATGCCTCTCTCCTGCATATCCATGGGCACCTCCGCCACCACCTCGCAGATATAGTCGCCTGTCACCTGATACTCCTTTGTCCTGATTTCCTCCACCAGACGGCCCATATACTCCTTTTCCCTTTCAAATCCATTGCAGTAAATGCACAGGTATGTGCTGGCCGGTATCTCCGTAATCAGGCTGTCCTTTACAAAGCCCCGGTCCACCAGCACAAATATCTCCGTGGAATAGTACCTCCCCTCCATCAGGTGTTCCCTGCGCATCACGGTGCCTGCATTGTAAAAATAAATGGGGGAGAGCTGGTTGGCAATCAGGTTCTCCTTCAAATCCCTCAGTATCTTTTCATATACATCAATGTCGTAATCATAGAAATTCACTCCTGAATCCGTCATATACGTCAGTCTCCGGGGTATGTATTCCAGCACAATGGTCCCGTCCGGCGGCGCGTTTTCATACCATTCATAGCTTTCAAGGGTCCGCTCTATGGCCCTTCTCTGGTACATCAGCTCCCTGGATCTCAACTCCAGCTCCTCCAGGTTCCGGTGCAGGATTGTCTTGAACATATCAAGCTCAAAATGGGTCATCTGCTCCCTGATGTCCTTTAAGGACATGCCCAGGGCCTTCATATGCTGAATCATATCCAGCTGGGCGCTCTGGCGGATATCATAGTAACGGTAGCCGTTTTCCGCATCCCGGTACATGGGTGAAAACAGGCCTGCCTTGTCATACAGCCTCAGCGTCTGCTCTGACAGCCCGTTAAGCCGGGCCATCTGTCCTATTGACAGTTCTTTCACAGTGTGCACCTCCTCTTTATTATGTATAACTTCCAATTAAAGTGTTATTTACAGGATTTGCATAGCATAATTATACTAAAAAAACCTTATACCGGCAATAATGTTTCCGACGTCTTATTGAAAATTCGTCTTACATTTAACACTCAAACTTCCCCTCTCCCCACCTCTGGCCCTCTTCAGCAGTTACAGACACCGCAGAACGAAAACAACCGGAGAAACAGCAGCCTGTCAACACAGGCAGCCATTTCTCCGGCCCTATTATCCGTTGGACTCATCATCCTTCTTATACATTTTTCGTCAGATGCTTCACAATCTTCTCCGCATCCTCCTGTTTTCCAATCACCATCAGGTGGTTATCCCCTGCTATGACATGGTCGGCACCGGGCATGAACCTCATGTGTCCGTCCGGGTTTTTCACCGCGATAACCGATATGCCGTACAGCCGCCGGATATCGGAATCCTTTATGCTCTTTCCCACCCACTGGGGAAGGGGCTTGATTTCATAGATGGAAATGCCATCTGCCAGCTCCGTATAGTCAAACACATTGTTGGCACTGTAACGCACCGCTACCTTCTCTGCCACGTCCCGGTCCGGGTAAACCACCTCGTCCGCCCCGTTCTTTAGCAGCAGCCTGGCGTGAATATTGCGGTTCGCCTTGCTGACAACGTACTTTGCCCCTATCTCCTTAATCAGACTGGTAACCTCCAGACTGTTCTGGAAATTATTTCCGATACAGATAAAACAGATATCGAAGTTGCCGATTCCCAGGCTCTTAAGCACGGCCTCATTGGTACAGTCTCCAATCTTGGCGCTGACCACATAAGGAAGGACGGGCTCCAGCTTCTCCTCTGATATGTCCACTGCCATGATTTGATTGTCATGCTTGGCCAGGTTTTCACACAGGTGCTGGCCAAACCTTCCGATTCCGATAACAAGAATTGATTTCATCTCTAATACCCCTCTCTATCCTATGGTAATCCGCTCTGCCGGCAGCTGCACATGGGGCTTGCGGTTGGACCTGGTGAATGCCAGGGCAAAGGACAAGCTTCCGATTCGTCCGCAGTACATAAGCAGTATAATAACAATCCGGGAAAATGAATTCAGGCTTCTGGTAACTCCTGTGCTCATTCCTGAGGTGCCTATAGCGGAACATGTCTCAAAGAACACATCCGACATAGGCAGGTTCTGGGACACCATAATGGCTATGGTGGCTGCCAGCATCAGACCCAGGTTGATGGTCAGAATACAGGCCGACTGCCTGATGGACTCGTCCTCCAGCCTTCTCCCGAATATCTCCACCCCGTATGTCTGGCGGATATTGGAATGGACGTAAAGCAGAAGCACTGCCAGGGTGCTGGTCTTGATACCGCCGGCCGTGGAGCCCGGGCTTCCTCCGATGAACATGAGGATGGCTGACAAAAACTTGCTTCCGTCTGTCAGGGCTGCCGTGTCTACATTGTTAAATCCGGCTGTCCTGGGTGTGACCGCGCTGAAGAAACAGGCCAGAAAGGACTCCGAACCATTCATTCCCACTAAAATATTATTGCGCTCCATCAGATAAAAGAGTATGGTGCTGGTAATCAGAAGAACTGCCGTTGTAACCAGCACGATTTTGGTGTGAAGCATGTAGTGGCGGAAATCCAGCTTCTTCCTGGACAAATCGTCCCAGACAATGAATCCGATACCGCCTGTAATAATCAGGAAGGATATAGTTCCTATAACCACCCAGTCCCCCTCATAATTACAAAGAGAACTATACTGGCTGGTGTGTCCCATCAGGTCAAAGCCGGCATTACAAAAGGCCGAAACAGAATGAAATATTCCATACCAGGTACCGTGGACCAGACCGTACTCCGGAATAAACCGGCAGGCCAGTATAACAGCGCCTGCTCCCTCAAAAACAGCTGTGCCGATGATGATTTTCTTGGCCAGCTTCACCATGCCGCCAATCTGCAGGGTGTTGACGCTTTCCTGCATAAGCCCTCGCTCTTTGAGTCCGATTTTCCTTCTCAGAACAATAGACAGGAAAATGCCGATGCTGATAAATCCCAATCCCCCCAGCTGAATCAGCACCAGCAGCACCATCTGGCCGAACAGGCTCCACTGGGTCCAGGTATCTGCCACCACCAGCCCCGTCACGCAGGAAGCGCTGGTTGCCGTAAACAGGCAGTTGAGGAATGGCTCGCTCTGCCCGTCCCTGCTGGCTATGGGAAGCATCAGAAGCAGGCTTCCTGTCATGATAATCAGGAAAAACCCATAGGCAATGAACTGGGTCTGTGATATATGTTTTTTTAAACGGTAATGTTTTGGTTTTTTTCCAAACAGCTTCTCATTCATGTTCCCCTCATTTTAAATCCCATAAGTTATTTTTACCGCGGATCCCTCCGCATAAAGAGCATTTTAGCACTTTAGCCCCGGACTGTCTACTGCAAAACAGGATATAGCCGGCGGATAAAACAGCCGGCCCCGGCCGGAGGCATCAGCCTCTCAGGCGGCCCAGGGACTGCCACGCCATGAACAAAAGGAAAGCGCACAGATTCACCACCACCACGCTGGCCCCGGCCGGTATGGAAAACTGGTAGGATGCCACCATGCCTGCGAAAAAGCAGGCCAGGGACAGAAGGCCCGAGGACACCATGACGCCTCCAAAGCTTTTGAATACCCGCATGGAGGAAAGGCATGGAAATATCACAAGGCTGGATATAAGCATGGCCCCCATCATCCTCATTCCCAGCACAATGGTCACTGCCGTGAGAACAGCTATAATGATATTGTAGCGGCCCACATTGACCCCTGTTGCCTTGGCAAAATTCTCGTCAAAGGTCACTGCAAATATGCGGTTGTAGCATATTACAAACAGCCCCAGCACCACCAGGGACAGCACCACGCTGAGCCAAACATCCTCCCTGCTCATGGCCAGGATGCTTCCGAACATATAACTGCTCACATCCGTGGTCATACCCGTGGTCAGGGAAGTGACGATGATGCCTAGCGCCAGGGCGCTGGCTGATATGAGGGCAATGGCCGCATCGCTTTTAATCCGGCTGTTCTCCGTAATCCGAAGCAGGAAAAAAGCAGCCAGGACCACCACCGGAATGGATATCTTAAGGGGGGACCATCCCATGGCCAGGGCAATGGAAAGGGCCCCGAAGGACACATGGGACAAGCCGTCCCCAATCATGCTGTACCGCCTGAGCACCAGGCTCACTCCCAGCAGGGACGCGCACAGGGATACCATCATGCCGCCCGCAAGAGCCCTTACCAGAAACGGGTAGGAAAGCATTTCTCGTATCAGATTCATGATTTATCCTCCTTGTGCATGTGCAGCTTCACCGTGTGGCATCCGGCTGTGGGCTTGCATCTGCCCTGTTCCTTTTCATGGAAGAAATGGCCGGCTGCCTGGCTGTTCATATAGTCGTGGGCAGGCCCGTAGAACAGGACACGCTTTTGCAGGTGAAGGATCTTATTGGCCTCCTCCACCGCATTTCTCAGGTCATGGGACACCATGAGTATAGCCACCTTGTCCTCCCTGTTCAACCTCCGGATCATGGTGTAAAACTCCTGGATGGCCGTGGGGTCTAACCCAGTGATGGGCTCGTCCAGTATCAGCAGGGAGCTGGTGGCGCACAGGGCCCTGGCTATAAGTACCCGCTGCTGCTGCCCGCCGGACAGCTCCCTGTAGCACTGCTTCCTGATGGGTGTGATCCCCAGCTTCTCCATGTTCCTGTCCGCAATCTCTTTTTCTTTCTTAGAATAAAACGGAAGCATTCCCCTGCGGTTTAAGCAGCCGCTTAAGACCACCTCTGAGACAGTGGCAGGAAAATCCTTCTGGGCGGCCGTCTGCTGGGGCAGGTAGCCGATACCGGTCCTCTTTAGCTCATCTGCCGTTACAAGCTTGCCGCCCGTAGGCCTGATTAAGCCCAAAAGCCCCTTCATCAGTGTACTCTTGCCGGATCCGTTCTCACCCACGATGCACAGATAATCCCCGGGGTCCACTTCCATATTTACATCGGTCACAGCATCCTGGTTATCGTATCCGAAGTCCACATGCTGGCATTGAATTAATGGTGACATATTTTACCCCTTTTACAATTGGTTATTCCAGCCCGGATTATCCCGGCTCAGGTTATTCCAGCCCATACCGCAGGTTCTCCACATTCTGTTTCATAAGCTGGAGATAGGTGACGCCCTCGTCGAACTGCTTCCTGGTCACGTTGTGGCAGGAATGGAGAAGAAGGGGCATTGCTCCTGTTTCCTCCTGAATGATTTCCGCTGTCCTGTGGCTGGAAAGCTCCAGGTAATAGACAGCCGGAATCCGGTCCTCCTTTACCTTGTCTATCAGATAGGCAATGGTCCTGGCGCTGGGCTCCGTGTCCCCGCTGCACCCGGAAAAGGCAGCGCGGTAGGAAAGGCCGTACTCATCCGCGAAATAGCGGAAGGGAAACTTGTCTGCCACCACAATCATATGGAGACGCCCCTGGTTTACCACCTGTCGGAACTGGCTGTCCAGTTCCTTAAGTTCCTTCAGGTATGCCTGGGTATTATCCTCAAAACGGCTTTTCTCCCGGGGAGCTGCCTCTGACAAGGTCTGGCTTATTATTTTTACAATGGCCCGGGCATTGACAGGAGAGGTCCATATATGCTCATCGTATTCAATGTGCATCTCAAAGCCGTCCTCATGGCGGTGTTCTTCCTCCTCCTCCATGCCTTCCACATGCTCTTCCTCCACCACGTCCACATAGTCCATCATGGTCAGAACCTTCATGTGGCTGGTGTCCAGGGAGCCCAGCACTTTCTCCACCCACTGCTCCATCTCGCCGCCGTTGCAGATCAGCACATCGGCCTCCTGCATGGCAATCATATCAGCAGGCGTAGGTTCAAAGGAATGGCTGTCCATACCCGCGGGCACCACCAGCTTAAGCTTCACCCGGTCCCCTGCAATCTGGCGCACAAAATCATAGTAGGGAAAGATGGTGGTTACCACAAGGATGCGGTCATCCTTTCCCTCCTGGCCGGCAGCAGGCGCCTTTCCTGATTCAGGCGGCCTCTGTCCGGCGGCGCATCCCCATATACTTATGGCCATGACCGCGAAACCAAGCAAGGCCATAAGCCACGTAATTCCCCTGTATCTCAGGGGCATTCTATCATTCAATTCCATTCACATCCTTTATATACTGAACAACCTGGGACGGATGGTCCGCAATAAGCGCCGGATGGAAAGCCATAAGCTCTTCCCTTGTCCTAAATCCCCAGGTCACTCCCACTGTATCCACCTTTGCATTGTCCCCGGTCTCCATGTCCGTGTTGGTATCCCCCAGATAGAGGATTTCGCTCTTTGAAAGTCCCAGTTCCTCCGCTATGGCCCATACGCCGTCAGGGCAAGGCTTCTTCTTGATTCCCTTATCCTCCCGCTCTCCGTAGACCAGGTCAAAATACCCCTTTCCAAACACTCCCTGCACATTATCCAGTGTTCTGGGATGGGGCTTGTTGGACAGCACTGCAATGAAAATGCCCTGCGACTTTAAAAACTCCAGAAGCTCCCCGATTCCCTCGTATGCCTCCACACGGTACATACAGCATTCCCGAAAAATGTCCTGATACCGCTCCACCGCCTCCTCATAATGGGTCAGCTCCTTATCCCCGCAGGCAATAAGGGACCGCTCCAGCAGCTTCTTATAACCGTCCCCCACATAAAGCCGGCTCTCCTCCACGCTGATTTCACGCATGTTCCAATAACTCAGGGTATCATTCACTGACTTCTGGATGGCATAGATTGAATTCACAAGGGTCCCGTCCAGGTCGAATATACAGCATTTATACATTATGGTTACCATTCCTTTCCATGGCTATACGCAAATCTGTCTTGACACAACCTACATCATAGCACAGTTCCATCTGTTTTTCCACTGCATTTGACACCGCACCCCTGGCATGCTATACTTTTTTCAACACAAGACAGCTAATTTTTCCCACTTTAAAAGGAGCAAACCATGACGAATTCCTATATGATTACCTGCTGTTCCACAGCCGATCTGCCGGCGTCTTATCTGACAGAGAGAGGCATCCCCTACTCCTGCTTTCATTTCCGGATGAACGGCATGGAATATGACGACGACCTGGGAAAGTCCATTCCCATTGAGGATTTTTACGAGAACATCAGGCAGGGCGCCATGCCCACCACGTCCCAGGTGAACCCGGAACAATACGAAGCCATGTTTGAGCCCATATTAAAAGAAGGAAAGGATATCATCCACATGACCCTCTCCTCCGGCATATCCGGCACCTATAATTCGGCAGTCATTGCCAGGGATGAGATGCTGGAGCGTTATCCGGACCGGCAGATTGCCGTCATTGACTCCTGCTGCGCCTCAGCGGGCTACGGACTTCTGGTGGACACGGCCTGGGAGATGATGCAGGCAGGTGCAGAATACAGGGAACTTGTATCCTGGATTGAGGAGAATAAAAAAAGGGTCCATCATTGGTTCTTCACCTCTGATTTGACCCATTTAAGACGGGGAGGACGCATCTCTGCCTCAGCTGCCTTCTTTGGCAATATGCTCAACATATGTCCCCTGCTGGAAGTGAATGCGGAAGGCAAACTGATTCCCCGGGATAAGTACCGGGGCAAGAAGCGCGTTATCCGGGAAATGGTGGAGCGGATGAAGGAACATGCTGAACAGGGCGCTGCCTATAAAGGAAAATGCTTCCTGTCCCAATCCTCCTGCCCCGAAGATGCCGAGGCAGTGGCCAGCCTGGTAGAGGAAACCTTCCCTCATTTAAACGGAAAGGTTTTCATCGTGGATATCGGCACTGTCATCGGCTCCCATACCGGTCCCGGCACCGTATGCCTGGTTTTCTGGGGAGACGGCAGAACCGTGTAGAGTGTGTCTGAAAACTGCTTTCTGACGCGCCCCGGCCGCGCTCCGGCCCTTTAGGTTCTCTGTTCTTTCATGGACATCACATACAGAGCCGCAAAACCCGCAGCTCCGGCTATAAGGGCCGCTGCCAGATCCGCGCCTGTTGGGATACCTGGAAAAAGTTCCGGCAGGGAACCGAACATGAATCCCAGGATAATCAGATAGGTGGGCTGGGGATGACGGGACATCAGCCGCTCCAGCACCTTGGTGGTCAGGAAAATGCCGCCCAGCACGCCGGCTCCCAGCGGTATCAGGGGAAGGATATGAAAGGAGCTGATGTTTCCTATAATGGTTTCATAGATTCCCAGCATATAGAGCATCTGAGACACGCTGATTCCGGGCAGGACCAGCCCCACCGCAATGATGAATCCCCCAGCCAGCTGAAGGAGCAGGGCCGCGGGCCCGAAACTTCCGTCCGGTGTAAAAAGTCCGGAGGGAATCAGCGCCAGAAGCACCACCCCCAGGATGCCTATGGCAGGATAGGCCACCGCTCCCAGGTCCAGTTTTTTCACGCCTGCCTCCCTGTATATCATGGGAACACCTCCTGCCACCGCTCCCAGGAAGAAAAACCGGAGCGGAACATCGGCCCTGGTTGTGAACAGGTAGCTGATAAAGCGCGAAAACAGCACCATTCCGGTTCCTGCCCCCAGGACGAATTTGAGCAGGAAGGCCATGCTTCCTGCAGGTTCCTTGAAAAAGGAGCTGATGGATGAAATGAGTCTGTCATAAACCCCCATAATCATGGCCATGGACCCTCCGCTTACTCCGGGCACCGTCATGGTCCCCCCTATCCACATTCCTTTTAAAATGATTTTCACATTATCTCGATTCACTGGAAATACTCCTTTTCACCTTCTGTGACCTTACTGCACGCGCGTCCCTTCCGGAACAACAGTAACGATATTCTACCCCATGCAGCCGGAAAAGTGAATTAATTTTCTGTATATATTTATGTCCGGGTACGGCTTATTATTGCCCCGGACATGAAAATAATCCCGGAGGACAGGCAGTTCTGCCTTTCTCCGGGATTTATTTTTGAGGAATATGATTATGTGATAATGAAACGGAATATGGATCCGATGTATTTAATTAATGTATTTAATCAATACGCTTAATTAACACCGCACTGGGAATTTCCAGGCATCATGCCGACTCCCATCTGTGACAGCATGGAATTCAGGTCCTGTCCGCCCTTCTGGTACTGTACTGCCTGGGGACAATTTCCCGTATTGTAAAGTGCTGCGTTGCAGTCATTTATATTTGCCATATTAGTGCCGCATGCAGAACCCAGCATTGCAGCAAGTGCCATAGATGAAACTGATAACATAGTATGTCCTCGCTTTCTTTCTTACAGATATTACAAATCTGTTACATTTCTGTTGCAAAACTATATTATCACATATTAGGAGTCCTGTGTCTGGGAGTTATTGGAAAAACAACGACTTTTGTCTTTTTTTGCGGATTTTTCATGTTCTTTGGTAATATTTCCCCAATATCCCTCATATATTATCAGTATTATGTAATTGACGCAAACAAAAAAATACGCATGATACCAGCGCCGGTTTTACTTATAACTGCTGCATGCCTGCTGTACAGCGGACAGGCCAGTCAGGTACGGGCATGGCAATCACGATTAAGACAGGGGTTGTATATTATACTATGTTAGAATATGTAAAGAAAAATTTATCCTGTATCTTTCCCGCACAGGACCATGGCAAAGGATGTCTGTATGCGGACGAAATTTACGATACGGTGCAGACCATGAACATCAGCCAGACCTTGAATTATTCCATCCTTTTAATCATTATGGAAGCCTTCAGTCTAATCGTATATCTGGCCACAGACTTTACAGGCAGAGCTGCTTCCATGCTCAGCTTTACCATGCTGCTGTTCCTTCTGTTCATCGCCTTTAATATTGTATATTGCAAATACTTATTGAAACAGCAGCGGACCTGTTCCACAAGGCGGAGGCTGAAACACCATACATACTTTTTCACTGCCATATTTGCCCTGTACTGCATTGCAGTGAACCACATCTGCCTGCAGAGCCGCCTGACAGCAGAAAGCGTCCTTATGTTTTACATTTACATTGCCGCCGGCCCCATCTATTCCCTTACAGAAGCGCTGGCCTCAGTGCTGGCTACCGCCCTGGCCGCGATTCCGGCTTTCAGGGCCCACCATGTACCGCCGGCCCTGTATTCCAACCTGTTCCTTTACAGCTTCATCAGCCTGTTTCTGTCCCAGATGCGCTGCCACATTATTGTGAGCAACCTGCAAATGGTAAGAAAGGCCAGGGATGAACAGGTTTGTCTTCAGGAACGGGCCGACAAGGACCCGCTGACACAGCTTTTCAACCGCAACGGCTATTCCCTCCGGCTGGAGGAGCTGATTCCCTATAGCATACGGCTTCATGTACCTGTGGCTGTCATCATGATAGATATTGACTATTTCAAACAGTACAATGATACATACGGCCATGTACAGGGCGACGAATGCCTGAAAAAGGTAGCCGCAGCCCTGTCCGGCAGCATCCACCGTGAGAACGACCTGATCTGCCGGTTTGGAGGGGAAGAGTTTCAAATACTGCTCTGTGATGTCCACCCCTCTGACGCCATCAAGGTTGGAGACCGCTTGAGGAAATCTGTGGCTGATTTAAAGATTCCCGCTGCCAACCGAAGCGCCTCCCCCTTTGTGACGATCAGCGCAGGGGTCGTGAGCACAGTCCTTACCTCCATGGATGATTACCACAAGCTGGTACGGGCAGCGGATGATGAGCTTTACTACGCCAAAAGCCACGGAAAGAATATGATTTCCTTCCGGGAACTGAATCCGGCTCCCAGCTCCGACCTATCCCTGGAGGACAAACTGGAGCACGCAAAACTTATATATGACAGCATCCCCTTCCCCTTTGCCATCATTCAAATTCAGGCAAAGGACGGACAGGCCTGTGATTTTTCCTATGTATATGTAAATGAAGCCTGTGCCCGCCTGGAATGCCGTTCCAGAAACATCCTCTACCGAAAAAGCTTCCTGAGCCATTACCCGGACGCCGATACGCGGCGCCTTCCCGCCTACTATGAAACAGCCATGCACGGCGGACGGCAGATGTTTTATGATTTCAGCCCGGAACGCAGCAAGTACCTTAAGATAGAGTGCTTTCAATTCCACGAAGGCTACTGCGGCTGTCTCATTGAGGATGTAACGGACCAGCACTATTTTGAGCTGTACGGCAATAATGAGCTGGGGCTTCTGAACCAGGTGGTAAACGGCGGCATCCTCCTGACCAGCTACCAGGCAGAATCCCCGGAGGTCATATATATGAATTCCAGGCTGCTTCACGCCCTTGGCTACTGCAGTCTGTCCGAATACAAGCTTTTGTCCGGAAGCTCCTTATCGTTCCTCAGGCAGCTGCACCCGGATGACACCCATACATTCCAGGAGACCATGACCGTATTTTCCACAGACGACACCGTACGCAGCTGCATCATACGGATTCGCAGGAAGGACGGTGCATGGCTGTGGTTCATGCTCAGAGGCAAACTGATTATTGACGAACACAAAAATCCCCTCAACCTGTTCACTGTCTACCACATTACACGTCAGCTGAAACAGCTGGGGCAGATAGTTCCTCAGGTGGATGGGGATTCCCGTATCAGTCTATGAAAACCCAGGAGCTTCCCGGCGCTCTAAGCGCCGAATACCTGCTCCGCATAATTTACCGATGCCATAGCATCCCTGCAATAGGCGTCAGCGCCTATGGTCCTGGCATAATCCTCCGTCAGCACAGCGCCTCCCACCATCACCTTGACAGTGACGGATGCAGCCCTTAGCTGGCGGATGGTTTCCTCCATGCTGGGCACAGTGGTGGTCATGAGGGCGCTCAGGCCCACCAGGGCAACCTGACGCTCCACGGCCTCCTTTACAATGACCTCCGGCGGCACGTCTCTTCCCAGGTCGATGACCTCATAACTGTAATTTTCCAGCAAAACCTTCACGATGTTCTTGCCGATATCATGGATGTCGCCTTTCACCGTTGCCAGGATGATGGTACCTTTCTTTTCCTGGGCCTGTCCGCTTCCATCCATAGCTGCCTTGATGACCTCAAACGCAGCCTTGGCGGCCTCCGCGCTCATAAGAAGCTGGGGCAGGAACACGGTTCCCTTCTCAAACCCTTTTCCCACACGGTCCAGGGCCGGTATCATCTCACTGTTGATAATATCCAGCGGCTCCCTCTCCTTTAACAGTTCCGTCACCGCGTTGTGGGCGGCTTCTTTCAGGCCTCTCTCAATGGCTGCTGTCAGAGCCGGCCCCTGGCTTCCTCCTCCTTGATGCTCTCCTGAGCCAAAATGATTGTCTGCCTTTATCCCGTTCTGGCTGCCGCTCTTTCCAATGGTCTGGCCCAGGCCCGCGCTCTGTCCGCTGTACACGCTGATATACTGGCCGCACTGGGGATCCCGGTCCATAAGCGCGTTAAAGCTGTAGTAAGCCCGCATCATGGCCTCGGAGTTAGGGTTTATGATGGCAGCTCCCAGCCCGCATTCCATGGCCATGGTAAAGAATGCGGCATTGATGATTTCCCTCTGGGGCAGTCCGAAGGATATGTTGGATACCCCCAGCACGGTTCCCACTCCCAGCTCATCCCGGATGCGCCGCAGGGTCTCCAGGGTGGTAAGGGCCCCTTTGCTGTCGGAACTGACCGTCATGCAGAGTCCGTCCAGAATGATATCCTCCGGCCCGATTCCGTACTCCGCTGCCCGTTCTATGATTTTCCTGCCCACGGCCAGACGTCCATCTGCCGTATCGGGAATGCCGGACTCATCCAGGCAGAGTCCCACCGCCACTCCGCCGTATTTTGCCATCAGCGGAAATATGCGGCTCATGGACTCTTCCTTGCCGTTGACAGAGTTAATCAGCGGTTTTCCGTTGTATATACGCATGGCGCGCTCCATGGCTTCCATGTCCGAGGTGTCGATTTGAAGAGGCAGGTCGATGATGGCCTGAAGCTCCCTCACAGCCTCCTCCATCATGGACGGCTCATGGATTTCAGGAAGTCCCACGTTCACATCCAGCACATCCGCCCCGTTGTCCTGCTGGCTGACCCCCTCCTTCAGGATATATTCCAGGTTGTGGTCCCGCAGGGCCTGCTTGAACTTGGACTTGCCGGTGGGGTTTATGCGCTCCCCGATAATGATTGTCTTACGGCCGGCGGTCACTGCCTTTGCATAGGAGGACACCACAGTGCGGTGTTTTTTCTCGGGCCACACCACAGGCATGTCCTTACACCGCTGTGTCATCAGGCGTATATGCTCCGGGGTGGTGCCGCAGCACCCTCCCACCACCACAGCGCCCATGGCCGCGATTTCCTCCATGACAAGGGCAAAGCCCTCAGCGTCTATGTCGTACACCGTCTTCCCGTTCTCGCTTCTGGGAAGGCCTGCATTGGGGTTTACCAGCACGGGAAGGGAGGACACCCTCAGAATTTCCTCCAGGATACCCTTCATCTGCACAGGTCCCAGACCGCAGTTGATTCCCAGGGCATCCACCCTCAATCCCTCTAACAGGGCCACGGTGGACTCCACGTTTCCGCCGGTCAGAAGCTTTCCCTTTTCATCAAATATAACGGTTGCGAACACAGGCAGACGTTCCCCTGTATCCGGCCTGAATCCCGCCTCCCTGGCAGCCAGCACCGCGGCCTTCAGCTCATAGCTGTCGCTCATGGTCTCTATAAGAACCAGGTCCGCTCCCGCCCTGGCGCCAATGGATACCACCTCTTTATAAAGCTTCACCGCATCCTCGAAATCCAAATCCCCCAAAGGTTTTAACAGGCGCCCCGTAGGTCCCAGGTCCAGGGCCACGTATCCGTGTCCTGCTTCCCTGACCGCGGTTCTGGCATTTTCCACTGCGGCTGTCACGATGGACTCCAAATCATCTTTAAATTTAAGCCTGTTGGCGCCAAATGTATTGGTGGTCATGATGTCTGCGCCGGCCTCCAGATAGGACCGGTGTATGGATATAAGCACATCCCGGCGGGTCAGGTTCCACGTTTCCGGAAGCTCTCCCGGTTTCAGGCCCTGGGCCTGGAGCAGGCTCCCCATTCCGCCGTCGCAGAACAGGCGGCGTACCTTCATCTCTTCTAATATTGTCATCATCATTCTCCGCAAGTCCTCTTAACTGTTCAAAATGTCGTTTACCAGGATGTCCACCTGCTCCCCGCTGGTAATCCAGCTGGTGCAGAGGCGGATAGCCGTATGGCTTTCATCCACCCTTCCCTGGTTGGTGTAACTGTACTTATCCTTCCACGACTCCAAAAGGGCATCCGGCATGATGGGAAATACCTGGTTTGTGGTGTTTTCCACCAGGAAGGGATATCCCTTTTTGACACAGGCGCAGCGTATCTTGTCTGCCAGCCTGTCCGCATGGGCTCCCAGCTCAAAATACAGGCCGTCCCGCAAAAGCTCTCCAAACTGTATGCCCAGAAGGCGGCCCTTGGCCAGCATACCGCCCCGCTGCTTGATATGGTAGCGGAAATCCGCCTTCAGCTCATCGTTCAATATAACCACGGCCTCCCCGAAAAGAGCCCCCACCTTGGTTCCTCCGATGTAGAATACGTCGCAGGAAGCTGCCAGGGACTTAAGGTCCAGGTCATTCCCCTGCGCCGCCAGGCCGTATGCCAGACGGGCGCCGTCCACAAACAGGTACAGGCCGTACTTCCTGCACACCCCATACAGGTTCTCCATCTCAGCCCTGGTGTAAATAGTGCCCAGCTCCGTGGGGTTGGAGATATATACCATCTTTGGCTGCACCGTGTGCTCAAAGCTCTCGTCCCGGATATGGGCCTGGTACAGCTCCTCCACCTGCTCTGCCGTAATCTTGCCGTCCTCAGAGGGCAGGGCCAGCACCTTGTGTCCGGTGGCCTCTATGGAGCCTGTCTCATGTACATTGATGTGGGCCGTCACAGCCCCCACCGCCCCCTGATGGGAACGCAGGGCAGATGCTATGACCGTCAGATTGGCCTGGGTTCCTCCCACCAGGAAATGGACCGCTGCATCTTCCCGTCCGCATAGGCTGCGGATGATGCCTGCGGCCTCTGCGCAGTAATGGTCCTCCCCGTATCCGGGCGTCTGCTCCAGATTAGTCTCAGCCAGTTTCTTAAGTATGCGCTCATGGGCGCCTTCGCTGTAATCACAATTAAAACGAATCATAATATAATTCCCCTTTTTATTTTATTTTTATGCCGCCTTAAAGGGCTTTTCCCTGTCACCTCCGGTAGGGGCAGTCCGTCTTGGCACAGGCTTCACAGCCTTTTACATCGCAGCGGTAAGGTTTCCTGCTGGCTCCCATGACCGCTGAAACAGATTTGGAGGGCATCATGAGAAGACTGTCCGTCAGCTTGATGCCGATGCGTTTTCCGGCCTCCAGGGCCTCTAACAGCATACCCTGGCATTCCAGCGGAAAGTCTCCGTAACCGGGGCTGAACCTGGGGCGCAGATAACGGCCTTTTGCCTCATATTCCGACTTTATCACAGTACACACCTGGTCGCAGTACTCCTCAATCATGGCCGCTGCCGCTGCCTGCATGACCACGGCCCTGCTCATCTGGAGACGGCTGTACTTCTGAATCAGATGGTCGGCCCCGCAGCCAAGGGTGGCCGCAAACACAATAATCTGATCGCAGTCCTTCAGATTCCCCCACAGGTTCCTGCTCCTGGCGTTGAAACATCCCCCGTCAATTCTGTAATCCTCTCCCAGTGACAAGGGATATTCCCGGTACAGATGCCTGGGTGTGGCAGCTTCCCATAATTCCGCCATGGACTGCTCCACCATGGCCGCCACTGCCCCGTCAGCCTCCTGACCCCTGTACCCCAGATAGCGGAGGACCTCCCTCCTGTCTACGTCCTGTATGTCCATATGTCTTTTCTCCCGATGTTCGTTCTTCTGATATTCGTTTTCCCGACATTCGTTCTTCTGGTATTCGTTCTTCTAAGTTTTATTCTCTCGGATATAGTCATGAGGTTTTTTCTCGTGAGTTTTTTCTCATGAGTTTTTTTCCAGTGTTGCATTCAGCCCTATAAAATCTCCGACAGGTTTTCTTTTATCTTCATGGCCACATCCGGCTTATTCATGGAATACACATGGATACCGTTGACTCCGTTGGCAATCAGGTCAATGATCTGGTCCGTGGCATAGGCTATTCCGGCCTGCTTCATGGCCGCGGGATTGTCCCCGAACCGGTCCACAATGGACATGAACCTGGATGGCAGGTAGGTCCCCGACATCTGGGTAATCCTCCGTATCTGCTTTGCGTTGGTCACAGGCATGATGCCGGCAATCACAGGCACCTGGATTCCCTTTTCACGGATGCGGTACAGATAGCTGTAAAGAATGCTGTTGTCAAAAAACATCTGGGTGGTGACAAAATCGCATCCGGCCTCCACCTTCTGCTTCAGGTAATCTATGTCCACAGACTTGTTGGCTGATTCCACATGGCCCTCCGGGTAACATGCTGCCCCGATGCAGAAATCACCTGCCTTTTTGATTTCCCGTATCAGTTCTGAAGCATAGTGGTATTCCTTTGGCGTGCTGCCGTCCTGGGGGATATCCCCGCGCAGGGCCAGTACATTTTCAATGCCGCGCTCCCTTAACTCACCCAGCACATGGTGCACCTTTTCCCTGGTGGATGAAACACAGGTGAGATGAGCCAGGGGCGTCACTCCATATTCCTCCTTGATGGCGGAGGCGATTCCAACCGTATATTCGCTGGTTCCCCCTCCTGCCCCATATGTAACACTCATAAACGAGGGCTTTAATTTTGCAATCTCCGCGGCTGCCTTCTCCACGGAATCATATGCATCCTCTGTCTTTGGGGGGAACACCTCAAAGGAGAGGGTGGGCTTTCCTTCTGCCAGTATGTCGCGTATTTTCATTTCTGTTTCCCTTCCTCATGCGTCATCCAAAAAAGCTCCGGCACCCCAATAATCAGGATTGCCGGAGCAAGCATTTACATTTCTACGGTCACTTTCTTCAGATGCCAGATATCCTTCACATACTCCTCAATGGTACGGTCAGATGTGAACTTTCCGCAGTTGGCCGTGTTAAGGATGGCTGCCTTAGCCCACCACGCCTGGTCCCTGTAAGCCTTATCCACCCTCTGGTGCGCCTCGGCATAGGAACGGAAGTCCTTGAGGATAAAGTAGGTATCAGCCCTGTCGCTGCTCTTGGTATTTAAGAGAGAGTTATAGATATCCCTGAACAGCTCTGGGTTATCCGGTGCATAGTATCCGTTAATCAGCTGCATGAGCACACGGCGGATTTCCTGGTCATTGTTAAAGATATCCATGGGGTAATAGCCGCCGTTGTTCTCGTAGTTAATAACCTCGTCGGAGGACATGCCGAAGATAAATGCATTGTCCGCTCCCACTTCCTCCACGATTTCCACATTGGCTCCGTCCATGGTTCCCAGGGTAAGGGCCCCGTTGAGCATAAACTTCATATTGCTGGTGCCGGAAGCCTCCTTGCTGGCCGTGGATATCTGCTCGCTGACATCAGCCGCCGCAAATATAAGCTCTGCATTGGATACGCGGTAATCCTCGATGAACACCACCTTAATCTTGCCGTTAATGGACTTGTCATTGTTGATGACATCCGCCACTGAGTTGATGAGCTTGATGGTCAACTTAGCCCGCTTATAGCCTGCGGCTGCCTTCGCGCCGAAGATAAAGGTCCTGGGAATCATATCCATATCAGGATTATCCTTCAGCTGGTTGTACAGATACATCACATGGAGAATGTTCATCAGCTGGCGCTTATACTCATGAAGCCTCTTGACCTGCACGTCGAAAATAGAGCGCGGGTCCACGTCAATGCCGTTATTCTCCTTGATATATCTGGCAAGGCGCAGCTTATTCTGGTACTTGATGTTCATAAACTCAAACTGGCACTTCTCATCCCCTGCAAAGAGTTCCAGCTTCTTGATGTGGGGAAGGCCGGTAATCCACTCATCGCCAATTTTGGAGGTGACCCAGTCTGCCAGCAGCGGATTGCCGTGAAGCAGGAACCGTCTCTGGGTTATGCCGTTTGTCTTGTTGTTGAACTTCTCCGGCATCATCTCATAGAAGTCTTTTAACTCCTGGTGCTTAAGGATTTCTGTGTGAAGCCTGGCAACGCCGTTGACGGAAAAGCTGGCTGCAATCGCCATGTAAGCCATCTTCACCTGTCCGTCGTAAATAATGGACATTTTGCGCAGCTTCTCCTGGTTGCCCGGATACATGGTCTGAATCTGGTTCTGGAACCTGCGGTTGATTTCCTCCACAATCTGGTAAATTCTGGGCAGAAGCCGTGAAAACAGCTCAATGGGCCACTTCTCCAGCGCCTCTGACATGATGGTGTGGTTTGTATAAGCGCAGGTCCTGGTGGTTACCTCCCACGCCTCATCCCATGTAAGTCCCTCCTCGTCCAGAAGAATCCGCATCAATTCAGGGATGGCAACCGTCGGGTGGGTGTCGTTCAGCTGGAACACTACTTTTTCATAGAATTTTCTGATGTCATCGTGCTTTTCTTTATACTTTTTAACCGCCCTCTGTACGCTGGCGGAAATAAAGAAATACTGCTGCTTCAGGCGCAGTTCCTTGCCTGCGTAGTGGTTGTCATTGGGGTAAAGGACCTCCACAATGGTTTTGGCCAGATTCTCCTGCTCCACTGCCTTCTGGTAATCTCCCCTGTCAAAGGAATCCAAATTAAAGGTGTTGATGGGTTCTGCATCCCAGATACGCAGGGTATTCACCACATTGTTGCCGTATCCGATAATCGGCAGGTCATAGGGCACCGCGCGGACAGACTGGTATCCGTCCTGTACGAAATGGTTCACTCCGCCCTGGTTCTCAATGCGCACATAACCTCCGAATTTAATCTCGGAAGCATACTCCGGCCTGCGGATCTCAAAGGGGTTGCCGTCCTTTAACCAGTTATCCGGCACCTCCACCTGGTAACCGTTCTCAATCTTCTGCTTGAACATGCCGTAGCGGTAACGGATGCCGCAGCCATATGCCGGATATCCCAGGGTTGCCAGCGAATCCAGGAAACAGGCCGCCAGACGTCCCAGGCCGCCGTTTCCCAGGGCTGCGTCCGGCTCCTGGTCCTCAATCACATTTAAATCAAAGCCCATCTCATCCAGGGCTTCCTTAATCTCATCCCTGGCGCAGATATTGATGATATTATTGCCCAGAGCACGGCCCATGAGGAACTCCATGGACAGGTAGTATACTGTCTTAACGTCCTTTTTCTCATATTCCTTGTGAGTGGCAATCCACTCGTCAATGATAACATCCTTCACAGCATAGGCCACTGCCTGAAATACCTGCTGGGGAGTCGCCTCATCAATGGTCCTTCGGAACATGTTCTTTACGTTGTCCACCACACTGCGCTTGAACGTTTCCTTATCAAATCCTTTATTCATCGGCCATTATCCTCCTGCTTTAAGTTCCTCTTCTATTACAGAACTATTGTATGTAAATCATTCCCAAATTATCAGACGGGGCGGGGTTTTATGGGCCCCGCCTCACAATCTTACCATTATTTCATGGTCTTTTCAACACCGAGCATTACATTTTCGCCGTTAATGTTCCACTCTTTAACAAAGCCGGACATGGCGCCGATGCTGATATGGTCCGCCATGACCTCTGTTTTGATCTCGTCCGCATGGGCCTTAATCAGTTCTGCAATCCGGTCATTTCCATCCTGGAATACGCTGATGTGGTCCATGACCTCAAATCCGGCCTCCTTGCGCATGGTCTGAATCTTGCTTATGAGTTCTCTCACAAAGCCCTCCTCAATCAGTTCAGGAGTCAGGTTGGTATCCAGCACAACGGTCACATAGTTGTCTTCCTCTGTCACATAGCCGTCCTTCTGGGAAACATCGATCAGCAGGTCGTCCTTTGTCAGCACCACTTCCTGGCCGTCATAGTCAAAGGTAAGCTGTCCCTTCTCATTCAGGGTATCCATGGCAGCGCTGCCGTCGATATCGGTCAGAGTCTGGCGAATACGGTTTAACAGCTTGCCGTACTTTGGTCCCACGGTCTTTAACTGGGGCTTGAAGGTATAGGAGGTAAATTCCCTTACATCATCGGAGAAAATCACCTGCTTCACATTCAGTTCTTCCTCAATAATCTGCACATAGAACCTTGACAGCTCATGGTCGGCCTTCACATACATCCGGGCAATGGGCTGGCGGTTCTTGATGTTGGCCGCATTCCTGGCCGCACGTCCCATGACAACCACCTTCAGCACTTCATCCATGTCGGATTCCAGCTCCGCATCAATCCAGGACTCATTCACCTCCGGGAAGTCGCACAGGTGTACACTTTCAGGCGTGTTCCCGTCCACCTTTCTCACGATATTCTGGTAAATCTGCTCTGTCATAAACGGAATCATGGGAGCAGCCGCCTTTGCCACGGTCACAAGGGCCGTGTACAGGGTCATGAAGGCATTAATCTTATCCTGCTCCATTCCCTTTGCCCAGAAGCGCTCACGGCTTCTGCGCACATACCAGTTGCTTAAGTCATCCACGAACTCCTGGAGAGATCTGGCTGCCTCAGGAATCTGGTAATTCATCAGGCTGTTATCCACTGTCTTTACCATGGAATTCATCTTGGACAGCATCCAGCGGTCCATGACCGGAAGCTTGTCGTATTCCAGGGTATATCTGGTGGGATCAAAATTGTCAATATTGGCATACAGCACCCAGAAAGCATAGGTGTTCCAAAGGGTACCCATGAACTTGCGCTGTCCCTCGGTCACTGCCTTATCCTGATAACGCTTTGGAATCCAGGGAGCGCTGCAGGTGTAGAAGAACCAGCGGATGGCGTCTGCGCCGTGGGCTGCCAGAGTATCAAAGGGATCCACTGCATTGCCCTTGGACTTGCTCATCTTCTGTCCGTTTTCATCCAGCACAAGCCCCATGACAACTACATTTTCATAAGGCGCCTTGTTGAACAGCAGGGTGGACTCAGCAAGGAGGGAATAGAACCATCCTCTGGTCTGGTCCACTGCCTCGGAGATAAACTGGGCCGGGAACTGCGACTCGAACAGTTCCTTGTTCTCAAAGGGATAATGGTGCTGCGCAAAGGGCATGGCTCCGGAATCAAACCAGCAGTCAATCACCTCAGGCACACGCTTCATGGGCTTATTGCACTTGGGGCACTTGATGTTTACAGCGTCAATATATGGGCGGTGAAGCTCGATTTCATCAGGGCAGTTGTCGGATAAGCTCTTTAATTCCTCGATGCTTCCGATGGAATGCTGGTGTCCGCACTCGCACTCCCAGATATTGAGCGGGGTGCCCCAGTAACGGTTTCTGGAAATACCCCAGTCCTGAATATTCTCCAGCCAGTCCCCGAAGCGGCCCTTGCCGATGGAATCCGGAACCCAGTTAATGGTATTGTTGTTGCGGATCAGGTCATCCTTCACAGCAGTCATTTTGATGAACCAGGACTCCCTTGCATAGTAAATGAGAGGGGTTCCGCAGCGCCAGCAGTGGGGATAACTGTGCTCGAAGCTGGGGGCTGAGAAAAGCAGCCCTCTGGACTCCAGATCCTTTAACACCATGGGGTCCGCATCCTTCACAAAGGTGCCTGCAAAAGGCGTATCCGCCGTCATATCGCCCTTGGCGTCCACCAGCTGCACAAAGGGAAGGTCGTACTTGCGGCCAACGTTGGCATCATCCTCACCAAAGGCAGGTGCAATGTGTACGATGCCGGTACCGTCTGTCAGTGTTACATAGTCAGCACAGACCACATAGTAGGCTTTCTTGTGCTGCTTCTCGCACAGGGGCACGGAGCAGTCATAGAGGGGCTCATATTCCTTGAACTCCAGGTCCTTGCCCTTGTAAGTTTCCAGCACCTCATAGTCTTCACCCAGCACGGTATCTGCCAGGGCCTGAGCGATATAGTAGGTGTAGCCGTCGCCTGTCTTTACTTTTACATAGTCTTCCTTGGGGTTCACACACAGGGCCAGGTTGCTGGGAAGGGTCCACGGCGTAGTGGTCCATGCCAGGATATATGCGTCTTCTCCCTTGGCCTTAAAGCGGGCAATGGCGGAACGCTCCTTTACATCCTTATAACCCTGGGCCACCTCATGGGAGGACAGCGGGGTGCCGCAGCGCGGGCAGTAGGGAACCACCTTAAAGCCCTTGTACAAAAGACCCTTGTCCCAAATCTGCTTAAGAGCCCACCACTCAGACTCGATAAAGCTGTTGTCATAGGTTACATAGGGATTGTCCATATCAGCCCAGAAGCCAACGGTGTTGGAGAAATCCTCCCACATGCCCTTGTACTTCCAGACGCTTTCCTTACATTCTTTGATAAACGGCTCCAGACCATACTGCTCAATCTGCTCCTTGCCGTCCAGTCCCAGCTTCTTCTCAACTTCCAGCTCCACAGGCAGGCCGTGGGTGTCCCATCCGGCCTTTCTCGGCACCATATACCCCTTCATGGCCCGGTATCTGGGAATCATATCCTTGATTACACGGGTCTCCACATGGCCGATATGAGGCTTGCCGTTGGCAGTTGGCGGTCCGTCATAGAATACATAGGGCTTGCAGCCCTCCCTCATTTTAATGCTTTTCTCAAAGATGTGCTCTGCTTCCCAGAACTTCTCCACTTCTTTTTCCCGTTCCACAAACTTAAGGTCTGTGGGGACTTTGTCATACATAACGTCTTCCTCCGTTCCATTCATGATAGATTTCTATTCTGGTATGTGAAAAAGATTGTATATCCTTCCATGAAGCAAAAAAGGCTTCCGTCCCGAACAGGACGAAAGCCATAAACCGCTTCGTTTAACCACCTATTACTGCATACCATCATATGAGTTCCCTTAACGCGGGAAACGCGTCCCGGCCTATCATGCGCTGCTGACGCATCCCTTCAGCCGGACAGCTCCGGAGTGATCTTCAGTTCTGCATTACTTGCACCGGTTTCCACCATCTCCGGCTCTCTGAGGCGTTCCTGCAGGCCTACTGTCTCCATCTATGCCTTTTTCATTTAACTTCTTTATTATAATAATGCATGCGTAAAATGTCAACCGTGTATCTGATTTTCGTTTATTTTGACATATCAGTTGTTCCGCCTTTGATTGTTAAATTTTTATCATTTCGTTTGCCTTTTCCAGAATATGTGTTATACTACTAACCAATATTACTGCACAGCCGTCAAAATCCTGCCGCACCGCATACCCTGCGTACAGCACACCGGCTGCGCCCAGGGAGGAACCTATATGGAGCAGAGAAATCTTACCTTACTCACAGACCTGTATGAGCTAACCATGATGCAGGGGTATTTCAAAGAAAAGGACGCCAACGAAACCGTTGTATTCGACATGTTTTACAGGACCAATCCCCACGGCAACGGCTTTGCCATCTGTGCCGGATTGCAGCAGGTCATTGAGTACATTGAGGACCTGCATTTTGATGACAGCGACATTGAATACCTGAGAAGCCTGGATATGTTTGAGGAGGACTTTCTGAGCTATCTCAATGAATTCCGCTTTACAGGCAATATTTACGCCATTCCGGAGGGTACCGTGGTTTTCCCCAGGGAACCCCTTGTCAAGGTCATTGCCCCCATTATGCAGGCCCAGCTCATCGAGACAGCGCTGCTCAATATCATCAATCACCAGAGCCTCATTGCCACCAAGACAGAGCGCATCGTCTACGCGGCCAAGGGCGACGGCGTCATGGAATTCGGACTGCGCAGGGCCCAGGGACCGGATGCCGGCACCTACGGAGCAAGGGCAGCCATGATAGCCGGATGCATCGGCACCTCCAATGTACTCTGCGGGAAAATGTTCGATGTCCCGGTAAAGGGAACCCATGCCCACAGCTGGATTATGAGCTTTCCCGACGAGCTGACCGCCTTCCGCACCTATGCCAAGCTCTATCCTTCCGCCTGCATTCTGCTGGTGGATACCTATGATACCTTAGGTTCCGGCGTTCCCAATGCCATCCAGGTATTTAAGGAGATGAGAGAAGCCGGTATTCCTCTTACCTTCTACGGCATCCGTCTGGACAGCGGTGATTTGGCCTACCTGTCCAAAAAGGCCAAAAAGATGCTCAACGAGGCCGGATTCCCGGACGCAGTGATCTCCGCCTCCAACGACCTGGACGAGAACCTGATCAACTCCCTGAAAATGCAGGGAGCCACCATCAATTCCTGGGGAGTGGGCACCAACCTGATTACAGCCAAAGACTGTCCGTCCTTCGGAGGCGTATACAAACTGGCTGCTGTGATGGACAAGGCCACAGGCCAGTTTGTGCCGAAAATCAAGCTGTCCGAAAACGCGGAGAAAATCACCAACCCGGGCAACAAGACCATACAGAGGATTTATGATAAGGCCACCGGCAAAATCATAGCAGATTTGATTTGTCTGGTGGGCGAGGAATTCGACACTCGCAATTCCCTCCTTCTCTTCGACCCCTTAGAGACATGGAAAAAGACCATGCTGGCGCCAGACAGCTATACCATGCGTGAACTGATGATCCCCATTTTCCTGGACGGCAGGTGCGTGTACCAGTCTCCGAAGGTAATGGATATCCAGGCCTACTGTAAAAAAGAGCTGGATACCCTGTGGGATGAGTCCAAGCGTCTCATCAACCCCCACACAGTCCATGTGGACCTGTCCAATGAGCTGTGGCACACAAAGAACCAGCTGCTGGATTCCTTCCACAGAAAATAAACAGACATAGACGTGCAAAAGGCCGGAACCATCTCCGGCCTTTACTAATTTCCCATCTTATCCCACTCAGCTGCCAATGTTCCCGGAAGGTATTTCCGGCTCCCTTAAATCCCGCCATCCACCAGAAGGGGAAGGACATTCTGGGGAAGGTCGTATATGACCATATCGGCTTTCTCATCCAGGGGCCTGGGTATACGGTGGATAATTACCATCTTCCTGCCCTGGAAGTACCGTATGTAGTTGCTGTATACCTCTGACCGCAGACTGGTTCCCAGCACCAGGAGCACGTCGGCCCTGGCTATCTCCTCCGTGGTACGGCTCATGATGCTGCTGTCCACCATCTCCCCGTAGAGAGAGGTTCCGGGACGTATCATGGTTTTGCAGTTCTTACAATGAGGAACATGTCTGGAATCCCTGATCTCTTCCATGGAATACAGCCTGCCGCAGTGGGGGCACCTGTTTTTGTATATGCTTCCGTGAAGGTAAATCACATTCCGGCAGCCCACCTGTTCCGGCAAATCGAAAATATTGGTGGTAACAATACACTGAAGCTTGTCCTCTTCCTCCATCCTGGCCAGCGCCCTGACAGACGGAGTCATGTCAGGAATCTTTTTCAGTATCTCCTCGCGGTAAAATTCATAGAATCGTTCCGGCCTTCTGGACAGACAGGAAATGTGAAACAGCTCCTCCGGTGATTCCGAATATTTCTGTTCAATCTCATAAGCCCGTCCTTCCTGTTTAAGTCCCAGAATGCCTCCCTCTTCCATCATCCCGGAACCGCAGATGGCAACCGTATAGCTGCTTTCAGCCAATACCTGCTTCAGGAGTTCCAATGTTTTTTCGCCAATCATACCCGCTCAGTCCTCCTCTTGTTCTGATTGCTCCAGAGCATGTCTGATACCCGCATACTCTGACATCATTATACCGCAAATCCCCCCGCCTTACCACAGGAATCCGCGGGAACTGTAAGCGTGAGCCCCGTAAATCACGGCGTTTTATGTCGAAAAAAGCAGTACGCGGCTAAATCAGGTCATTAAAGCAGATGGCTCCGTATGGGCGGATGCTCATTCGGTAAGCGCTTCCCTCTCCTGTGCATTTTTCAATATAGTGTATGAATTCGTCCACAAGTTCATTGGGCAGCACTGCCATGATAACGCCGGCAAAGCCTCCTCCGTGGACCCTGCAGGCCCCCTTCTGCTTTTCTGCAATGAACAGCTCCGTAAGCGCCAGGGTAACCGTGATTCCCTGCTCCTGGTAATCGCTGTTGGTAAAGCAGTTCTGGAGCCATTTCCATGAGGAATTGCCGGATGCCGTTATATTGTTTAAGAAATCCTTAAAACGGTTCTCCTTAAGGGCAAGGACCTCTGCCTCCACCCTTTTATTTTCCTCAAAGAAATGCAGTGCGCGCAGCACGGATCGATCCCCGGCAAACTGCCGTACCTCTGCCAGGTTGTCTATCACCTGTTCCTCGGAAATCTGGGACAATACCTCTTTTCCAAAATACCTGGCCACCTTTATCATCTCCGCGGGAACCGAGGAATAATCCGCGCTCAGGTCAGCATGGCCCTTGCCGGTCTGTACAATTATCAGGCTGTGGTCCTGGGAACCAAAGTCAAAGTCTATCTTTTCCACCTTAGGTACCAGCGGCTCCATAAAATCAATGGTGATAAGGCCGCCCACAGCACATGCCATCTGGTCCAGCAGGCCGGACGCCTTGTCCCAGTAGTTGTTTTCAGCGAACTTGCCGATATGGGCATATGCCACGGTGCTCATACGGCCTTCATTAAAAAATGTGTTGAGCATGGAGCACAGCAGCATCTCAAAGGAGGCTGATGAGCTGACCCCTGCCGCGCTTATGACATTGCTGGTGATATACGCGTTGAATCCGCCCACACGGTAGCCGGAATCCTTAAATCCCTGGAGAAGTCCCTTTACCAGGTCCACGGTTCCCGCCTTTTTCTCACTGGGCTCCAGATGGTTCAGATCAATGGTAAAATCCTGGTTATATGTCTCGCTGACAATATGTACCTGATTGGATTCATTCGTTCCGGCCGCCCCCACACAGTCCAGATTAATGCTGCCTGCCAGCACCTTGCCGTGGTTGTGATCTGTATGATTGCCGCTGATTTCCGTTCTGCCGGGTGAGGAAAACAGCTTCACATCCCCTTCCCCGCCAAACATCTTCTCATACCCGGCCAGCAAATCCTCATAGCGCTTTACATTAGCCTCTACCCCGTCTTCCCCGTAGAGCTGCGCCATAAGAGTCCTGGCGGCGCCGCTCTCCAGCAGTTTTACTGTCTCGTTTACCTTCATGACTTACCTCTCCTATCTTTTCTGAAACTTCTGAATTCAGTTTATCACACATGGCACAAAAACAACAATACAATATTCTCCTGTCTTTATATGTTTTTTTAAATAAAGATGACACCGGACATGCTTTGCTGTTATAATCTCTTAAAACAGTATCATGTAAGAAAGCAGGTATTTACAATGGAATGGAACGGAAAACCATATCACTCCCTGGACTATGAGCTGAGGCAGCAGTTCGGCCGGAAAATCTATAAGCTGTCCCTGGACGGAGGCATGAGCTGTCCCAACCGGGACGGCACTCTGGGAACAGGGGGCTGTATCTTTTGCAGCCAAGGCGGCTCCGGTGATTTTGCCGCTTCCAGACAGACGGCTGTCTCCCGGCAGATCGAGCAGGCCATGGCTCAGGTAAAGAGAAAGATGCCTGACGGCTCACAGGGTTCTTATATTGCCTATTTCCAGTCCTACACCAATACGTACGCTCCCCTGCCCTATCTGAAGCAATTGTTTGGGGAAGCAGTCTCCCATCCTGCCGTCGCAGCCCTGTCCATCGGCACCAGGCCGGACTGTCTGGAGCCTGAGGTTATCGGCCTGTTAAAGGATTTAAACCGTGTGAAACCGGTATGGGTGGAGCTGGGCCTCCAGACCATCCATGATTCCACCGCCGCCTTTATCCGCCGTGGTTACGGACTTCCTGTGTTTGAGGACGCCCTCAGACGCCTTAAGGCAGCTGGCCTGACCGTCATTGTCCATGTCATATTGGGCCTGCCCGGCGAGACCAGGCTCATGATGGCGGAAACCGTACATTATCTGGCCCAAAGCCCCATAGACGGAATCAAGCTCCAGCTTCTCCACATTTTAAAAGGGACCGGCCTGGCAGATTACTGCCGCACCAATCCCTTTCCCATATTCACAATGGAGGAATACATTGATTTTGTCATAGACTGTGTGGAAATCCTTCCCCCTGAACTGACCATTCACCGCCTGACAGGGGACGGTCCAAAATCCCTTCTCCTGGCCCCTCTGTGGAGCGGCAACAAACGGCTGGTATTAAACACCCTGCACCGCCGTTTCAAGGAGAGGAACACCTGGCAGGGAAAAAGGTATGTCCCTGATTCCTCCTACTCTGCCGCCTTTTCCTCCACCGGCGCCGCAATTCCATCCTCCCCAACCGTCACGCCATAGGAAATGGATGTGATATACTGGTAAAAACCCGCCTTTTCTCCTTCATCCTCCAGCATCCTGGTATATCCTCCAGAGGATGTGCCCGGCACCAGCCGCAGCAGCGCGTCTTCCCCGTCCCATTCCACGGTCAGCAGAGCTGTTTTCGGAATGCTGCTGCCGAACACAAAATTACCCAGGCTGTACACGATAGGCCTGCCCTTATAATATTCCAGCCCCTGCAGTACATGGGGATGGCTGCCTATCACAAGGTCGGCTCCCGCGTCTATATACTGCTGTCCCAGGGTCCTCTGGTACTCCTGGGGCCGCTCGTCACGTTCAATTCCCCAGTGCACATATACCACAAGGTAATCGCAGACTTCCCTGGCCTTTTTGATCTCCTCCAACAGCAAGGACGGATCATAGGTGGTGAGCATGCCCGGTCCCTTGGAAGTGGCGTTCCAGGAACCCTCCGGTATGACCCTGGACGCGCCCAGGAACCCGATTCTGCGGCCCTTTGCCTCCATGAATACCGGCTTTTTGGCTTCCTCCAGATTGGCTCCGGCTCCCACCCGCAGGATTCCGGCATCATCCAGGGTGCTGCATGTATCCAGCAGGGCATCTGTACCGAAATCCAGAGCGTGATTGTTGGCCAGGGTCACGATATCTATTCCCAGCTCCTGAAACATGGATACATGTTCAGGCGGCAGCCGGAAGGTAAACTGCTTATCAGCAGCAGCTGTTCCGCGGCTGCTGAAGGGGAATTCTTCATTTGCCATAAAGATATCGCTGCCGTCAATCACCTGGCGGAATCCGCTGTCCACCACTCCGCCTATATTGCCTGCTTTCCGGTATGCGCCCAGCACGTGGTCTGAGAGAAGGATATCCCCTGCAAATACAAGTTTTAGCGGAGAGTCCTCATCCGATGTTCCTGTTCCGGGCCCCTGTGCTTCAGCATTGTCTGAATGGGCGGATAAACCGCCATCCGCTGCATCCGGGCCGTCTGTTCCTTGGGCGCCGTCCATTCCTTGCAGGCCGTCTGTTCCTTGGGCGCCGTCCGAATCTGCGGCGCCGCCTGTTTCTGCCCCGTCCCCTTCCTCCGGTTCCGGCGCCTCCACGCCAGCCACGCCGGTGCCTCCCGAGACACCTACCATCTCAGCCCTGACATATTTGTCCTGTGCTGAGTGCCATATTAAATATCCCGTAATACCGGCCAGCAGCAGCCCTAATAATAAGGCTGCTGCCACAATACATCCTGTTCTCTTCATAAAACCTCTCCTGGCGGACATCAGACTGCCAGTACAATCCCTCCATTATTGGCATATACAGTGGCCACGCCTGCCGCGTTGGTAACCACAATCTTCTTGAATCCCACCCTCTTAGCCAGCTCATCCTTTACGTATTCAGCCCGCTCAGGGTTATTCACATGGCAGACAACCGCAATCTTACTGGCCGCGTCCGCCACTTCCTTTACCGCAATATCGCACATTCTCTGAAGGGCCTTGTTCATTCCCCTGGCCTGGTCCAGCTTGATGATGGTTCCTGTATCCGCGCCCATAACAGGCTTGATGTTGAGGGCTGTGGCAAAAAAAGCCTGCAGGCCCGACAGACGCCCGTTCTTGCGGAGTGTATCCAGGCTCTCCAGCACAAAGTAAGTATTCATGCCGTCCCTGTATGCCAGGGTTTTCTCCACCACCTCATCAAACTCCAGTCCGGAATCGCACAGGTTTTGGATAAAGAGGGCAATATTCAACTCCCCTGAGGATGCGGAAAGCGAGTCAATAACAGCCACCTTCTTGGCCTGCTCCGCCATACCTTTTTCCGTCATCTCCTCCTCATACAGCTTCTTTGCCACTGCCGCCGAATTATAGCTTCCGCTGAGGTGGCTGGACAGAGTGATGACAAATACTGCTTCCGCTTCCGCCTCCTCAAATGCAGCCTTAAAGGTCTCCGGTGACGGACACGCTGTCTTTGGGCATTCCGGACACGCCTTTACCATCTCTATAAACCGTTTCTGGTCAAATGTCTCATCATCCACCACCTGGGCACTGCCTACCTGCAGTGTCAGCGGAATCATCTGAAATCTGGGATCCTTCTTCATATCCTCTGTTAAATCAAGACAACTATCCCCGATAATCTTATAGGTCATAATTATGTCCTCCGGTTTTTCTTATCCATGTCTTTTCACATGTAGTATTCATTACTACTTATTATAACAGTATGGATGGTAAAATGCAATGCTTATATGTTTCCAGTTTTATGGAGATTTTTTGGACTGATTTTTTGGAAGAAGGACCGGATGGGGTGATAGCCCCGTTGGTGGAAACGGGCGGCTGCGGATGATTGGACGGCTGCGGATGATTGGACGGCTGCGGGGTAAGAAGGCTTTTGGCCTTCTTACCCCGCAGATACCCCTGCCTCTCCTGCCCTGCCTGCTCCCATTCATAAGGATTAAATGGGGAGGTAAAAAATACGGCTGATGCTGGTGTGATTGTTAATGTTATTGTCTGTGTGAAATTTCATTCCGGTTTTTTATATCATTCCGGCTTCTCAGCGGGCCTGCTCTATGGCTGATAAAATCTGGTCAATGGTGGCTTGACGGTCGCCGGTGTATTCGATGGAGATTTCCATAAGTTTGCCGTCTATCTGGCGGAAGTAGGTGTCCTCATGCTCCGTGGTGCCGTCGCTGTTCTGGCCGGAGGTCTTTATATACTTGTATTCGTAGCCGCCCATGTTTACAGTACCTGTGCTGTCAACTGTGTAATCATAATAGCCCGCATAATCAATGAGCCATTCCAGGTAGCGGTCCAGCTGCTGGGTGGAATCGGTGTAGTCTATGGTAAGCAGGTAGCCGGTTCCTCCATCGTACCAGTAGTACATATTCTCACCAGCCTCCAAGGGATAGCTGTAATAGCTTCCGTCGCCCAGCATCAGTTCTGCTGCCTCAGGGAACTTCATAAACAGATTGGCCCAGCGGTTGCTGTAGGTCTTTCCCGATATGGTGCCTGTTTCATAGGCCTGAGCCGGCCGCTGGCTTCCTTCTACCATGTAGCCCTGGGCGTCAAAGGTATATTGGCTGCCGTCTATGGTCTTGGTCAGGTTTGTCACCATGTGGCCGAATTCATCCACATATTTCCACCTTCCGTTTTCTTCAATCCATGCTTTGTACATGATTTGGCCGTTGCCGTCCAGACGGTATGTAAGGCCGTTCTCGTCCAAGGCCCATTCATTGGTGCCGAAGGTACCGTCCCCGTGGTGATATTGCCATCCGCCTGCATCCGTATAGCTCCAGCCGCCTCCTGCGTATGGCTGCATCTGGCTTAAAAGCAGGGCTGCGTTTCCTGCCTGGTCACCGGAATAGATCTGGACCAGCATGTAACAGTTTCCGCCAATCTCCCTCATGTAGACATCCAGGAACATACGGTTGGACAGTTCTTCCATGTAGGCGTCATATTCCTGCTTTTCCTCCGGGGTCATGTCATAACTTCCCATCCAGGCAGACATATACTGCGCCATCAGGGCTCCGTAATTAATCTTAACAGAGTAATAGCCAGCTCCTGCTATGCCGGCCGTCCCCATGGCTACATAGGAACCATAGGATGCATCCTGGCCCAGCATCTGAAGCATCTCCTGCATGACTCCCTCCAGGCTCTCGCCTTCCAGGTCTGCCACTATGCCGGCCATGGCAAGATAGCTTTCATTCTCCTCATCAATGGCAGCGGCAATGAAATCAATCTTCACCCCGTCCTCTTCCATATAGGACAGATAATCTAATCCCAGGTTACCTCCATACCTTCCCACCTCAAAACCTGCCGGAAATGTGGCCTCAAATCCAGCCATGCTGCTTCTCACCGTACTGCCCGCGATGGTGCTGAGCCCCGTGGGAAGCGCCCAGGCAGTCATCGCGCCTGCCGCAGTCAGTACTGCGCTAAGCAGCACTGCCGTAAAACGTTTACCTCTCATACAACCCCTCTCCTTCCTACTATAAGATATTTCCAGTATAACCGATTTAGAATGCCCGTGCAACGCAAATAGGAACTGGTTTCAAAAGTTCCCTCTTGCAACCAGTTCCCATACTTTTGTAATGGTTCTTGTTATAATACCGTGTGTTATGCAGGATTACTCTGTTTTTTCAGAATCTGTTTTTTCGCCAGCCATAATCATCATGATTTCATTGCTGCGGCTTACAAATGCTGTCATGCGCTCCGGAGCCAGAGGGCCGTGGCTTAAGCTTGCCAGGTCATACAGCTGCTCGCAGATCTTGGATGTATTGGCATCTTCCTTATGACCCAGTACATACTGCACAAGAGGATGGTTGGCATTGAGCACCAGAGTCTCTCCCGTACCCCCGAACATGCCCATATCCATACCGCCCATGCTGTACATCTTCATCATATCCTGCATACGTCTTGTGTCCTCGGATATGGTAATCATGGAAGCCACTCCCGCATTCTTCATCTTCTCAACCTTGATGTCCAGCTTGTCATTGTTCAGGGCTTTTTTGAAGTATTCCGTCAGCTCCTCGGATGTTTTCTTGAACTCCTCATCGTCTTCCTTTACTTCTTCCTTGAACGCCGCGTTAAGGTCCGTATCAATGCGCAGGAACTTAAGGCCTTCCTTCTTCTGCTCCACATGTGAGATAAACGGGCTGTCTATGGCAGCAGGCATAATCACCGCGTCAATGCCCTCTTCCTTAAACATGTTGATGTACTGGCTCTGTTCCTTTTCATTGGTCACATAGAAAATGGTATTCTCATGCTTTTCCTTGTTCTCATCCAGGCAGTCCTGAAGGGTCAGGTATTTGCCCTCCAGGTTCTTGTACAGGATGAAATCTCCCATCTTTTCGGCAAACTTCTCATCCTTGATATATCCGAACTTGATAAAGGGTGCAATGTCGTCCCAATATTTCTCATAATTTTCCCTGTCTGTCTTGCACATGCCGGACAGCTTGTCCGCTACCTTCTTTGTAATGTAATCGGATATCTTCTTCACAAATCCATCATTTTGCAGAGCGCTTCTGGACACGTTAAGAGGCAGATCCGGACAGTCGATGACACCCTTTAAAAGCATCAGGAACTCCGGGATCACTTCCTTGATGTTATCTGCAATGAACACCTGGCTGTTGTACAGCTTGATGGTTCCCTCCAGGCTGTCATACTCCATATTGATTTTCGGGAAGTACAGGATGCCCTTTAAATTAAATGGATAATCCATGTTCAGGTGTATCCAGAACAGCGGCTCCTTGTAATCCCTGAACACCTTGCGGTAGAAGCTCTTATAATCTTCCTCGCTGCACTCATTGGGATGCTTGTTCCACAGAGGATTGGTGTCGTTTAAGGCCACAGGGCGCTTGTTGATTTTATATTTTTCCCTGGAAGGTTCGATTTCCACGGTTTCCTTGGTACCGTCTTCCTTTTCCTTCTCCTCGGTCCTGGCAGGCTCGATTACGGTCTCCACCACGGTATCCTTGTCGGTCAGCTCGTCCTTCTCAATGGTCTCATACTGTGGCTCCGCTGTCTCATTGTCCAGAAAGATATCCACAGGCATGAATGCACAGTACTTCTCAATCACTTCCCTGGCCCTGTACTCGTTGCAGAACTCGGTGCTGTCCTCGTTCAGATATAAGGTAATGGTGGTTCCCACCTCAGCCTTATCCCCTTCCTCCATCTCAAAGTCAATGCCGCCCTCTGATTCCCAGTGGACTGGTTTGGCATCCTTCTGGTAGGACAGGGAGTCAATGGATACCTTGTCGGAAACCATAAACGCAGAATAGAAGCCCAGTCCGAAATGACCGATAATCTGGTCCTCATTGGCTTTGTCCTTGTACTTCTCCATGAAATCCTGAACACCGGAAAATGCAATCTGGTTAATATACTTGTCAATCTCGTCCTCGGTCATGCCAAGTCCATTGTCTGTGATCTTTATGGTCTTGTCATTTGGATTCACGGACACCTGGATTTTGTACTCCAAATCCTCCGGTCTCTCGTACTCGCCCATGAGCTCCAGTTTCTTAAGCTTGGTAATGGCATCGCTGCCATTGCTAATCAGCTCCCTGTAGAAAATGTCATGGTCAGAGTACAGCCATTTCTTGATTACTGGGAAAATGTTCTCGCTTGTAATTGATAAACTGCCTTTCTTTGCCATCTTTTATCCGCCTCTTTCTTATATAATAATAGTTCTTCATGTTTTGCAATGTTTACTCACAAAATACATTTTAGTACGAGACGAATAAAATGTCAATAAAAAATTAGCACTCATTTTTGTTGAGTGCTAATAATCCAGTCTTTGAATGGAAGGATTCATGGCGGTCCGAAGCTCTTTCTCAACTATCATGCTTGATAATATTTTCCGGGAATTGGTGTAAGCTGAATGGGCATCTGCTTTTTCGGCCGCGCTTCCAGCAAAAACGGCACAATCCCATCCTCCGGCAGACGGTTTCCCGGCAGGATCGCCTGCTTGTCGAATTTAAAGGTGACGCACCATGCGTCTGCGCCGTCAGCCAGAGAAGCCCCCAGCGGAAAGCAGAACTCGCTCTGATCGTCCCGCAGGATGTGGATGAACTCCTGACAGTCCGCGGGTACGGCGCTGCTTACTTTCATCTCACTGATTTTCTCCGCCGTGTCCCTCAGCCATTCCACATCGTAAATATGGGGGCTGTCCAGGGCAAATACAAAAACCTCAGGAAGATATTCTCCTGTACCGGGGAGCCAAAGGTCGCTGTTGGCCTGTACCACCGCACCGTAGACCATGGGGGCATTGGCATACTTCTCCCGCCATTTCTCCCTGCCAAAGAAGGGCGCCTTTCCGGCCACATCCCGAAAGAAGCAGCTTTCCGCACTGCGTGGGGTGGAGCGGTAAGGCGTCAGCTTATTCAAATCCGTAGGGACGGCGGCAGCTTTCCGCCGGTCCGCAAATGCGGCCTTGTCCGCCTCCTCCTGCACGGCCATCTCCGTCTGCCTGCCTCGGACAGAGGACATATCATATCCCTTTTTCTCCATCTCAGCAATTTCTTCCTCAGTCATGGCAGCTTCCCAGCCGCCGGCCTCTTTTACCGGGTCAAATCCAAACAGTCCCATGATAATTCTCCTTTTCTATCATTGATTTTACATCAGTACCCACAGCACCGCGCTGCACAGGATAATGACAGCTCCGCCGATTCCCTGCAGGATGCGATACCCTTTTTCTCCAAAGTTCCGATAGACAAAAGCGCGAAAGCCCAATCCATCTTCCCCCTGAGGATCGCAGACCCATTTCCAGCGGAAGATCGCCCCCAGCAGGAACAACGCCCCTGCCATAATAAGAAAGAGCTGCCAGTTTGCTTCCAGAAACGGCATAATCCATTCCATAAATCTAGTGTATAAGCCGCTCATGTGTTTCTCCTTTCCATCCGGCTTATATAAAATCCATATGAAAATCAGCCTGATAAACGGTTCTGTAATTCTTATCTTTATTATCCTTTCAAATCCCACTGCACCGGTACCTGACCAGTCGATGTATGCATTTAATTACTTTTGTTTTCAATTAGTAATTAAGTGAATTATACATAAAAGCCGGAAAAAAAGCAAGACCTGCGCATAGAAAAACAGCGCACCGCTTAAATGGTGCGCTGTTTGTTGTCATTTGTCCGCATCGGCCAGAGAGGCCAGATAACGGGATAGGGCGGTTGCCTGGGCCTTGGCCGTCTGTTCCAGCTCCTCCGGAAAGAAGAAAGGGAGCGACCGGGCCGCCGAGTTATAGATCAGTACCACTGAGAGGATCAGGTTGCCCAGCTCTTTGGGACTGCATTTTTCCTGGGGAATCTGCCAGAGAGCCAGTACCTGTTCATAAAACCGCGCCTGTCCCTGCTGGTAAACCTCAAACTCTACCGGGCTTAAATGTTTATAAACCCACATTTCTTCTTCCTGGGTCATCACAAAGAAATGGTGCTGACGGCTGTGGACCACCATATCCAAAAAATGATAGATAGTCTCCTCCAGACTCATCCCCTTATTTCCCGCAGTGTTCCGTACTTCCCGGAGCAAAAGTGAAATTTCATAGTCGATGATATGGATGACCAGCTCGGCCAGGGAAGTGTAATAATTGCCGTAAAAGAATGGCTTGGAGATGCCTACAGCCTGGAGTATGTCCTGGAGAGTGGTTCCCTTCAGCCCTCGCTGGGACAGCATTTCCAGGCCCACCGTCAGCAAATCCCGCCCCACCTGTTCCCTCTCCACCTTGGTATAGCCCTTCTTTGACATAGCTTCACCGCCTTTTTGTTGAGATACCAACAGTTTACCACAGCAGCGGGGAAATGTCATGCATCCTTGGAGAAATGCCCGGAAAAGTCTGGAAAAAAACCGGAAAAATCCGGAAAAACCATGAGAATACAAGGCGTTTCCGGGGCGCGGCTCATTGTCTCCAATGGCGGCGTAATTCACCAAAGGATGTTACTTTTTATTCCTGTAATAAGACGTAAAAGTCAGTGAAAACACCATAGGTACAACAGCATATCCTGCATTTACCTGTCCTCTGTTATAGAGAACATAGGCAACTCCGGCAAAGGTTAAGATTATAAATATTATACTTAGTGCCAAAGCTATTTTTTTCATTGCCCTCTCCTTATTGCGCACTCTCTCTTGCAGTCTCTTCCGAAAAGAAAACTGCCTTCGTTAAATTACCAAAGATTTCAGCATCCTTTAATTGATGACCATTACCATTAAAGAAAACCTCCGTATTGTTTGCGGATATTTTTATTTCAGTACCATCGTCCAAAACATAGGTGATTATTATAAGCGGTTCATATGTATCCGATGCCGTGGAAAAAGGAACATAATTTAAAAAATTTATTAGTTTAACAGCCAGCTCTTTATTTTCTTCATCAACAAACTCTTTTTTAACTCCGGATTCTGTATCTGTCATTGTCACCTCTTTGATATCTTCCATCCTGGGAGGACGCATAAGAGGCCAGCCTTTTGTAAAGACATATACCATTGAAACAACTGTTACTGATAACACTACAGTCACTAAAGTTCTTAACCATGTGACTTTTTTCATCTGTAACCTCCTTAATTCTTTCGGTTCTTCCATAAATATTCTATTAACCCGATAGAGAACAGGACTGCAAAAAGGAGCACGCCACCCAGCAATGAAATTCTATATGGATTACCGGATATCACCCCGTAAATAATACAAATCAAATCAAAGCCAACCGTAATTACCAGTGCTTTTAAAAATGCAAGTTGTGCGTATCGTTTCATAGAATTCTCCTCCCATGGTATGTGCAGTTTAATCTTCCATCCATTCGTATTACCAAACATCTATCGCTCAATTATATATTGCAATTTTATCATAAAGAGGCGGACTTATATATGTATCTTTCCTTAATTTTTACGGAATTAAAAAGTATCTTATATCATAACAAAAATTTTATTTTCCCTCCCTTCCTTTCTCCCAAAGATACACCATCACATGTTCGCCTTTCGTGTCATATTCGCCATTAAAGCAGAAACCAATCTGTTCATAAAGGCGGATTGCCCTTGTATTATTTTCATACACACTGAGATATACCGTGCTGTCTGAATATTCGGCATGGAGTCTGTCAAGCAAGGCAAGCACGGCCTGCCTCCCATATCCTTTTCCCTGATATCTCTTGTCAATCAGCAGCCGATCCAGCCATAACCGTCCCGGAAAAGGGGAAGGAAAATAGCCGTACATCGCAAAGCCAACCAGTATATCTCCATCATAGATACAAACAGGCCGCCATAGATTTAAGTTGTCCGCTTCTTGTAAGCATTCGCCTACACTTTCGATAAATCCGGACTGTTCAGAAAAGACCGACAGATTTTCGGCTTCCATTCGGTTCTCACTATTTACCGGTTCAAAATGTAATTGATTATTATTTTTCAGATTCATATTAATTCACCTTTCGTTTTAATGTAATATATCCTGATGGGTTTTCCATCTGACGGCAGTTTTGGGGCTGTAATACGTTTCATATAACAGCGTTCATATGTTTTCCTCCCAAAATAAAAAGAGCCGAACAAAACAGTGAACCCGCCAACTGCCTTTTCGATGAAACTGTACGCAGAAACATCAGCAGCAGACCTGTTCAACCTATTTTACTCAGCTCATGCAGGTACGCCTGCATCGCTATAATAAGTAACTATATCAAAATAAACTTAAAATGTCAAAGACAGGATTTATGCAGCGGCCATTATGGATTTCTGCGGCCGCCATTACGGACGCCTATACTGTGAACACATTTTCCGCATCCTATCTGGACACAGCAGGAAGGGGAGTATTGGAAGTATTTAAACAACGACGGCACATATTTGGCCCATACATGGCAATGGATTGATGGAAATTCTGCCCGTTTTGAGGATACGCAAGGAACCCGGCTGATTGGCTTCAGCATTAACGATTATAGAAACTAAGCCGACTATTTCAGAACGGCAGAGGGCACAACAGATGCCAGTTTTCAGGACGGAAATGCTGATGCGGTCCAAACCACATTAAAAGCAACTGTTGTTTTAAGAGATACTAAAGAATACCGTTCTGGCCCATGGAGCCATGTCCAATTGACTGGTTATGTTGGGGACTATCAGAAACACTGGTCAAATGTTCACTGCTTTTTCCAGTCAAATGATTTTGTTTTAACTACTGTAAGGATTTGCAGTACCGGAGCGGAAATGGATGTTGATGGTTTTATGAACAGCCTGGTGAAAAATCGTTATTATGATTCTGTCCGATAAGATATCTGTGTTCCTTAACCGGCCCTGACATGGACGAATAATGAGTCAAAAACGCTCTCCGGATTCTTTTGCACGGAGAGCGTTTTTGATTGGTTGGTTAAGCCCTGTTTTAATTAACCATCAGGATTCTTCCCTCTTTTTCTTACTTATGGCTGTCAGAACAAGGAGCAGACCAGACAACAGCATAGTAAATGTGGTTCCGCCAGTCCCCTGACCGGTTTTCGGCAATGGTGCCAGAGGAACTTCATCTTCATCAATAACAACAGGCGCATCAGGAAGAGAAGCCAATGGCACTTCCTCCGGATTAATGGTTATGCCGGGACCATTAATATCCGGAGTGGCACGGTGTCCGCCTGAATTATCTCCGCCCCCGCCGCCCCCGCCGCCGCTGCCTCCGCCTGGAGTCTCTGGTGTGAAACCATGGCTGTATACATTAGTAAAAATCACGCCTTGTTCCAGATTACTTCCGCCAGCATATACGGCAATCAATGTGTTATTCGATTCATCAAAAATTATTTCATACATCCCCTGATATACGGTATTATCATAAGTCACCTCATTGACAGTGGTACCACCTCCCACTTCAGAGATGGAATACACAACCTGTGTTCCTGTCTCGTCAGCGGCAAGCATGTCTGCCAGTTTAAACCTGGTGTTTTCAAACGGCTTTATAGTAATCCTGTCAACTTCAAAATCATTCTTTTTCAAGGAAAAGGTATATTCATCATCCTCCGAAAAATCACGTCCAGTCAATACCTTTTCACCATTAAATACAACGGTTCCTGATACTGGCGCCGGCTTTTCCAGCTGAAAACCAAATGTGAAACCAAAGTGATTCACCTGATATGCATCAGTTGTATAGTCACCATCCAAAGCCATGACTATATTATTCTCCAATTTATTTGAAGAACCGGATTGAATGTTGGAAAATGCACCTGCAAAGTACGGTTCCATCATAGTGGTGCCATAATCATTACGGCTTCGCATATGGCTTCCAAGTGAATAGGTTGATGCATCCACACTCTCTAAATAATACCGGTCCAGCCCATCCCTATCATAACTATCTGTATTTACAAATAACCGCAGACATGAATTATAAAAATAATTGTAAGCCACTTCGGCTAATTCATAATCCGTTGTACGCGCTCCAACATTCTGGCCCTGAAATCCTATATCCCAATTAGGCGTGGGATTAAATCCAAAAATCTCGGCTATCACATAATCCGGAAACTGGTCAAGCTGTTTTACCTGCAAATCATATTTGTCATTGTAGAAATCAAGATAATACCGGACCAAATCCTCAACTCCGGTATAGTCATGGGATATTCCTTTTGAATCTGTAAATTTGAAATTGTCCAGATTCCATTTGTTATAGGAAGGAACCCTGTCTACTGTGCAGTTGAACAGAGAGGCAAGAGCTGTATTTCCCATGTTCCACACTACAGTTCCTTTAGGAATGATCTGACCGGTATATGAATCGAAGCCAGAATCCTCGCCGTCATTGAGAATTGTATAAACAAAACTATTAGCTTTGTATTGATAATCAAGCTGGGACTTATTAATGATTTTTACATTAAATTGATATTTATCACCTGCCTGTGTCTCATTCCACATATAATCATCTATATTGGGGATAATCTCTTCCATGATATAATCTTGAAGATTAATATTCAGTTCATCGGCGTCCACATTTTCCCCAATGGTAATTTCTATGACTGCCTCAAAATTTTTATAATTAGAATTTAATATTTCATATGAAAATTCGATACCATCTGATGTGGGAGCAAGTATAATCGGATCTGTCTTCCAACTGCTGTCTTCCCAGGATTTATAGGTAGAACCTGCAGCCGCCGACATAACAGAGAAAGCACCTACAGGAGAGAAGCTGTCCGTCTCCATCTCTACCATTCCCTGAGACGCATCTACAACCGCGTCTTTTATCTCTATCTCATATTCCTGCGCACCCTCTGTAAATTCTTTTACATGGAACGCGCCGACCTCACTCTCATTTCCAACTATCTCCGGAACCTGTATGGATACGTTCACCTCATCATTGGGCTGTGTTTCATTTCCAGTGCCATCTATTACAGTTACATCATAAACAGCAATCCAGTCAACCTTTTCACCTGAAGCAGCTAGTTCAGAGTTTAACCTTTCTACAAAGCCATCAGTATCGCTCATAACTTCGGCCTTAACATCCGCAATATTTTCCATGGCTTTTTCCGAACCAGATACTGCTATCACAGCTCCATCGTCCGCTACAGTGGAGACAATGACCCTCTCAGCCATGATATTCAGCTTACTGAGCGTTGTTCTATATGCTTTTGCTGTGGCACAGTTACCAAGACCAACCAAACCACTTATGCCTGTTTTTACAGTGTCATTTTGTGTCTCTTTTTCAGTTCCGTTAGATGGTGTTGCTACCGGCTGTTTTTCCGGCACATCTGTTTCGACTATAGTTTCTGGTACAGTTTCACTGCTTTCTGGTATAGTTTCACTGCTTTCACTATTCCCGGGTGCAGCCGCTGTTTCCTCTGCGGTATCATCCGCTGCTGATGTAATTACTTCCTGTGCTGCTTTTGTTGTGTCATCCGATTTCTCTTCTGATGTACGTTCTGTCTCTTCCTGGTTGCCCGTCTCCGTTGCTTTTTCTGTACTTTTCTCTGTTTTATCAACAACTTCTGATTCTGTATCTGTTTCAGACTCCTTTACCATCTCTGCCTTCGGCAGTTCCGAAACATCTCCGGTTTCACTGTCACCAACTACAGGAGCGTAACGGCGGATAATAGATGCCACTGGCTCACCATCTGCTGCTTCCGGTTCAACTGCTGCCTCCGTCTCCGGAGCTTCTGTTTCTCTTGTCTCTGCTTCTGTTGCTTCCTGAGTTGCTTCCTGAGTTTTTTCCTCAGTAGTTTCCAAATCTGTGGTTGCTTCACCGGTAGGAGCTGCTTCAGCTGCTTCTGTAGAAGTCTCAGTCTCACCCTCTGTCGAAGCCGTGCCTGCCTCTTCTGAAGCAGTCGTATGTTCCTCTGCTGGTGCGCTTGTCTCACTCTCATCCGGAACAACTGTGGTAGTGCCATCTGCGGTTTCTTCTTTAGATGGTACGGTGGAATCAGGAGCTGTCGTCTCCTCTACAGGCTTAGAAATGTAATTAACTTCCTCATCCCCATATGCCGCATCAAAATTCTTTACAGTAATCCGTTTGGTCTTTTTGACCTTTTCTTCTCCATTATCAAACCTTATGATATTGGTGGTGCAGCTAATGGTATCTTCCCCGTTGTTCACATATAAAAAAATAATCTCTTCAGCACCTGTTACCATATACATATCATCAGCATCTTCCGGCACTCGTATGAACACTCTTAACTCCACATCCACACTTCCGCCTTCCGGTTCCGGGAATACTTCCATTAATTTTCCCTCTCCGAAAAACATGCTTTCGAATTCTGCAACCTTTCCATTGGTAAAATCAAGGTCACTGACAGACACCTGATTATCACTGACAATAGACTCCCGGACTGCATTCAGCAACTTGGTACCATCCATCGTAAATGCAACAGTTTCTGCCGAGTCTGCCGCATAAACAGTATTTATTCCGGTACCCGCATTTGTTAGTACCATAGCTGCCGCAAGCAGGAACGCTAACCACCGTTTCTGTAAATCATATAATGTCCTCATTCTTCCCCCACCCCTTTTTTGACTGTTCACCCTGTCACTCCTCTCATTATCTTTATCACCTGTATCATCTGGGATAAATCCGTAATCAACTAAATTTAGTCTACCAAATTTGGGTTACAACCAGGTAACAAAATGAGATTTAATGAAAATTTGATAATAGCATCAATCCACATACATAAAAAGGGTCTAACCAGAGCAGTTACTTCCATAATCATAAAAAAAGTGTAAGAGGTAAAGCACGAATGGTGCGTTTTATCTCTTACACTTATATCCCTTTTTTACGGAAGGAAATCCCTGATTTTCTTGCTTTTAGAAGGATTACGAAGCTTTCTGAGAGCCGCTGTCTCAATTTGCCGAATGCGCTCCCTGGTCACGTTGAACCGTTTCCCCACTTCCTCCAGGGTCAGGGGATGCCCGGTCTCCAGGCCGAAACGCAGAATGATGACCTCACGCTCCCGTGGATTCAGCCCCTGAAGCATGCTGTCAATCTCCTCCCGCAAAAGAAAACTCTCTGCCTTATCCTCTGTGGAGGCATTGGCGTCATCTGCCACAAAATCCCCCAGATTGGAGCCTTCCTCGTCACCTACCGGGGTCTCCAGGGATACGGTATCTCCCGATGCCTGAATCAGCTCCGCCACTCTTTTCCCGGACATGTTTACTTCCTCAGCCACTTCCTCCATAGACGGTTCACGTCCCAGCTTCACAGACAGGCTGCGCTGGGCACGGCGGATTTTATTTACCGCCTCCACCATGTGGACCGGAAGCCGGATGGTCCTGGACTGGTCCGCCAGGGACCTGGTAATGGACTGCTTCACCCACCATGTGGCATAGGTGCTGAGCCTGTAACCTTTGGCATAGTCAAACTTTTCCACTGCTTTCATAAGCCCCAGATTCCCCTCCTGAACCAGGTCCAGAAAACTCATACCCCTGCCGGTATATCGTTTGGCAATGCTGACCACCAGGCGCAGGTTAGCCTCCACCAGCTTGCGGCCCGCTTCCACATCACCTTCTGACTTGCGTCTTGCAAGGTCTGATTCCTCCTCCGGTGTAAGCAGTGCAATGGAACCAATCTCTTTTAAGTATTCACGGATTGGGTCTGCTGTGGACACGCCTTCCAGAAGCCGCTCCTGGCCATATCCGTCGTATTCCTCCTCTTCCTCATCCCCGCCGGAAACCATACTGCCGCCATCCAGCATCTCATCCGGATCCAGGCGGTCTCTTCCCCATCTGAATTCCTCCTTCGCCAGAGACGGCTGGTCCAGCTCGGCATCATCGTCTAAAAGAAAGTCCCCCTCCGGCAATTCCTCTTCCGGTTCCTCGGGAGCCTGTATGTGGACACCCTTGCGCTCCAGCTTCAGATAGACATCCTCCATCTCTTCCGGCGTCATCTGAACATCCCGGAAATGGTCCAGCACCTGGGTCATCTCCAGACGACCTTCCTGGGCGGCCGCTTCACCGACCAGCTGTTCCAGTCTCTTAGACAATTCCATTTTATCCATATGTTATCCTCCCCCTTCTCCTGGGACATACTAAATATAGGTACTGTATTGCGTAAATCCCTCTTTAAACAGCGGGGCTTACGCAGCACAGTACCGTTACTGGGTCTGCGGGTACGTTAGGTACATACTATCTCATGGGAACGCATAAACTTTGCTACTGCCTTATCCCACTCATTTTCCAGGGTCTTGTCCATGGTAAAAAGGTGCAGCGAAGTTCCCGTCACACAATATAATGCTCCGTCTTCGTAACGGATATTCAGATAAAGTCCCTGTATCTGCTCACTGCTTATCCCGCTTCCGGAAGTGGAAGCGAATTTTTCCGTGTCCGAAGGAGGAAGCAGCAGGACGATATGGAAACTCCCCGGCAGCTTTTTTCCTTTTATTAGTGAAAAACATACGGGGCGAAGCACTTTCCAGGAGGAAAAGAATTCAATCTGGTTCTCCTCCAGCTCTTCATCTGTATAATATCCCTGTCTGATGTGTCCGTCGATGGAAAAATTGTTGTAGGTGACAATGTTCACTTCCTTAACCAGGAAGCTGTCAAAATCTTCCTTCAGGAACAGTTTGGATGTAAATGTCTTTACATCCTCTACTTTCAATGCAATCATAACCTTCTCCTGCCCTGGGTTACACCACAGGTTTCCAAATTCTTACTCAATTATACAGTTTTTGACTATTGACGTCAAATAGAAACTGTGGGGATTTTTTTACTGAGTTCTTTATGGGGGTGCGGGGGTATGTTCTGATATGTTCTGATATACTCTGATATTCTCTGATATAATTTGATATGATCTGATTGATTTACTTTAACATATGTCTGTTTATTTTCATAGTGTCATAATATCGACTATATGTTATTTGTTACAGCACCTCCACAACCTCAAAGCGTTCAAACGTAATAGGTGTCTGATCGGTAAAAGTATAACCGCGCTTGGCAGCGTCCCGTGTCCAATAGCGTATATTGCCCGATTTCCATTGTTCAAAGTTTTCGTCCTCACCCTCAAGTTTTACCATATCCCAAGTCAGGCCGCAAAACCTGACGGTTTCAACATGCACTGTCTTAATCACACAAGCCGGAGTGCTCCGACCGTCAAGTACCAGTGATAAATCACCAACGCTTGGCGCCTGCTCATCCTCCAATATAACCGAAACTGTTGCCGTTTTCTTTCCGGCAAGTACCAGGGCTAAAAGTTCGTCTGCCATTTCGGGGCTATCGCCAAAGGAAAAGCGTTCAAAATAACCTCTATCTGTGTTTTTCATTCCTATTCTCCTCTTCTGTAAATGTATTTTTTCGTTCGCCTTTTCGTTCCCCTTTTCCGCCAAAGGCACTGTTTACCAATAAAATGCTCTTAAATAGTTGGGTAGTCTGGAGATTAATGATTTCCTGTTATTGTCTGATAAAATGCTGAGTCTGTCTTGTAAATGCCCTGATAGGGCTGTTCAATGTAATAATCATTTTTTTCTAAATAGACAAACAGTGTGCTTTTTGCATCTTCTGTGTTTATATCAATTTTTATATACTCATCAGCTTGTGGTATATCCTGTACGGATTCTTTCGCTGTTGCTTGTGCATTGTTCATAGACGATATACATTGGCTTATCCACTCACTGTCAGAATATTTTTCCGTTTCTTCTCCAACCGTTACATCAATTGACTGTATGGTGCTTTCCTCTGGTAAGCTAATCGGATTTGCATTTTTTTGTGAACAACCGGCTGAAGAACAGGCCATAATACCAGCAATAAGAAAACTTAATATCTTTTTCATAAAAATTCCTCCATAAATTCTGTTTGTCGAGTGCACTTTATCAGCCTACTATGAATATTCTTGTTCCTTCCACTCTAATTTTTAATGTTGAATCTGTCAAGTGGATTCATCTGCTCTTGTTATGACTATTGTGTCCATGTGTTGTCTTTATGATTGTGTGTTTGCTTTATGATTTTATGCTTTATGATTCTATTTTTTATGATATCACTCTGTCCGTCAGCTTTGGCGGCTCTTGGCGGTTCCGTGAGTTCGCAGTGCTGCCATCTTGAATCCGCTGCGCTCCTTCAAGATGGACGGCTGGCGCCGTATGCATAGAGACACGGAAGGCCGGGAGGGTAAGCGAGCTTGCCCTCCCGGCCTTCCGTGTCTCTATGCGCACTGCTTGTAGCTAGGCCAGGTTTGTATACCCCATCATATCACGGTCTACGGCTTTGGCGGCTTCACGGCCTTCTTGTATGGCCCATACGACCAGGGACTGGCCTCTGTGCATGTCGCCGGCTGTGAATATCTGGTCTGCGCTGGTGCGGTAGGTGCCGGGTTCTGTGGCTGCATTTGTCCTGGCGTCCAGGTCTATGCCGAAGGCGTCTGCCACGTAGGCCTGGGCTCCTGTGAAGCCGGCGGCTATGAGCACCAGATCGGCAGGAATTTCACGCTCGCTGCCTTCCACAGCTGCCATGATGGTGCGGCCTGTTTCCTCGTCTTTTTTGGGAACCAGGTTTGTGATTATGGCTTTGCACACCTTGCCTTCCCCGTCTTTTATGAATTCCTTTACAGTGGTCTGGTACTGCCTTGGGTCTGAACCGAATATGCTTATGGCTTCCTCCTGGCCGTAATCTGTTTTGAGGATTCTGGGCCATTCCGGCCAGGTGTTGTTCTCCGCCCGCTCTGCGGGAGGCTTGGGCATCATCTCCAGTTGGGTGACTGAGACGCAGCCGTGCCGGATGGATGTGCCTGCACAGTCATTTCCAGTGTCTCCGCCTCCGATTACCAGCACATGCTTATCCTTTGCCGATATAAAACTTCCGTCCTCCAGTCCGGAATCCAGCAGGCTCTTTGTGGTGGCTTTCAGAAAATCCACCGCAAAGTATATGCCTGCACTGTCCCTGCCCGGCACGTCGATATCCCTTGGGTTGGAGGCCCCGCAGGCCAGGATGATGCGGTCAAATTCCTTCCTGATTTTGCCGGCCCGGTAATTCCTGCCCACATCCGCTCCCGTCACAAAGGTGATTCCCTCCTTCTTCATCACATCTACCTTGCGCTCAATCACCCATTTTTCCAGCTTCATATTGGGTATGCCGTACATCAGCAGGCCGCCCACACGGTCGTTCCGCTCAAATACTGTGACGCTGTGCCCCCGTTTGTTCAGCTGGTCCGCAGCTGCCAGCCCCGCGGGACCGGATCCGATAACCGCCACCTTTTTTCCGGTGCGGATGGAGGGCGGATTAGGGAGGGCATATCCGCTGCTGTATGCTTTTTCAATGATAGCTCTCTCATTTTCTTTTATGGTCACTGCATCTCCGTACAGACTGCAGGTGCAGGCCGCTTCGCAGGGTGCCGGACATACCCTGGAGGTGAACTCCGGGAAGCTGTTGGTTTTTTTTAGCCGGTTGTATGCCTGTTTCCAGTTGCCGGTATACACCAGATCATTCCATTCAGGCACCAGATTGTGCAGGGGGCATCCGCTGACCATCCCTCCAATCATCATGCCTGACTGGCAGAAGGGCACACCGCAGTCCATACACCTGGCCCCCTGGCGTCTCTGTTCCTCCTCGCTTAAGGAAGCGTGAAACTCATTCCAGTTTTTAATCCGATCCTCAGGAGTTTTCCCCCTTCCCACTTCTCTCTCATATTCCAAGAATCCTGTTGATTTACCCATGTTTGTTCTGCCTCCTTACCCTCTTAAATTGGCGTAAAATGCCTCAATCTGCGCCTGTTCACTGTTCAGTCCCTTTTCCTCCATCTGCACAATGGCATTCATCATGCGCCGGTAATCATGGGGAACAACCTTCTTGAACATAGGCAGGTATTCACTGAAATGCTCCAGGATCCGCCTGCCTTTCAGAGAGTTGGTACAGGCCACATGTTCTTCAATCAGGCCTTTCAGTTCCAGTACATCATATTTGCCGGTCACTTCCTCGAAGGATACCAGCTCCTTATTGAGGCGCTTGTAAAAGCTGCGGTCCTCGTCCAGCACATAGGCGATGCCGCCGCTCATGCCGGCCCCGAAGTTCTTGCCCGTGGCTCCCAGCACCACCACGCAGCCGCCTGTCATATATTCACAGCCATGGTCTCCCATGCCCTCCACCACAGCGGTGGCACCTGAATTCCGGACGCAGAAGCGCTCCCCTGCGATTCCGTTTATGAAAGCCTTTCCGCTGGTGGCTCCATATAGGGCCACATTGCCGATTATGATATTCTCCTCAGCCTGAAAGAGCACGCCTTTCGGAGGAAATACCACCAGCTTGCCTCCGGAAAGTCCCTTGCCGAAATAGTCATTGGAATCCCCTGCCAGCTCCAGGGTCAGTCCCCTTGGGATAAATGCGCCAAAGCTCTGTCCCCCGCTTCCGCTGCAGCTGACGGTAAATGTATCGTCAGAAAGCCCTTCCGGGTATTTCCTGGTTATCTCGGAGCCGAATATGGTCCCCAGGGCACGGTTCACATTGGTCACCTCCACCTGAATGCGCTTTTTCTGGCCGTTTCCAAGAGCGCTCTTAAATTTTCTCAAAAACACCTGCTCATCCATGGTATCCTCCAGACGGAAATCAAAGACCTGTTTCCCGCTGTATCCGGCCACCTTCTGACCTTCATAAGGGTTATCCAGTATCCTTCTTAAATCCACCTGATTGGCCCGGCCAAGGGGAAGGTTCTCACGCCTCTTTAGAAGGTCTGTACGCCCCACCAGATCATCCACAGTGCGCACACCCAGCCTTGCCATGTACTCGCGCAGCTCCTGCGCTATGAACAGCATGAAGTTCACCACATACTCCGGTTTGCCCCTGAAACGCTTTCTCAGCTCCGGGTTCTGGGTGGCAATGCCCATAGGACATGTATCCAGGTTGCAGACACGCATCATCACGCATCCCAGGGTCACTAACGGCGCCGTGGCAAAGCCGAATTCCTCCGCCCCCAGCATACAGGCCATTGCCACATCCCTTCCGGTCATAAGCTTTCCGTCCGTCTCCAGAATCACCTTGTCGCGAAGTCCGTTCATAATCAGGGTCTGATGGGCCTCTGCCACACCCAGCTCCCACGGAAGTCCTGCGTTGTAAATGGAATTCCTGGGGGCGGCTCCTGTCCCTCCGTCATAGGCTGAGATCAGGATTACCTGGGCCCCGGCCTTGGCCACGCCGGCGGCCACGGTTCCCACTCCAGCCTCAGATACCAGCTTGACGGATATCCTGGCCCTGGTATTGGAATTCTTTAAATCATATATGAGCTGGGCCAGATCCTCGATGGAATAGATGTCATGATGGGGCGGAGGCGATATAAGGCTTACTCCCGTGGTAGAGTGTCTGGTTTTTGCCACCCACGGATAGACCTTGCCTCCGGGCAGCTGGCCGCCCTCGCCCGGCTTTGCTCCCTGGGCCATCTTTATCTGAATCTCCTGGGCGCTTACCAGGTATCGGCTGGTAACCCCAAAACGCCCGGAAGCCACCTGTTTGATGGCGGAACAGCGGTTGTTCCCTGCCGGCCCGGGAATCAGGCGGTCCAGGCTCTCCCCGCCCTCTCCTGTGTTGGATTTGCCGTGAATACGGTTCATCGCTATGGCCAGGCATTCATGGGCTTCCCGGGAGATGGACCCATAGGACATGGCCCCTGTCTTAAAACGCCTGACAATGGATTCCACAGACTCCACCTGTTCCAGCGGGATGCCTCCGTCCTCAGGAAACTTAAAATCCATCAGGGAGCGCAGATGGTACATCTTATCTTCTCTGTCCACCTGGGCCGTATATTGTTTAAAGATATCATAATTACCCGACCTGGCTGCATCCTGAAGGAGATGGATGGTCAGCGGATTATAAAGGTGATCCTCCTCACCGGAGCGGGACTTGTGACTGCCCGCGCTTTCCAGGGTCAAATCCACATCCAGCCCCAGAGGGTCAAAGGCAGCGGAGTGAAGGACGTCCACATCCCCCGCAATGTCCTTTAATGTAATACCTCCCACACGGCTCACAGTGTCCGTAAAATATTTATCCACCACATCCTTTGAGATGCCGATGGCCTCAAAAATCTGGGCGCCCTGATAGGACTGGATGGTGGAAATGCCCATCTTGGAGGCAATCTTCACAATGCCGTGAAGCACAGCCAGATCATAGTCGCAGACAGCCGCGTAATAGTCCTTGTCCAGCATGCCGGAATCAATCAGGGAACGAATGGACTCATGGGCCAGATAGGGGTTGACGGCACAGGCCCCGTACCCCAGAAGGGCGGCAAAATGATGGACCTCCCTTGGCTCGCCGCTTTCCAGTATCAGAGCCACGCTGGTGCGTTTCTTGGTCCTTACCAGATACTGCTGCAGGGCTGATACAGCCAGCAGGGAGGGGATGGGTACGTGGTTCTCATCAATATCCCGGTCTGAGAGTATGATGATATTGGCACCGTCCTTGTGAGCCCTGTCCGCCTCCAGGAACAGGCGGTCAATGGCCTTTTCCAGGGAGGTATTCTTATAATAGGTAATGGGAATTACCTCCACTTTGAACCCAGGCTTCTTCATGTTCTTAATTTTAAGTAAATCCAACTCTGTCAGGATGGGATTCTCCACTTTTAGGATTTTGCAGTTTTTTGCGGCCTCCTCCAGAATATTGCCCTCCTCGCCTACGTAGACGGTTGTGGATGTCACGATTTCCTCACGTATGGCGTCAATGGGCGGATTGGTCACCTGGGCAAAAAGCTGCTTAAAATAGTTGAATAAGGGCTGGTGCTTCTTGGAAAGCACGGCCAGGGGGCTGTCCACACCCATGGCGGACACTGCCTCTGCCCCGTTAAGAGCCATGGGGAGAATCATGGTCTTATACTGCTCATATGTGTAACCGTATGTTTTCTGAAGCCTCAGACGTTCTTCATCCTTCATGGCGGGTATGCATTTGTTTGGCACCGGCAGGTCCTTTATGCTCCACAGGTTGGAATCCAGCCACTCCCCGTATGGGTTGCGGAACGCATAGTAGTGCTTAAGCTCATCGTCATCAATAAGCCTTCCCTGCTTTGTATCCACCAGCAGCATTTTTCCGGGGCGCAGGCGGTCCTTTTTCACCACCTTAGTCTGGTCAATGTCTATGGCTCCCACCTCAGAGGCCAGTATCATATAGCCGTCCTCTGTTATGTAATACCGGGAGGGACGAAGCCCGTTTCGGTCCAGCACAGCCCCCACCACGTCGCCGTCCGTAAACAGGATGGAAGCAGGTCCGTCCCATGGCTCCATCATGGTGGCATAATACCGGTAGAAATCCTTGATTTCGCTGTCCATGTACTTGTCGTTTTCCCAGGGCGCGGGGATGGTGACCATGACGGCCAGGGGCAGGTCCATGCCGCTCATAACCATAAATTCCAGGGCATTGTCCAGCATGGCGGAATCAGAGCCTTCCTGGTTTATAATGGGCAGCACCTTGTGCATGTCGTATCTGAAATACTCGGATTCCATGTTCTCCTCCCTGGCCACCATCTTATCCACATTGCCGCGGATGGTATTGATTTCACCGTTGTGGACAATAAGGCGGTAGGGATGGGCCCGCATCCAGCTGGGATTGGTGTTGGTGCTGAATCTGGAATGTACAATAGCAATGGCTGACTTATAATCTTCATCCTGGAGATCCGAAAAAAACAGCCTCAGCTCACCCACCAGAAACATACCTTTATAGACAATGGTCCTGCTGCTTAAGGATACCACATAGGTGTCTTCATTGCTCTGCTCAAAAACACGGCGGGCAATGTAAAGCTTTCTGTCAAAATCCAGTCCTGCCTTCATTCCGGCGGGCTTGCCCACAAAGCCCTGGGCAATATAGGGCATCACGTCCACGGCCTTCCTGCCGAGAATTTCAGGCGCAGTGGGTACCTCTCTCCATCCCAGGAAGGTCATACCCTCTTTGCGCACAATAATCTCAAACATCTTCATGGCCTGGCTGCGGATCAGTTCATCCTGGGGGAAGAAAAACATACCCACGCCATACGCTCTCTCGTCTCCTATCTGAAAGCCCAGGTGTTCAGTCACCTTCTTAAAAAATCCGTGGGAAATCTGGAGCATGATACCCACGCCGTCTCCTGTCTTGCCCTCAGCGTCTTTTCCTGCCCTGTGTTCCAGATTTTCAACAATATGAAGGGCCTGGTCCACTGTGCGGTGGCTCCTTATCCCCTTTATATTGGCCACTGCGCCGATGCCGCAGTTATCATGCTCAAAACGTGGTTCATACAGTCCTGGCTGTTTCTGTTTGGATTCCATAGGTCTTTCTTCCTTTCTTTGCAAAAATGGGGGGGATTTGATAAACTAATTTCAAAACAAAAAAGGCGGCACCTGTCTCTAGGTACCGCCTGCGGTCATTCTTGTGAATTTCATTTAATTATGTTACTGCAAAAGGCAGATTACATCTCGCCTAATCCGCTCTCAATGGCCTCGGTCAGGGTCTTCATAGCCTCTTCCTCGTCCTCGCCGTCACAAATCAGGTTAATCTCAGTGCCGCACTTAATTCCGGCTGCCATAACGTTCAGAACGCTCTTAGCAACAATCTTCTTCTCCCCACATTCAATTGTGATGTCGCTCTTGAACTTCATAGCTGTCTGTGAAAGAACTCCTGCTGGTCTTAAGTGTAATCCGGATGGATTTACAACCGTTAATGTTTTGCTGATCATAATACACTCTCCTTATTCACTATTTTGTACTCTGGACACTGCCACTGCCCATGTCCCTTATGAAAGATTCTATTACATCTGACTTCCTATGTCAAGTTAATCGGAAAAATCCTAAGCAACTTTTTCACAATCTTGATGTCAGAAAAAAGCTCCGGCATCATTCCTGACCACGCGTGTTCATTCGTACGAAGGAACTTTGCAGACGCTGCACGGCAGGCGCTTTTTGTCTTTCAATTGCTTCTGCCCGGGAATAAACACAGCCGCAGTAATCCTGACGGTAAAGTCCGTACAACGCGGATAATTCCACGGAACGCTTATAGCCGTTTTTCTTCTTGAAATCCGAAACCAGATAAGGAATTCCATACTGCCCGGCCAGTCTGCATCCGATATCATTGAGCCACTGGGCATTCTTTAAAGGGCTGATGGACAGGGTGGTTGTGAAATAATCAAAGTCTCCTGAAACCGCTGCCCTGGCGGCGCGGTCAAGCCGCAGTTCATAGCAGCGGAAGCACCGCTCCCCACCCTCCGGATCCTTCTCATGGCCCCTGGCAACTGAAAAGAATTCCTCCGGTTCATAGCTGCCTGCCAGGAACCTGACCGGCCTTTCCGTCTCCATTTCCCGTATCAGCCGTTCCTGCTCCTTCACCCTGGCCTCATACTCTGTCTCAGGAAAAATATTGGGATTATAATAATACACGGTCACATCAAAATATTGGCTCAGATATTCCAGCACATAGCTGCTGCAGGGAGCACAGCAGCTGTGCAGCAGCAGCTTAGGGACCCGTCCCTCTTCCCGCAGTCCCTCTATAAGCCGGTCCAATTCCTTTTGGTAGTTGCGCTTCTGTCCTGGCTGTGTCATTCCTTTTTTGTCCTTTCCTGAACCCTCTGTTATTTTTACCTGCCAAAAAGAGAGGCCGCCCGTTTACGGCCCCTCTTTTTAAAATACTCCCGAATTTTCTTATCATAACAGCAGGCCCAAACCCCTCTGGGCCTATGCACGGTAAGTCTTACAGGAAATCCCTGATTCGTTTGCTTCTCACCGGATTGCGCAGCTTTCTCAGAGCCTTGGCCTCAATCTGACGGATGCGTTCCCTGGTTACATTGAATTCCTTGCCCACTTCCTCCAATGTACGGGGATGACCGTCTTCCAGGCCGAACCGCAGTACAATGACCTGGCGCTCCCTCTCCTTAAGGTCTCCCAAAAGAGCGTCAATGTGTTCCCGCAGCATCACGGATTCCACATTGCCCTCCGGAGTCACCACATTGTTGTCCGCCACAAAATCACCCAGATTGGAGTCGTCCTCCTCACCAATGGGTGTTTCAAGGGAAGCCGGCTCCCTGGCAATCTGCATGATTTCCATGACCTTATCTTCCGTCATATCAAGAGCCTCTGCCAGCTCTGTCACAGAAGGCTCATAGCCCAGCTCCAGCGTCAGCTTTCTCTGCATCTTGGACATCTTGTTGATGGTCTCTACCATATGCACCGGTACTCGGATTGTCCTCGCCTGATCTGCCAAAGCCCTTGTAACGGACTGGCGGATCCACCATGTAGCATATGTACTTAGTTTGTAACCCTTTGTATAGTCAAACTTTTCCACGCCCTTGATCAGTCCTAAATTGCCCTCCTGTACCAGGTCCAGGAAGCTCATGCCCCTGCCTGTATAGCGCTTTGCAATGCTGACCACAAGACGCAGGTTGGCCTCGATTAACCTCTCCTTTGCAAACTCATCGCCGTCAGCCTTGCGCTGGGCCAAATCAAGCTCTTCGTCTGCCGTAAGAAGGGGCACGGTGCCAATTTCTTTGAGATACATGCGGACCGGGTCCTCTGTTCCGATTCCCTCTAACAGATCCACTGCATCCAGGTCGATTTCTTCCTCTTCTGCATCTTTAATGAAGCTGTCGTCGTCTAAATCCAGGTCCAAATCAATGTCATCAAGCAGAACAGTGTCCTCGGTAAGCATCGCTTCGTCCAGTACGGGAACCACGTCAATGTTGCGGCCCTCCAGGTAACTGTAAATTTGGTCCATCTGTTCCGGTGACAGATTATCCCCGGTAAAAAAATCATTAATCTCCCCTGCATCCAATGTGTTGTGTTTGGTTTTTGCATGTTCGACCAGCTTTTCCAGCTTCTTTAAAAAATCGTCCTTTTCCACTGATAAACGTCCTTTCGCTTAAAGGTAAATGTGGAAACTCCCACAACTTATCATTATATACCATCGAAAACCTTATTTCAACAATTTTCGACATTTATTTTTATTCTATCTGTTTCCGCCCTGATCCCTCTTCCGGATGATTTCTCAACAGAATCTGCACGTTCTCCCTGATATTTCCAATGGTGACCTCGGTCCTGGATCCGCCATACTCGCCATCCAGCACCCAGTCCACCTCCTGTTCCGAAGTAAGGCGTATGGAGGATGTCTTGAACTTATACACATACTCGTTGGGTTCTTCCCTGAGAAACATGTAGGATATGATATTGCTCAAATCCACCGGTGTCCTGGGCATCCGTATGAGCAGCACCTCAAAGAGACCGTCATTGAGGGCCACAGACTGGTTCACCAGCCCCTTAAACCCGCCTACACTGATGGTATTGGTCACCATGCCAAAGGCAAAATCTTCCTCCAGCACCTGTCCGTCCCACTCCACCTTCATATGATAGGGCTTCAGTCCTGCCAGGCTCTTTACGCCTTCCAGCATATAGGCCTGGTGTCCCAAAAGATTCTTCCTGTCCTGGGATGTCAGATAGGACACCTCTGTAAAAGCCCCAAAAGCCGCTATATACATAAAATTCATGTCCTCGCAAAAGGTTCCGGTGTCAATGGCAAAGGGGGTTCCCTCCACAATATCCCAGGCAGCCAGGGGCATGCGTTTTGGTATTCCCAGGCTGGTGGCAAAGTCATTGGTGGATCCGGCAGGAATATAGCCCAGAAGCGGCATTTTCTTAAGCTTCATCATTCCGGATATGGTTTCATTGAGTGTGCCGTCTCCGCCGCTGCACACCACCACATCCACCTTTTTACCCAGCCGGGCCACCACTTCCATGGCATCCTTCTGCTTTTGGGTAACGTGGACACGAAGCTCATATCCGGCCTTGGTGAAAATATCCAGTATTTCCATCAGCTGTCCCTTGATCTGTTCCTTGCCGGAACGGGGATTGAATACAAACAACATTTTTTTCATCCTGCATTCCTCCCTTTCAGTGTAACCATTTTTGTCAATCTTATCCAATGAGCTTTGTATATGCGTTAAATGCATTGGGCAAAGCGTATGTGTGCTCCAGTTCCTCCCTGGATACCATGAAACAGGATAAGGGCTCCTCCTCCTGTGAGAGAACCACCCTGTACCCGGTCATATGCCACTCCACATGTGAAAACACATGCTTTGCCTCCGGCAGCAGCTCCACCGACGCCACCTGCTCCCTGTCAAGTCCCAGCACCTGCGGCACCGTCTCCCCGGAAGTCTTTCCCTCAATGTTGGGAAGCTCGTAAAGGGAGGCCAGCAGTCCCTTGGGAGGGCGCTTGCGTATGGCCACCTTATCCCGGTATTCTATGATAAAAACGGTCCGCTCCTCGATCTTCCTCGCCTTGGCCGGAGATTTGTACGGAATCTCCTTCCACCAGCCGTTCTTTCTTGTAAGGCAGATGGAGGCCAGAGGACACTGGCTGCATCTGGGTTCGCCGCCGGGTATGCACACCAGGGCCCCGATTTCTATGAGACCCTGGTTGTAATGGCTGGCCTCATCCTGCGGCATCACGGCTTTAAGCTCTGCCTCGATGCCAGCCTTCACCGAGGCTTTCTTTATATCCTCCCGGTCCCCCAGGAGCCTGGAAATGACGCGGAGCACATTGCCGTCCACGGCCGGCAGCGGAATGCCGTAGGCAATGGATGCAATGGCCCCTGCTGTATAGCTTCCGATTCCCGGCAGCCGTATCAGTTCATCAAAGGATGCAGGAAGGCAGCCGCCGTATTCTGACATAATCATCTGGGCCGCTGCCTTTAAATTTCTGGCCCGGTTATAATATCCCAGGCCTTCCCACATCTTCATGAGATGATCGTCTTCTGCCTGTGCCAGATGGGACACAGTGGGAAACGCTTCCATGAAGCGCTCAAAATAGGGCTTGACCGCCTCTACCCTGGTCTGCTGGAGCATGATTTCCGATATCCATACCCGGTATGGCTTCGGATCATCCCTCCATGGAAGGGAGCGGGCCCTGGATGAATACCAGGCCAGCAGGGGGCGTTCCACAGCACTGAGACGTTCCCTGCGTCCAAGAGGCATCTCCTCCCTCTCCAGTACCTGGAGGCGGTCATACAAATGTCCTGTATCATACATATCCATATATACCTCTTACCGATACCTCCCCTGAAATGACGGCTGATATGTTTCCGTCCTCCCGTCTGACCAGAAGGCTGCCTTCATTGTCAATGCCCAGGGCCTTTCCTTTGTACTGACCTCTGGGGTCCAGCACCAGGACCTCTCTGTTCAGGTTGACAAGGGCCTTATTGTAGTCATCCCTGAGACCCAACATATCACATGTCTTCATGAAGATATCATAATAATATTCAAAACTGTCCGCCACTGCGGCAATGACTAAGCTGCGCTTAATGCTCCTGCCTGCCTCCAGCTTAAGGGAGGTGGCTGTTGCCCTGATTTCCTCCGGAAAGTCATCTATATTTACATTGATTCCAATACCGGGTATCACATAGCGGATGCATTCCACTTCCGTACTCATCTCCGTGAGGATTCCGCATATCTTCTTGCCATTCAGAACCGCATCGTTGGGCCATTTAATCATGGCCTCAAGTCCCGTGCTCTCCTTCACGCCCCTGACCACTGACAGCCCCGCGATAAGGGTCAGCATGGATGCGCTCATGGGAGACATGACCGGCCTGAGCACCATGCTCATCCAGATGCCTGTACCGGCCGGGGAGACCCAGCTTTTCCCCCTCCGCCCTTTTCCGGCGGTCTGGCGGTCTGCAACCACCAGTGTTCCGTGGGGCGCTCCCTCTTCTGCCAGTTTCCTGGCTCTTATATTGGTGGAATCCGTCTCATCAAAATATTCCAGCCTGGTCCCAATCCACTGCGTGTGCAGCATGGATGCAAGCTCAGCCTGGGTTATGACGTCAGCACCTTCCACAAGCCGGTATCCCCTGTTCCGGACCGCCTCTATTACATATCCTTCTTCCCTCAGTTCACCTACAGCCTTCCAGACAGCAGTGCGGGAAACTCCCAGCATCCCGCACAGCTGCTGTCCGGACAGGTAATCTTCGGTGCTTTTGAGCATCCGCAAAATCTCTGTCTTCATATGCCGCTCCTCTATGCCCAGATACTGATGGCGCTTACGATGCCAAGGACCATAAGACCTGCCGCCAAAGCCAGCTGCAGGATGCTGGCACCGAACTTTTTCTTATCCCTTCCCCTGGTCTTAAGCTCAAATATTCCGTTTACCGCATTTAACAATGCTGCCAGCAAAAACACCAGAGGGAAAAGCATATGATTTCCCTCCGGGTTAATGAATGACAGCACAGCCAGGATTACAATGGCAATCCCAAGTATCAGGTGCACCATGTCCAGGAATACCCCGGAATGGCGTTCACTCCGTCCTCTCTGTCCCTGCATATATTATGATTCTCCTAACGTTGCAAGCATAACTGCTTTGATGGTATGCATCCGGTTCTCAGCCTCGTCAAACACAACCGACTGGCCTGACTCGAATACTTCGTCTGTTACCTCCAGCTCGGACACATTAAAACGTTCTCCCATCTCCTTGCCAATCTTGGTCTTAAGGTCATGGAAAGAGGGCAGGCAGTGCAGGAAAATGGCATTAGGTCCGGCCAGGTCCATGACAGCCTTTGTCACCTTATATGGAGTCAGCTCCTCAATCCTCTCCTCCCATACCTCGTCAGGCTCACCCATGGATACCCACACATCCGTATCAATGATATCCGCTCCCTTAACCGCTTCCGCCACATGCTCTGTGAGAGTAACGGAACCGCCGCTGGCCGCCGCATAGGCCTCGCATTCCTTGACCAGAGATGGGTCCGGGAAATACTTAGCCGGAGCACAGGCCACGAAATGCATGCCCATCTTTGTGCAGGCAATCATCAGGGAGTTACCCATATTATAACGCGCATCTCCCATATACACAAGCTTTAAGCCTTTCAAACATCCCAAATGCTCCCGTATGGTGAGAAGATCCGCCAACATCTGGGTGGGGTGGTCCTCATTGGTCAGGCCGTTCCAGACAGGCACACCGGCGTACTTTGCCAGTTCCTCCACGATTTCCTGTCCGAAACCGCGGTATTCGATGCCCTCATACATTCTTCCCAAAACTCTTGCTGTATCCGCAATGCTTTCCTTCTTTCCAATCTGTGACCCAGACGGGTCCAGATAAGTGGTCCCCATACCCAGGTCATGGGCTGCCACCTCAAAGGCGCACCGCGTTCTGGTACTGGTTTTCTCAAAGATAAGGGCCACATTCTTTCCGCGCAGCGAATCTACCAGAACCCCCTGTTTCTTTTTATCCTTCAGGTCCGCTGCCAAATCCAGCAGATATGTAATCTCCTCCGGTGTATAATCCTTCAGTGTCAAAAAATGTCTTCCTTTTAAGTCCATAGCGTCCTCCCTGTTATGCCGCCCATGTCCTGCCATGGCCCCGGCTTGATTTTCTGCAATAAATAACCATGCATTTCTATTCAAAAACGCATAGTTATTTATATTTATGCATCTTTATGCATAATATACTACACCTGAGTGCTGCTGTCAAGTATGGGAATCATGGCTTTTAATGCAGCGGCACCAGCTTTTTTATGAATCAGGCGCAGCAGTTCCTCCACTGTATAAATTTTAAAACGGCTTATACGGTATTGTTTTGCCAAATCCTCCAGTATGGACAGGTACAGCTCCTTATAGTCCCATCCCTCCTTCAGTTTCAGTTCCTTTGCCAGCCGGGGAAATACCTGTTCTGTATAAACACGGTATCCCGGAGAGAGGTCCTTCTGTTCCTCCCGCCCGTGCTTTGCCTCTCCTGCCTCCTGCAGCTCCGGTTCCATGTAAGAAAGGAGGCTCTGTATCTCCGATATCATTTTATCAAAATAGTAAGGCTCGCCTTCCGGCGCATCAATATAATAGGCACGTCCCGCCAGGCCATAAAGCATACGTTTTCCGTCGAAATACCCCAGCAGCATGTTTCTTCTCGCCCGGCGTCTGTCAAACTCCAGAAGGCCGCCCAAATCCCTCCTCGGCGCCACATGGTACAGGGTTGCTCCTTCCGGCACCTCCAGCTTCTTTTCCGTGTCTACACCGTAACCATATATCCGCAGAACAATCACGTCCCTGTAACCTCTGTCCAGAAGCACATCCACCGGCACATTATTAATTCCGCCGCCGTCCATATAATACTTGCCGCCCAGCCGCTCCTGACGGAAGCCCAGCAGATAGGCGCTGGCCATAAGCAGGTCCGCTATTCCTCCCTCAGGAGCCTCCTTCACATCGGCAATAAGGGGATGCCGGTCAGAAATGGAGTAGGTTACCACATAGAGCTCCCTGTCAGAATTTCGTATCTTTTCCTCGTCCACCACATCCTCAATCAAAGCCCTGAGGGGAGCAATATCAAAGCCGCCGTCCCTCAGAACCCGTATGGCCCCGGCTATGAGTTCCCCCACATTAAGGGGCGCCAGACTGGAAATATTCTTAAGGCTGAATTTTGTCAGACGTTCCATAAGTTCATCATCCACATCCATGACCCTGGAGTAACTGATATTCTCCCAGATGCGCTCTGCCTTTTCAAAATCATCCATGCAAATAAGGGCACCGTTCAAGGCGCCCACCGAAGTACCCGCGGCGCCCTTTATCCTGATGCCCGCTTCCCTGAGGGCGCGCCAGGCGCCTATCTGATAAGCGCCTTTTGCCCCTCCGCCCTCCAGGACAATTCCATATTCCTTACTCAAATCCAGCTGCAGCTTAATGATGTCCACCTGCCCTTTCCCGTCTGCCCAGAATAAATGCCAAAGGACGTATAAGAATAAGCGTGAGGAATGATACGGCCACGAACACTGCCAGCTGCGCCTCCATGGGCAGCCCTGCCAGAGCTGCCGCAAATCCGCCTATGGCCCCTGCGGCAAACCACAGGGAAGTCAGACATCCGAAAGCCAGCTCCACTCCCAGAAAAATCAAAAATGATACAAGCCATCCAACTGATAACATATGCACCTTCTCCTTCCTGCGGGCAGATATGGCCAAAAGTCCTTTCCTTATGCTGTCTCCGCCGGGACGCTGCAGCTTCTTCTCTGTCTGGCTGTCTCAAACATAAGAACGGAAGCAGCAATTGCAGCGTTCAGGGATTCCACCTTTCCCTCCATGGGAATCTTCACCAGGCAGTCTGCCAGCGAGGTGGTTTCCTCCGTAAGACCATTGGCCTCATTTCCAATTAAAAAGCCCACATTGTCAGTATAATCTTCCTGGTCATAATTATTCATACCTTTCAGATGGGCCGCAAAAAGACGCACTCCCCTGTTTTTCATGAGCAGGCAGGCATCCTGCAGGTCATCTGCATACACAAAGGGCATCCTGAATATGGATCCCATCGTGGATCGTATCACTTTTGGATTATATATATCTGCCGTATCATGATTCATAACAATGCCGGTGATACCAGCGCCCTCTCCTGCCCTGATTATGGTACCAAGGTTTCCGGGGTCCTGTATCGTCTCCAGTACCATGATGGCCAGAGACCTGCCGTCTGGTGCTGGTTTTACAATGTCATCCATGGTATAGCGCTTCTGCCTCACCACGGCCAGCACTCCCTGGGGCGTCTGCGTATCTGCCATAACATTCATGACCACATCGCTGACTGTCTCCGGCCGGAACCGCCCCATCCATTTCCTGTTATCCGCGTCCCCTGCAAAGTTCTCCGTAACATACAGGGCATCCACATCCTCCGGGTTCAGCTCCCTGCACATTCTGAGGCCTTCCACCACATACATGCCCTCTTCCCGCCGGGCCTTTGCTTTGCTTCTCAGGCTCACAACACGCTTTACCTGCTTGTTTGATGTACTGTTAATCATCCGTATTCATTCTCCTGACACTGCTTATTTGATGCCTTCCAGTTCCTCCAGCCACACCCTGCCCGATGCATCGCTGGGCATCCTCAAATCCCCTCTGGGGGAAACCGCCACAGAACCCACCTTAGGCCCGTCCGGAAGGCAGGAACGCTTAAACTGCTGGCTGAAGAAACGTCTGTAGAACACGTTCAGCCATTTAAGGATCGTCTCCCTGTCATACTGAGACTTAAATGCCTGGATTGCCAGACGGTAAATCTTGGACGGGGCATATCCGTATCTGAGTATATAGTAAAGATAAAAGTCATGAAGCTCATAAGGCCCCACCAAATCCTCTGTTTTCTGTGAAATCTGGCCGTCCTCCGGGGGCAGAAGTTCAGGGCTCACAGGTGTATCCAGCACATCAAGGAGCACATCCGCCAGCTCCTTTTCATTGCATGTATCCGCATAGTAGCGGACCAGATGACGGACCAGGGTCTTGGGAACCGACCCATTGACACCATACATGGACATGTGGTCGCCGTTATAGGTAGCCCATCCCAGGGCAAGCTCCGACATGTCTCCGGTCCCGATTACCAGGCCTCCCACCTCATTGGCGATATCCATGAGAACCTGGGTTCTTTCTCTGGCCTGGCTGTTCTCATAGGTCACATCATGTTTGTCCATATCATGGCCGATATCTTCAAAATGGCGTGTCACCGCCTCCCTGATATTAATTTCGCGGAGTTTTGCCCCCACCTTTCCGGCCAGGGTGCAGGCATTATTATAAGTCCTGTCTGTGGTCCCGAAGCAGGGCATGGTTATGCAATGTATGCCGGACCTGGGGATCCTGAGGCTGTCAAAAGCCCTCACAGTTACCAGCAGAGCCAGCGTGGAGTCAAGCCCTCCCGACAGTCCTATCACTGCTTCATGGCATCCCGTGTGCTCCAGACGCTTCTTAAGACCCATGGCCTGAATGGATAGTATCTCCTCACACCGCCTGTTTCTCTGTCTCTCATCCCTGGGCACAAAGGGAGCCGGGTCCACGTACCGGAGCACATCACCGCCCGGCTGCGTGGAACCATGGGTCTGGGTATCCTGACTCCCTGCGCTGTCCTCCGAAACCGCATCAAAGCTGAACTCCACGGTCAGATACCCGCCTTCCTCCCTGGCTGCTGCCGGGTCCGGGAATGTGCTCATGCGCCTGCGCTCACTGTCCAGGCGTTCCAAATCCATATCAGCACATATGCTCTCGTTGATAAACCGTCTGGACTCCACCAGACAGGTCCCGTTTTCAGCTATAATATTCTGGCCGCCAAACACCAAATCCTGGGTGGATTCCCCCTCCCCCGCATTGGCATAGACATACCCGCACACCAGCCTGGCTGACTGGCTGCATATCAGATCATGGCGGTACATGTCCTTGCCTGTGGTCTCATCGCTGGCAGAGCAGTTTACCACCACCGTGGCCCCGGCCAGGGCATGTCTGATGCTGGGCGGGCATGGCACCCACACGTCCTCGCATATTTCAGCTGCCACCGTAAGTTCCGGCATGGTATTGCACCTGAATAAAAGGTTGGTGCCCATGGGGACCTTCTCTCCGTTCCAGCAGGTCATCACCGGCCGTTCATTGCCCGGGCAAAAATTCCTAGCCTCATAAAACTCCGAATAATTGGGCAGGTTCCGCTTGGGCACTACGCCTATAAGTCTGCCCTTTTGGATGGCTGCCGCTGCATTGTAGAGCTTCCCGTCCCGCTCCCAGGGAAGCCCCAAAAACACCAGGATGTCCTTTCCGTCCGTAAACCGGACAATACGGCCCAGCTCTTCCTTCGCCCTTCTCAGCAGGGCCTTCTGACCAAACAGGTCCGCACATGTATACGCGGTAAGACAAAGCTCCGGAAACACCATAAGCTTCACTCCCCTGCTGTATCCCTGACCAATCAAGTCCATAATCTGCTGTGCGTTATATTGTGGGTCAGCCACCCTGACCTTTGGCGTGGCAGCTGCTACCCTTAAAAATCCATCTTTCATGTCTGGCCTCCATTGAAAATAATTGTTTTGATTTAATATACCACAGATTGACAGAAAAATATAGGGAGGAATTGGGCCGGATAGGTACATGAACCAGGGAAGAGTTTGGGGAAAACTCCCCATTTACATCCCCTCAATTCTATTATACAATCATAAAAACAAATAAAATACAGGAGTTGTTTCTATGATGATAAATGAATTTTCCAGAACTGAGATGCTCATAGGCACTGAGGGGATGAGTAAGCTTAAGAACTCCACAGTGGCTGTATTCGGAGTCGGAGGGGTTGGGTCCCATGCAGCGGAGGCCCTGGCCAGGTGCGGGGTGGGGCGCCTGATTCTTGTGGACAATGATACGGTTTCCCTCACCAACATTAACCGGCAGAGTATTGCGCTCCACAGTACCATGGGGCAGTTTAAGACCCGGGTCATGAAGGACAAAATTGCTGACATCTGTCCCGGCACACAGGTTATTACCTTTGAGGAATTTGTGCTTCCCGATAATATAGAAAGCCTTTTTGAACGTATGAAGCACCAGATGGGACAGGGCAGCTCTGTGGATTATATCCTGGATGCCATAGATACCGTGACAGCCAAACTTGCCCTGGCAGGCTTTGCCGCCTCCCACGCTGTCCCTGTGATCGCTTCCATGGGTACCGGCAACAAGCTTCACCCGGAACTCTTTCGTATATCCGATATCTCCCAGACCTCTGTATGCCCCCTCTGCAAGGTAATGCGCAGGGAACTAAAAGCCAGGAACATCAGGGAACTAAAGGTCTGCTGGTCGCCGGAACAGCCTCTTACCCCCGGACAGACAGCGGAGGATACCGGGTGCCGCCGCGCCACTCCCGGAAGCATTTCTTTTGTACCGCCTGTGGCCGGACTTGTTATTGCAGGAGAAATCATAAGGGATATCTGCGGGCTGGCTTAGCCGCAGATATCCCTCTTCGTTTTATAATGATTCATACCGGCCCTATTCCAGGGGCGCCCGGTAAAACCTGCCTACAAACTGCTGTGTCCTCAGCACATTGATAATGATATGTTCATCTGCTTCCTGCATGATGTGGATGGCGTTGTTTACCTCATAGGCTGATATGACTGTATTTAAAAGGTACATTTTCTTTTTGCTGTACCCTCCCATAGCTTCCACACAGGACATTCCATGGCGGAAATGGCTGATATAGGCGTCCACCACCTGCTGCCCCTTCATGGTGGTTGCCTGAAGGGTAACCAGCTCATAGCGGTGGTGGAAGGCGGAAATCATGCGTGTGGAGATGAACTGGAAGATAATGGAGTATCCCGCGTGCTTCCAGCCGAAAATGGCGCCGTAAAAGCAGTACATAACAGCATTTCCAAAAAACACATAGGACCAGATGGAGTGCCCGGTGCGGTTGGATACAAACAGGGCTATAAAGTCCGTGCCTCCGGTGGACGCGTTTCCCCTGAGAGCAATGACGATTGCACTTCCAAAGATGACGCCGCCAAAAATAACATTCAGCACCTCATCTGTAAAGATGGGGCTGAAGTTGAATATCTGCAGAAAAATACTGCTTAAGAATACCTGGACCAGGGAAAATATGGTAAAACGGAAGCTGATTCCCTTGCAGCACAGGACTGCCACCGGAATATTCAGCATAATCATGGTGACCTGCATGGGAATATTAAGCCCGTTCAATTCCCCCAGCCGTTCCACAAGCATGGCCATGCCTGTAAATCCACCGGATATGATACCGGCCGGCCGCACAAAAACCTGCAGTGCATAGGACTGGATGAGAGCGGATACAAACACCGCAGCCACTGTGATACCGGTTCTTACCCGCCTGTCTTTCTTCCATTGATTGATAAAAGCTGAGATTCTCAGAATCTGTCCCATAGGAAAATTCGCTCCTGTTTCATTTAGTTATCATATCACATAATTATCCTTCATGCTTTTTTGCCACTGTACCAAATCCTCCAGCGTATATTTATCCACCACTCCGCTGATGGCCTCATCCAGCTCGCGCCACAGACGCAGGGTCACACAGTCCATCTGCCTGGTACAGGGGTTTTTATCTCCGCTTAAGCAGTCCACCGGAGCCAGGCTTCCCTCTGTGATTCTCAAAATGGAACCCACCGTATAGTCCGATGACGGTCTGGCCAGATAATAACCCCCCTGATTTCCCCTGATGCTGCGCACAAATCCGGCTCTGGATAAGATAGAGATAATCTGCTCCAGATATTTACCGGATATCCCCTGCCGGTTGGCTATGTCTTTTATTTTAACGGGCTCGCCGTCTCCGTGGATGGCTAAATCCACCATAGTGCGGAGAGCATAACGGCCTTTTGTCGATACTAGCATGTATGTTCACGTCCTTTGTCTTAAATTTTATCCTGCCATGAGTATATCATACTATTCCTGTAGGAAATATGTCAATAGTAAGTTATCTTCCCTGCCAGGTCTGCCTAAATGCTTTATGAATAGAGTGCACTATTTTCGGGAAAATAATATGGAAACTGAGAAAAATTGCAGGTCCGATTCCATAAGGCCGGCCTGCTGACGATTGAGAACGGAGGATTTTCATGAAGAATGAACCGTTATTCCTGACTGACAAAAACCACAATATCGTATTGGAGGCCCTTTCACCGGCTCCCAATGCAGCTCTCCCTGATTCCTGCAAACCCTTTGAAATCCTGGAGCCCACAACCACTGAGGGCGCAGCGGAAAAACATCTTCCGGTAGTGGAACAGGACGGACTCCATGTAACAGTCAAGGTTGGAAACATTTTCCATCCCATGGGTCAGGAACATAGCATCGGATGGGTGTGCCTTGTGACAAAAGCCGGCTGTGTCATGCGTGTTCCCCTGACCCCTGACTGCGAACCAGTGGCATCCTTCACCCTGGAAGAAGGGGACGCTCCTGCTGCTGCTTACGCTTACTGTAATCTTCACGGACTGTGGAAAAAATCAATCTGATTCCTTCCGGCAAAACACTCCTCAAACAGCCCCGGATGACAGTTTTTATACCCGCTGCCATTACCGGGGCAGAATGCCGGAAGCATCCGGACAAAAAAATGAGAGCCGCCCTTCCCCCACAGAAGGCAGCTCTCAGTCACGATCAAAAACCGTCACACTATTAGTTTATCTGGCATCCCCATACCAAACAAAAACCCGTAAGGCACTCCTTTGTGCTTCTTACATGGACACTATACCACCGCTCCCATGATTTGTCAATCATTTTTGTGCATATTAGTGAATTCCTTTCCCCTATATACAAGTTTTTATATAAATTTCTCCCATCCGTCCGCAGACCAAAGACAAATGTCTTCTGTATATTTATCTTTCATCGGTACATACTAACTTAAGCCATAATTTTTATCTGAAGTCACACAGAAAGGAAGAAACCATGGAATTTTCCCAAAATTTAAAAGACAACATTACTTACCTTCACAAGAAGCTGAATGTAGAGACGAATTTTGACGTGGTTTACCGCGTAGTCCACATCGGCGGCCGGGAAGCATGTCTTTATTTCATAGATGGTTTTACAAAGGATGAATCCCTGTTGAAAATTCTGCAGGTGTTCTCCACCATCAAACCGGAGGATATGCCAAAGGACGCCCACGGCTTCTCCAAACAGTATGTTCCATACGGCGAGATCGGACTGCTTTCCAATGACCAGGATATGACCGTCCAGCTGCTGTCCGGTGTATCCTGCCTCTTTATTGACGGTTATGATAAATGTATTACGATTGACTGCCGCACCTATCCTTCCCGCGGTGTCAGCGAACCGGAAAAGGATAAAGTCATGCGGGGCTCCAGAGATGGCTTTGTGGAAACCCTGATTTTTAATACGGCCCTGATTCGGCGGAGAATCCGCGATCCCAGGCTTACCGTGGAAATAACATCTGCCGGAGAGAGCTCCCACACTGACATTGCCATCTGTTATATGGAAAACAGGGTTGATAAGCAGCTCCTGGATAAAATCAAGAAACGGATTCAGAATCTGAAGGTAGATGCGCTGACCATGAATCAGGAAAGCCTGGCAGAGTGTCTCTTTCCCTATAAATGGTTCAATCCATTCCCGAAATTTAAATTTTCAGAACGGCCGGACACAGCTGCCGCCTCAATTTTGGAAGGAAATATCATCATCCTGGTAGACAACTCTCCTTCTGCCATGATACTTCCCTCCTCTGTCTTTGATATCATTGAGGAGGCAGATGATTACTACTTTCCTCCTATAACAGGCACTTACCTCCGTCTGTCCAGGATGACCATATCCCTGCTGTCCCTGCTTCTAACCCCTACATGGCTTCTGTTCATGCAGAATACGGAGCTCATACCGGACTGGCTGGCATTTATCCGGCTTTCGGACCCGCTTAATGTGCCTTTAATCTGGCAGCTTCTCATACTGGAATTTGCCATTGACGGCCTGCGGCTGGCGGCTGTCAATACCCCCAATATGCTGACCACCCCCCTCAGTGTGATTGCCGGTATTGTTCTGGGCGAATATGCAGTAAAATCAGGTTGGTTCAACAGTGAGACCATGCTCTACATGGCCTTTGTTACCATTGCCAATTATTCCCAGGCCAGCTTTGAATTAGGATATGCCATGAAATTCATGCGTATCATCATATTAATACTGACATCCATCCTGAATATATGGGGATTTGTCATCGGAATCATCCTGTCCGCCTGTGCCATCATATTCAACAGAACCATTGCCGGAAAGAGCTATATTTATCCTCTGATTCCATTTAGCCTCTCAGAATTAAAAAAGCGTTTTCTCAGGGGACGGCTGCCTCATACAGAGAAATAATTGACCTATCCCATGGTAAAACAGAATAGAGAAACAGTGAACCGGCCTTTTGGCCGGTTCTGTTTCCTAACTCATATTGTTATACATATCAAAATAGGCCTCCGCCTCTTTTTCTGTCAATGAAAAATGTTTCTCCAGCTTGGCCAGTATGACTTTTTTGTCTTTCCCCTCTTCCAGGTTATCTTTTATAAGGGCTTTAATGCCCTGTGACAAGCCCTGCGACAAGCCCCGCTCCAGCCCATTCTTCTGCGCATCTTCTGCAAGCCTCTTATAATAGCTTTGCATGGTAGCTTCGTCACTGGCTGCCTTAAGGCGCTCCAGGTACAGATAACGCAGTTCTTTGTCGGCATTCAGGCGTTCCAGTTCCTCCACCGCTTCCTTCATATAACGGTTTCTCTTTGCCATATCTTTAAGCACCTCCCAGTCACGGGCGGATATAAGCTTTGCCCAGTGATATATCTCTGTTTGTTTTTCCTCCTCACTGCAGGAAACCAGTTGACTTAAGTATAGCACACGCAGGCTGATTTTGCCACTATAGACACACCCGGTTTTATCATCCATAAGCCGTATGACCGAATAAAAATGCTCTGTTCCTTTCCGTGGAAATCCCAGGATGCTGATATGTATACACTCCTCCAACGCATCATAATTCTGGCCTTTCAAAAAGTCTTCTGTATACATACGGCTGATATAAAAGAGGCTCCGTTCTTCCCAGAAAGGATGTGACAAAAGCTGTATTTCTATATTCACTTTCTTACAGTGGTTCAGGCGCACCTTTACATCCAGTATTCCTTCCCGGTCATCAGCATATTCCCCGTGGAGAAATGTGTCCGGGAATTCCAGACTGGTGATCTCACCTGCCGGAATGTCCAGCAGACTGCTTAAAAGCCCTGTCAGCGCAGTCTTGTTGCGGAATGTTTTCTTAAAGGCGAAGTCATTGGTCAGGCTTATATCCAGGGGCCTTCCGCTGTCTGCCAGCTGTTTTAGCTGCAAATCCACTTTTTTCTTTCCTTCCCTAAAAAAACGTCTGATACGCCCTTTGTGCCATTTTCCCATAGGCATTGTCCTCCATGAACTATTTGATTTATGTGATATGAGCGGAAATCCCGGCAGATACGCCAGTACCCGGCAAAAACATTGGATTTTATGCCGGAAAAGATTTTTATATAGATTGTTCAGAAACAATCTGATTGGTCCAGTATAACATATAAAGGTACTGCTTTCAATATCTCCCCTGCTTTTAAACGGAGTAAATACGCTTTATATCCATGCAAAAAGCAGCGCCGGATCCCTTACCTTTGCCAAAGGAGAGATATCCGGCGCTGCCAATCTTCTGTTTTAAATCATAGCCATTACAGCTTATCCGCATTTCTGAACAGGGTATGGCCGTTTGCGTTCTTCACCAGACCGGTCACATCAGGCTTAGCCAGGACGATGGCATTCAGATAATACAGCGGTATAATGGGCATCTCATCCATCAGGATGGCCTCCGCCTCCTTGAATATCTCCATACGCTTGCTGTTGTCCGCCAGGTTCCGGCATTCTTCTATCATGCTGTCATACTTCATGGCATTGTCCCCGCTCCAGCGGTTCTGGTTATAGGCGCGGGCCTGGGTAAAGCAGTTCAGGTTTGTGTCCGGATCCAGATAGTCACCGGTCCATCCGTCAAAGCAAACATCAAAGTTTCCGGCCTTCTGCTCATCCCAGTACACCTTGGACTCAAAGGTAACAATGTCTGCCTGGACTCCAAGATTATCCTTCCACATGGACTGGATTACCTGGGCAATGTCCTTATTCTCTTTTGTGTTGGTAACAATAAAGGTCAGAACAGGCAGTCCCTCTCCATTGGGATATCCCGCGTCTGCCAGGAGTTTCTTTGCAGCTTCCACATCCTCTTGAATCAAATCACCTGATACGGTGCGGAAATCCTCGGAGGAGCCTTCATATGGTATCCCATAAGGCACGAATCCGTAGGCCGGCTCAGGCTTTGACGGAACGATGGACTCGCAGATTGTCCTGCGGTCAATAGCCATGGCCAGGGCCCTTCTCACATCCGGATTGGACAGATACTCTTTGGAACAGTTGAAATCGTAATATCTGGTTCCAATCTTGTCATATCCTTTCAGTTCTTCTGTATTCCCATACTGGTCAATGGCCTGGGAAGTTACCAGGTTATCGCCCATAGCGTCAATCTCACCTGCATTATATGCGGACAGGGCTGACTCCGGAGACTGGATAATCACGATTTCCACTCCGTCCAGTTTGACGGAATCAGCGTCATAGTAATTGGGATTTTTCTTCAGCACATAGCTGCTCTGGGGATTTATCTTCTCCAGGGTAAATGCACCGTTGCACACATAGGTATCCGCGGATTTGGTCCAGGGATCCTGTCCCTCCACCACCTCCTGCTTGACAGGGAAAAAGTTGCTGGACGCTGTCAGATAAAGGAAATATGGCGTAGGTGCTTTCAGGGTTACCTCCAGGGTTTTGTCATCCACAGCCTTTACCCCCACATCCTGGGCAGAGCCGCCCTGTGTGTTGTATTCTTCCCCGCCCTTCAGATAGTGCAGTTCCCAAGCAGCCGGGGAAGCCGTATCAGGATTCAGGACGCGCTTCCAGGAATATTCAAAGTCTCCTGCCGTCAGATCACTTCCATCGGACCATTTAAGTCCGTCCTTCAATGTGAAGGTGTAGGTCAGCCCGTCTTCGCTTACCTCATATGTGTCACACATGGCATTGCTCAGGCTTCCGTCTGCCTCCAGCTGGAACAGGCCGCAGAACATATTCTGCAGGAAGGTGGACGATGTGCTGTAGTTATTCAGTGTAGGGTCCAGTGTTTCCGGTTCCTCCATCACTGCATAGGTAAGGATCTTTTCTCCCTCTTTTGACCCGGCGGTCCCAGCTGCCGAAGCTTCTGTACCGGCATCTGTACCGGCAGGACTGCTTTGTGCCTGGCCGCAACCGGCCAGGGTAGTGGCTGTCAGGGCTGCACACAGCAATAGGCTTAATTTTTTCTTCATAACATTTCCTCCTAGTTTTTAACGGATTCCCGTTTGGCAGAATCCAATACAGGAAATTATACCTGCATTCTCCGTGGAAAGTCAATACATGGAAAGCAGTTTGGCTGGGCCGGCCACGTCACCTGCCACCTCCCTGCCACCTCCCTGTGGCCGGGCGCCTCTCCTACTCCAGCTCCAGCCCGCCTGTATACAGCTGGTAATACATTCCCCTCTCCCTTATCAGGCTCTCGTGGTCTCCCCGCTCAGCAATACGTCCATGGTCCAGTACCATGATAGCGTCGGAATTGCGGATGGTGGAAAGCCTGTGGGCTATGACGAATACGGTTCTGCCCTTCATCAGCTCATCCATGCCTCTCTGCACCATAGCCTCTGTCCTGGTATCAATGCTGGAAGTGGCTTCATCCAGAATCAGGACCGGAGGATCTGCAATGGCTGCCCGCGCAATGGCTAAAAGCTGGCGCTGGCCCTGGGACAGCTCCTCGCCGTCTCCTGTAAGCATGGTATCGTATCCTTCCGGCAGCATCTCTATAAACTGGTCGGCATTGGCCAGCTTCGCCGCATCGCAGATCTCCCTGTCCGTGGCATCCAGCTTTCCATATCGTATATTCTCTCTGATTGTACCGGTAAACAGGTGGGTATCCTGGAGCACGATGCCAAGAGAGCGGCGCAGGTCGTCTTTCTTTATATGGCGGATATCAATACCATCATATGTGATAGAGCCCTTCTGTATGTCGTAAAAACGGTTAATCAGATTGGTTATGGTGGTCTTTCCCGCCCCTGTGGCTCCCACAAAAGCCAGCTTCTGCCCCGGCTTCGCATACAAGCTGATGTCATGGAGCACTGCATGCCCCGGCTCGTATCCAAAGTCCATATCCTGAAACCGCACATCACCGGTAAGTCTTGTGTATGCGGCCGTGCCGTCCTCACAGGGACATTTCCAGGCCCACAGGCTGGTCCGTTCCGGTACCTCTGTCATTTTTCCGCTTTCATCCATACGGACATTGACAAGGGTCACATCTCCCCGGTCTGTCTCCGGTTCCTCATCCATCATATTAAAAATACGTTCTGCCCCTGCCAGGGCCATGATAATGGAATTGGACTGCTGGGATATCTGGGCAAAGGGCTGGTTAAAGCTCTTTGTAAACTGGAGATAAGAAGCAATCTGGCCCAGGGTCAGCCCTGCCAGGCCGCTTAGTGACAGAATTCCTCCTGCGATAGCTGTGAGCACAAACTGCAGGTTGCCTATGTTGGTAATGACCGGCATAATAACATTGGCGTACTTGTTGGCGTGGAATGCGCTGTCATAGAGCCGGTCATTCAGCTTGTCGAATTCCTCCCTGGTCTCCTCCTCATGGTTAAATACCTTGATGACCTTCTGTCCGCTTAAACGCTCCTCAATGTATCCCGTCACCTTTCCGATAGCCAGCTGCTGCGCCACGAAATATCGTCCGCACCGGCCTGCCAGAGTCCTGCTGACAAAGAGCATGAGAACTATCATGGCTGCTGCCAGGACAGAGAGGGGAACGCTGATACCTATCATCACCGCGGATATGGCTATGATGGTGACAAAGGAGGACAATACCATGGGCAGAGCCTGGTTAATCATCTGTCTCAGGGTGTCGATATCATTGGTATAACGGCTCATAAGCTCTCCATGGGGATGACGGTCAAAATACCGTACAGGCAGCGTCTGCATATGCTCAAACATCTCATCCCTGATACGCTTCTGGACGCCCTGGCCAATATTTATCATCAGACGGTTATAAGTGTAGGTACAAATAACCCCGGCCACATAAAAGGCTGCCAGCCCTGCCATAACATGGTTCAGAACCGTAAAATCAGGATGCTGCTGCCCCAGGAGAGGGGTGATAAAATCATCTATGAGCACCATCAAAAACAGCGGTCCCGCCACATTGGCCAGAGCGCTTATGACAATGGTCACCAGCACACAGACAAACTGGAGCCTGTAAGTGCCTGCCACATACCCCATAAGGCGTTTTGCCGTTTTGGCATAATGGTGGTTCACGGCTGCGTTTTTCTTATTTCCCATCATGATCATCTCCCCCTTTCTTCTGGGATTCAAATACTTCCCTGTAAATCTTATTCCTGGCAAACAGCTCCTGGGGCGTACCAAAGTCATCCACAGCGCCGTGGTTCAGCACGATCACCTTATCTGCATCCTCCACCGAGGATATCCTCTGTGCTATGATTATCTTGGTGGTGTCAGGAATCTCCTCCCGGAACGCCCTGCGAATCATGGCGTCTGTTTTCGTATCCACTGCGCTGGTAGAATCATCCAGAATCAATATCTTAGGCTTCTTGAGCAGGGCCCTGGCAATACAGAGCCTCTGCTTCTGTCCCCCGGATACATTGGTTCCTCCCTGGTCGATATAGGTTTCATACTGGTCGGGAAACTGCCGGATAAACTCGTCTGCCTGGGCCAGACAGCAGGCCCGCTCGATTTCCCCGTCCGTGGCATTTTCATTGCCCCACCGCAGGTTTTCACGGATGGTGCCGCTGAACAGGATATTTTTCTGCAGAACCACTGCCACCTGATTTCTCAGGGACTTAAGCCCATACTCCTTCACATCCCGTCCGCCCACTTTAAGACAGCCCCCGGTCACATCGTACAGCCTTGGTATCAGCTGCACAAGAGTGGTCTTGGAACTTCCAGTCCCTCCCAGTATGCCTATGGTCTCTCCGGATTTTATGTGGATATCCACGTCCTTAAGAGCCAGCTTCTCCTTATCTCCTATGTAGCTGAAGGACACATGCTCAAAGTCAATGCTGCCGTCCGCCACCTCCTGTACCGGATCATCCGGGTCTGACAGGCTGCTCTTTTCATCCAGCACCTCCACAATACGCTCTGCCGAAGAACGGGCCATGATGACCATCACAAACACCATGGAGAGCATCATCAGGCTGGACAATATCTGGACCGCATAGATAATCATGCTGGTGAGCTCACCTGTTGTCATTCTGCTTCCCACAATGAGTCTGGCTCCCAGCCCTGATACCAGCAGGATGCAGTTATACATGCAGAACTGCATCAGCGGGCTGTTCCAGGCTACAATCTTTTCCGCATACTTAAACTGATAAAAGACCTCCTGGGATATGTGCCGGAACTTTTCGATTTCATACGGCTCCCTCACATAGGCTTTTACCACCCGGATGGCGTTCAGATTTTCCTGAACCACGCGGTTTAACACGTCATAGCGCTTGAATACAGCCTCAAAATAGGGATGGGCCTTTATCACAATGTAAAAGAGCCCCGCTGCCAGGATTGGCAGCACGATAAAAAAGATGGTGGAAAGCTCCCTGCTGATTCCCATAGCCATAATCAGCGCAAAACAGAGCATGATGGGGCCTCTGATAGCAATGCGGATTACCATTTGGTACGCATTCTGCACATTGGTGATGTCCGTGGTCAGACGCGTCACCAGACTGGAAGGAGAAAAGCGGTCAATATTGGAAAAAGAAAACTCCTGTATGTGGTGGAACATATCCTTTCTCAAATTCCGTGCCATACCTGCCGAGGCCCTGGCCGCATTCGTCCCTGCCAGGATACCGAATACCAGAGCCATCATGGACATAACTAAAAGCACGGCTCCAATCTTCAGAATATAGCCGATACTTCCCCCGCTCATCCCCTTATCAATCATCAGCGCCATGACGCCGGGCACCAGAACTTCCATAAGCACCTCCAGCACCACAAAAACCGGGCAGAGAAGAGATGGCTTTTTATACTCCCGGACTGAGCCAAGCAAAGCCCGGACTGTCTTTTGATGTTGTCCTTTCACTGTTAAAACCTCCTTTTTTTGTAAATTCCCTTGGATTTTGGGGCAATTTAAAGAGCCTAAGACGGCGCTGCCTGGTGGCAGCCATAGGCCCTTCCCCATTACTTAAGATTCTTCATCATTTTCATCCCGATTCGGATGAATGTATCCAGTTCTTCCTTTGGAATATCCCGTGTTATGAACTGTTCCATTTCCAGGATATCCTTAAGCACCCGTCCTTCCAGCTCCCATCCTTTTTTAGTGGGAATGATTTTTTTACACCTGGCGTCATAGGACGCCTCCTCCCTGTAAATCAGGCCCTTTCGCTCCATCAGCTTCAGAATCTCCGTGGCCGTGGGGCGGCGCAGGTTAAATTCCTCCTCTATATCCTTCTGAAACAGGTCCTGCTCCCTGCAGCGGCCGAGAATAAAGTGCAGAATTCCGTTCTGGGCAGGTGTCAGCCCTCCCACACCCTCAGCGCTGTCAATCTTGCGCCGGATCAGGTTGGAAAGGGTGGCGATAAGGCGGACGGTAGGATTAACAGCCATGGAATTTACTCCTTTTATTATATGCAGAAAAACAGTTTCTGTTAGTCACCTAACAATTCTAAGGCAACCTATCCGGTCTGTCAACCAAATTCACACAATTGTAACGGCTCCGGCGCCAGGCAGGACCGGTCCGGTAAGGTTCAGGAGAGTTCCCCCATGATTTGATAAAATCCGCATTTACAACCTGGATTTTCCTGCTATAATTGGTAGGGGTGTCTTATCCCAATTCATACTCTGAGAGGTTATCATGAAACACAATTCACATCAATTTCATTGCGGACTAAAAGACGGCATACCCATCGGTCTGGGATACCTGGCCGTGTCCTTTACATTTGGAATCATGGCAAGGGGAGCCGGCCTCACCACCCTACAGTCCGTTGTCATGTCCTTTACAAACCTGACCAGCGCGGGACAGTTTGCAGCACTGGGAATCATACAGGCCGGGGCCCCCTTTATGGAAATGGCAGTGGCCCAGCTCATCATCAACCTGCGCTACTGTCTTATGTCCTGTTCCCTGTCCCAGAAGCTGGGCGCAGACATGCCCTTCTTCCACCGTTTCTTTATGTCCTATGGAGTTACAGACGAGATATTCGGCGTTTCCGTATGCCGGCCCGGCTTCTTAAGTCCCTTTTACAGCTATGGGCTCATCTGTGTCGCCGTACCCGGCTGGACCCTCGGCACCCTGTTGGGAGCTGTTTCCGGGGAACTGCTTCCGGCACGCCTTTTAAGCGCCCTGAACGTGGCACTGTACGGAATGTTCCTGGCCGTGGTGATTCCGCCGGCCAAGACAAGCAGGATTCTCACCGGCGTCATCCTGGCCTCCATGGCCTTAAGCCTTGTGTTTGCCCATGTCCCCCTGCTGGCAGGTCTATCATCCGGCTTTAAAATCATTCTGCTAACCATCCTGATTGCCGGTGCCGCAGCCATTCTGTTCCCTGTAAAGGAGGAAAATGAACATGAATCATAATGTGTACCTGTATATTCTTGTGATGGCAGGCGTGACCTACCTGATCCGTCTTCTTCCGCTGACCTTGATTAAGAAGGAGATAAAGAACGTATATGTCAAGTCTTTTCTCTATTACGTCCCCTACGTCACCCTGTCCGTCATGACCTTTCCTGCCATTCTCCACGCCACAGCCTCTGTGTGGTCCGGCGCAGCAGCCCTGGCAGTGGCTGTTCTTCTGGCCTGGAAGGGAAAGAGCCTGTTCCAGGTGTCCCTGGCCGCATGTGCCATGGTATTTCTGCTGGAACTGTTTCTGTAAATAAAACCATTTCACATCCCAGGACTCCTACAGCGACAATCCGCCTCTTGCCCTTGCCCGCCTGTCCATGATGGAATGGATGACAGGAACCATGAATATGGCCACGATTCCGCCTGCATAACCGTTATTATACAGGTTCATGCCCCCATACACGATTCCCACATTGAGGGCAACGGAGGAATGCAGGTAGCCTGCCACGATTCCGGCCACCACGCCGAATTCCCCTGCCACCGGCGCAAGGGTGGTGGAGAATAAAAGGGCCAGCATGGGGGATGGCTGATAAATGTTCCATGTCTTGGTAAAGCTGGCCAGATATACCCCCATCATCACCGGAGCTATGTTCCTCAGATGTTTTCCCGTGGCCCCAAAGCCCACAATGGTGAAGATTCCGCAGATGGTAGGTCCGTTCAGTTCACCTCCCACTGCCAGCACAAAATAGGTGGCAAACAGTCCATTGACTCCCATGTTGAACACAGTGCTGGCACCGCCTTCATCTCTCAGATAATCTGTTCCGCCGATTCCATAGGATTTGATAATTCTTCTGTAAGATTCCCAGATGCTTCTGCCCCGCACCGCAACCCCGAATACAATCATTCCGCCAAACAGTACGGACAGCACGATTCCAAAGATCTCATTGTTTCCCGTGGACCATATGAGCCTGGATTCTATCTCCACTCCAAGGGATTTTAACACTGACACAATGACCGTCGCTATGATGCCTGCGGCAAACCCCACATTGTACAAAGAATATCCTTTGTGTGCAAAATGCACATGAGTGGAAAGAGGCGGCAGCACAAAGCCTATAATGAGCCCCACGGCCAGGGCTATGGCCATCCGCATCACCACCGGCAGATTGCCCACCTGCATCATCTGGGTGATGATGGGCGAAAGGCTGGTGCCGTAAAAGCCAATATAAATATACCTGCGCATGGACGTCTTGTGGTACCTGGCGTACAGGTACACTCCGGCCAAAATAGCCCAGATGTTAAGCAGGTTTTTGCCAAACAGCGAGAAACCGAACATCAGACAGCTGGAAGTGATGGTGTGGCCGTCCATATCCATACCCATGAAGTAGATGATACCAATACTCATAAGAGTCAGTGCACCGGCGTTGATGAGGGCCGCCCCCACACCGCCCACAACAAAATAATCCGTAATCAGAAAATCCGGCTCTTTTATCAGACGCACGATTCCCGGACCGATTTCCTGGATTGGCTGCAGAAACAGCCCAATGACCATAAAATAAACAGGAAGCAGCGACAGCAGAAAAAACTTCTGCTTCCTGGTCAGGGATTTCAGTTCATGAAAATGTTCCAGATGTTTCATAAATACCTCCCAATCAACATTCTTTTTCTATCATAACTGATAGACCCCCGGTTGGCAAAGACATTTTTTACTTCTATTGGAAAATTTATTATTATGGGTTAGGTTAGGCATATCCCGGCATATTTACTGTTCAGGCACAGAAGGCAGCCGAAACATTCTTCCTTCAACTGCCCCCAAAACAAAAAAAGCGCCCGGTCACCCGGGCATCCCACATCTCATTTTTCCTATTTTCCAAATATCACAAAACGGTTATCCCTTAACATCTTCACAAACTTGGCCAGCCGTTCATACAGCGGCTCGGCCTGGTCTCCGAATTCTTCCCTGACCAGCGCTCCAATGGCAATGATATTTCTGTTTCCATCCATCTGCTTCCAGACAAAGCTTCCGAACCGGTCCAGCTTTACATGGCTCACCCTGGGCGTGACCCACAGCTTCTGGGCCAGCTTATCAAAGATTCCCTTGTGCATCATATCCACGGTCACGATTCCCTGCTGGTCCTCTTTCCATGAGAACTCAGGGTTTCTGACCGGTACCTTTTCCAGATAATTCTGGTCTTTTTTCTTATTGAAGCCCAATGTAATCCTTCCTTCCATCTCCTTCTGTTCATAAACATGCACAGGGCGCCAGGATTCCTGACACCCCATGCACACAGAACCCGCACTGTTATACCAGTATGGTTATTTCCTGTTCTCTTTATGCCAGATGGTAAATTTACACATGGTAAGCATCAGTAACCCAAAGACAATAAGTGATACAATCTTTGCCGCCGGACTTACCAGAAAAGCACCTAAGCCGTTATCCAGGGCAGACAGATTGATAAAATCGCCCAGATACCCGCCCCGCGCGCTTGCAAGGGGGATGATGGCAAATACAGCCAGCAGGATTCCGACCAGACCTTCTCCCGCAATCATGCCCGATGTATAGAGCACGCCCCGGTCAATGGCCTCTTTCTTATCCTCCTCCTTTGCGTATTTACGCTTTTCATACCAGTGGCGGATGAGTCCTCCCACCATGATGGCTGCCGTGGTCCTCAGAGGCAGGTATAAACCTACTGCTACCGGCATTACCGGTATCCCAAGGATCTCAATGACAACGGCAATGGCTGCTCCTGCCAGAATCATGTTCCATGGAAGGTTGCCGTCCATGACGCCCTCTACCACAGTCTTCATAATCATGGCCTGAGGAGCCGGAAGTTCCGCCGAGCCATAGCCCCAGGCCTGGTTCAGAAGGTAAAGTACGCCGCCGATGGCAATGGCAGAAGAAACCACGCCAATCAGCTCTCCCATCTGCTGGTTCCTTGGAGTGGATCCAACCAGATAACCTGTTTTTAAATCCTGGGAGGTATCCCCGGCAATAGCTGCAATAACGCAGATAACACCGCCGATGGAGATAACGCCCATCATGCTCTCATGGGTGGCGCCGGACACGGCTTTAAGCACCAGCGCCGATACCAGAAGTGTGGCAATGGCCATGCCGGATACCGGGTTATTGGAGGATCCGACCAATCCCACCAGACGTGAGGACACGGCCGCAAACAGGAAACCGAACACTGCAATCAGCATGGCGCCCACAAAATTTACAGGAACAGCCGGCACCAGCCATATGATTACCACGGCAATGAGAACACCTATGAGTACCACATTCATAGGAATATCCCTGTCCGTGCGCAGAGTGGAAGCCTGACGTCCGCCCTTTAAGTCCCGCATGGCATCCCTGAAGGTATTTACAATCATGGGAAGAGACTTAATCAGGCTTATGATGCCTGCCGCTGCCACGGCGCCGGCGCCGATGTAACGGATATAAGAGCCCCACATAGCCTGGCTGCTCATCTCGCTGATCAGCACATCAGCCGGTGCAAAGGGCGCTGTGAGTCCGCTTCCGAACAGCTTGATAATGGGCATCAGAATCAGCCATGATATAATGCCTCCCGAAAACATGTAGGAGGAAATCTTTGGACCGCAGATGTAGCCCACTCCCGCAAGGGCAGGAAGCACGGAAATACCCACGCCTCCGCCGTATTTTTGGATATCATAATCCACATCGCTGGGGAACAGCTTCAGGCCGTCAGCCACAAACTTGTACAAAGCGGCAATTCCCATGCCTGCAAATACAACACCTGCCTTGGAACCGCCCTGCTCTCCCGCAATCAGTACCTCGGCACACGCCTGGCCTTCCGGATAGGGAAGCACTCCGTGCTCCTTCACAATCAGCGCCTGGCGCAGAGGAATCATAAACAGCACGCCCAGCACGCCTCCGCACAGCGCAATCAGCGCAATCTCAACCAGGGAAGGCGCGCCCTCTCCCCACTCACTCATCCACATAAACAGGGCAGGCAGGGTAAAGATGGCTCCTGCTGCCACAGATTCACCGGCAGAACCAATGGTCTGCACCATGTTGTTTTCCAGAATGGAATCCCTTCTGAGGATTACCCGGATAACGCCCATGGAGATAACTGCCGCAGGTATGGATGCGGACACGGTCATACCGACGCGAAGGCCCAGATAAGCATTGGCAGCACCAAAGAGAACAGCCAGAAGGATACCCAGGATCACAGAAACCGCGGTTACTTCCGGAACCACCTTGTCCGCCGGTATAAATGGTTTAAAACCATTTTCATCTTTCATGTATCTATCGCTCCTTTCGTATTGACCACATAAAAACCGGATATTTTGGCTCTTACGTGAGATACAAGCCAACCCTGCCGAGACAGGACGGCTTGTATCTTATCCCCGTAATTATAGCATCCTTCAGAAAAAATTTCCACAATTTTTGTGTAAATGGTAAGAATTGCATTAATTTTTTTAATTTTTCCATCATTTTTATTTAATAAAACGGCCACACAACCTTACAAAACAAAGTGTTTTCTCTGTTTTGTGGCCTGTGGCCGGAAAAAATTTCCGAAATCCATTATTTTTCACAATCAAACACAAGTCCCCAGGAAGCCCTTATATCATCCATAAGTCTAAGAATGTCCAGTGTGTCCTCTTTCTTAAGTACATCGCTGGAGGACATACCCAGCCGGACGCACTTGTTTACTTCCCGTATCTGATACTCAAAGCCATTTACCTCAAAAGGAAAATCCATGACATATTCCTCCCCCTTCATGGGACGGATAATCAGCCGTTCTGCCTTCTGGTAATCCGGCAGATAAATGGAGCCCCTGGATCCGAACACGGCTGCTTCCCTTGGCATATCCATGCCGATGGAGGCGGTAGCCGCCGCCCTGAAACCACCCGGATATCGGAGCAGAACCGTGCTGTAATCATCGGTGCCGAATTCATTCAGATGATACTCCGATGTAACATGTTCCGGCTGTTTATCTCCCATAACCATGCGCAGAAATCCCAGGTTATAGATGCCCACATCCAGAAGAGCACCTCCGCCCAGCCCGGAATCAAACTTGCGCGCCTTCCTTGCCCCTTCAGCCACAAAGCCAAAATCACACCTGGCAAATCCCACCTGGCCGATAACTCCCCCGTTTATCAGCTCCTGCATCTTTTTCAGGGCCGGAAGATGGCGGATCCAGAAGGCTTCCATGATGAACAGGCCTCTTTCCTCTGCCGCGGCGAAAAGACGTTCCCCTTCCTTTACATTGGTGGTAAAGGGCTTCTCACATAACACATGCTTTCCCGCTTCAAGACATGCCATACAGTTCTCATAATGCATGTTGTTGGGAGTCGCCACATAGACCGCGTCCACCTCCTCGTCTCTGAGAAGCTCCTCATAAGAACCGTATGTCCTGGGAATTCCGTATTTCTTACCGAAAGCCTCCGCCTTCTCCCGGGAACGGGAACCGCAGGCCGCCAATCGGTCCTCCCCCTTCATACCGTTTACTGTTTCAGCGAACTTTGCCGCTATGGTGCCGGTTGCCAAGATTGCCCAATTCATATAAGATGCCTCCAACTGTTTTATTTACTCAAAATTTTCAATCAAATATACCCGCAGGCGAGTCCGATACAATATTTAACGCTTCATCTTATGCTTTTTCCTGTACATGTAAGTGTCCGCCCTGGCCAGCGTGCTTTCCAGGCTCACATCCTTACCCGGGTCAAAGAAGGCATAACCTGCCGCAATGCCCGCCGGAAATACATTCCCGTCGCTGTAAGCCTTCACAGCCCTCTCCATGGCCAGAATTCCACGGGTCACCTGCTCCTGTCCCAAACCGTCTAACTGGACCACAAACTCATCCCCTCCAATGCGGAACAGGGGCGCCCCCGGAAACGCTTCCCGTATAATGTCAGCGGACCTGCGGATGTATTCGTCCCCCTTGTCATGGCCGAAGCGGTCATTGACCCCCTTGAGGTCATTGAGATCGCACATCAGGAAACCGCTTCCCGGTATCTCCTGCGGATGGCTGTTCTTGTGCTGCAGCATGTGTTCATATGCCAGCCTGTTTCCAACACCCGTAAGTCCGTCCCTGTCACGTTCCACCTTAAGCGCCTTTGTTTCAAGGATTTCATCCGTCACATCCTCCACCACACAGCGGATGGGATGTACTGCTGTTTTGCATGTTATTTTAATCCACCGGGTTCCTTCCGCGGTATCCATCTTTATCACACCGGGACCTCCGTCCCTGTGTGAAGCAAGGCTCTTTAGGAAACGTATGAATTCATCCTTATCCCGGGAAAACAGGTGCTCCTGCTCCTTTGTAAGCCTTAAAAGCCTGGGTATCTGGCTGGTCATAAGCACCTTGGAGGAACGCCCTGATATCTCAAAGGCTCCCACAGGAAGTTCCGACAATTCTATAAGCTTGGCATGCCTGGCAAACCACTGGCTGGTAAACACAGCTATGATAAGACCGGCTGCCAGGGAAAGAACCAGGGAATACTCCAGTATCTGACCGATTCTGCGCGGAAACTGCAAGAGCACCGGCTCCTCCATAAGTCCGATCAGGTACCACTCATCTCCTTCAAACGGGGTATTGTGGTAGTACATCCCCATCTGGTTCACGCAGGCGTTAATCTTCCGGCCGGTCCGGTCCGTGTTCAGCAGGGTATATATGGAATTTTCCTTGTCCTTAAGCTCCATCTCAAACTTGCGGTCCTGCCCGGCCAGCTGTCTCTGGAGGGCGCCGTAAGTAACCGCTGTCTCTTTCTTCTCCCGCTCCGACCGGTATCCGATGACATAACCGTAGGAGTCCCCTGTCTGAAGTTCAGAGGCAGGAAGGAACCGGTACAGATAGCTCACGGATATCTCCACGCCAAAGACAGCCAGCACCCTGCCGTCCTGGCCGAACAGTGGCACGGAATAGGTAATCACATCCTCATCTCCCTCATTTACCTGAAAAGGGGGACTCCAGTATCCCAGCCATTTAGAGCGCCCGTTTTCCGCTGCCGCGCTCCAGGGCTTTTGGAAAAAATCGCGGTTTTCTTCATTGACCTCCAACCGGAAGTTCCAGTTAGCCGTGGTGGAAATTTTCATCTTTTCGGCTACATTCCATGGGCCGATGAGCATATACAGATTTTCATTCTGGCTGCTGTTGCGGTCCGGATTATTATTCCTGAAATACAGGGCGGCCAGGGAACCGTCCGTCTCCCCCTCGTCCGGCAGTATCAGGAACACGCCGGTGGTCTTTGTGTCGTACAGGGCATCCAGGACCTCAGGCGCCAGCGCCTCCAGCATGCGGTCCGGCTGTCCCTGATATTCCAGCCCGTCCGGACTGTCAAAATACCGGCTTATGGTATCCGTATGATGGCTGAAATTAGTCCAGACATTCTTCATCTGGTTCTCCAGATTATTCCTGCGGCCCTTTACCTTTTCCGCAAATATGCGGTACTGGTTGGCCTCTGCCTGTTCCATCACTCCCCCTGCCACCATAAAGGACACCAGAAGCACGCTTTGCAGTACCAATGATACCACAAATGCTATGGTCAGCTTAAATGCTATGGATTTACTTCTGAATTTTCTGTCCATCTGTCTTACCAGCCATTTCTTTTAGGAGTGTTTCATACCAACGGTCAAAATGCTCCTCGTCCAGCAGTTCTCTTTCCACCGACTCCCTGCTCTCACCTTTTTCCATCCTCTGCTTCAGAGTTTCCAAATCCACATTCACACAGTTCTCCAGGGATGAAGAAAATATCTGGTCCATATCATAAGATCCCAGAAAGGTCTCCCGGACATATACATTGTGGTTTTTCAGGGCATTAAGGGAGGTCCGGATGCTCTGCTCCACTGCCTGGACATTGTCCCGGCTTTCCACATGGGACACCAGATCTGATACGGATTCCAGAGCCTTCTCCTGCACAGGCAGATATCCCGTGGCCACTGCAAAGCGTATATTCTGCTCCGGCTGCGTGAACCATTTAAGGAACCGGACCGCGGCCTGCTGGTGGCTCTCATCTGAGGCAAACACCGCCATGTTGGCCCCTCTCTGTCCCATATAAGGCGTACCATCCTGAAAAACAGGATAGGCATAGCTTTGGCAGGAAATGGGATGGGACTGTTTTTCATCCTCAATCACCAACTGCGGAAAGAAGCCTGCACCTGCCGAGGAGCCGATATAGGCCATCAGCCTTCCGCTTTTAATGCCGTCCTGGTTGTAGGTTCTGCTCTCGTACCAGCCCTTTATATGGGGTACATAGTATGCGTCCCATACCCTTCTGGCCGTGTCCCTGGAATAATTGAATTCAGGCCCATCCTGCGTCCAGCGGATACCCTCTCCCAGCTGGGCGGCCGACAGTGCGGCAAAATCATTGAATGCGTTCATACCCAGGAACGGACTGCCCCCGGACCATTCATAATACATGCCCGCCGCCTGAGCCAGACCCTCCCAGGTCTTAAGCATCTCCTTGTCCGCGCCTGTTTCCCCTGCAAATGTCTCCCAATCCGTTTCATTGAGATAGAGAATCTCCGTGGATTTTGCCACCGGAATCATCCGGTGAATGCCGTCTCCTTCCCAGACTCCCTCCTTCAGGAATTCGGACCGGTAAGCGTCCAGTTCTTCCTCGGTAAAATAGTCATCCAGATGAACCAGAGGCACGATCCCGTCCAGCCTGTACGCGCTGTCCGGGTAGGATGAAAATATATCCGGCAGCGGGTCTGAGCCTATAACATGGCTGGCGGATGCGTACAGCACATCATCCAGCTCATTGCTGGAGCCGTATCCCACCGGTTCCACTATAATTCCCTGCTCCATACCCACAGTCTCGTTAAATTCCATCACCAGGTCGTCAAAGGCGCCCTTGGCCACCGCGTTATAGGAATGCCAGAGCACTACCACCACGGGTTTTTCATTTTCTTCCTTTTTTCCATCTCCGGCCATACAGCCGCCAAGCCCCAAAGCAGCGGCCATGACAGCCGCCAGCATAAATACATATAATCTGCGATTCATAATGAATTACCTCCCCGTGCAGTCCCCCCCATGGCAGGCACAGATGCCGCCATTCTCCAAACACGTTACATCTTAAGTATAACACGCGGCACGGCCTGCTGTCTATTCTGGATGTATGATAACAGAACCTGAGCCGCCCCTGGTTCCGGGTATATCGGGATTCCCAGCTCTTTAACCTTTGAATCCAGGGTCTTTACCAGCACAGGACCGGAGGCTGATGTTTTATTTTATTATGGAATTTCTGAATATGCAAGAAAAATATGGCGGGAATATCCGCAGAAAAGATTGGTCTGAGTCAGAAAGAAAATGGAGAAGGCGAGCGGTATGAAACAGAATCCGCCGAAAGAAAAAGACAGGACCCCCATGGCCCTGCCCTGTTCTTTTTATGCCTCTCTGCCTGAATGTGAGTAAAATGTAATCAGATACAGGCCACACAATCCCACCAGCGCATAGATTATCCTGGTTACCCATGAGGCTGTTCCGAAAATCCATGAAACCAGGTTGAAATTAAAGAATCCTACCAGCCCCCAGTTCACTGCCCCAATCAGGGCGATTGTAAGAGCGGTATAATCCAATGCCTTATTACCCATCGCATGCTACCTCCTTGTCATGAGCATTTTGCGCCTGTTTTCCAGGCACTTATGCAGCTTACTATACGCTGGTAGTATGTACCGGTTTGTGGAATTCCATACATTTTTTGCTGTTTTTCATGATTGATGTTTCAATCAGATGACGGCGCTTCTGCCGGTCAGTCCTGCTTGTCCTCCGCGGCAGCCTCTTTCATCTGCCGGATTACCTCTTCCGGAAGTATATCATACAGGCGGTTCCGTTTAAGACCGGGCTGTTCCAGATATTCTTCCCTCAGCATACCGTTAACCCGGTCCAACTCCTCCTTTAGTTCCCTGGCTGAGATAAGACGGCATCCCTGGCCCAGGATGATGACCTGCTCCACTCCGTCGGAGGTGGCCACGGACACATCGAACCTGCGGGCATTTTCATGGGCGAACTTCTCGATATACTGGTCCGCTGTCTCAGCCTCCTTTGTGTAGACCACCTGGATATTGTGGTATTCAGAAACCTCTGTGGCATGTCCCGCCACCCGGTAGGCGTCAAAAACAACCATGAGACAGCACTTGCGTATGGCCTGATAGTTGCAGAGCAGATCCATAAGCCTGCCTCTGGCTCCGTCCATATTGTCCTGTGCCAGCTCCCTCAGCTCCTCCCAGGCAAAAATAATATTATAGCCGTCCACCAGAAGATATTCCTGTCTGGCCTCCTGCTTCTGGTAGGTACGGGTCACCGGGCCGCTGTAGGCTGCAGCACTCCTGCTTCCCCTGCTCTTGCCTGGATATCCTTTGCGCGCTGACTTATCCCGGCTGTTGGCATAAAAGGTGCGCTCCAGTATCGCGTCAATTTCATCCGTACCCAGCCATACCTCTGAGGATTCTTCCTGTCCGGCAGAGGATTGCCCCGGATGCCTGCCGGAAAAAGGATTCCTCTCACCCTCCATCTCCTCCCCATCAGGGGATTCTATTACAAGACCGCTGTCCACATGCATGTATTCCTTCACCTGGTCCCAGCTTACCACAAATCCAGCCCCATGGGCGCAGAACACGGATCCCGTGGGATTTTCCGTATCTCTCTCCGGGTCATAGCCGGTCTGCCCGATAATTTCCCGGCTGTTATGACAGGGCTCGTATCCTTTCAGCGCACATGCCAGCCTTCCCTGTCCCCTGGTATAGGACATAACCTCTGCCTGATACCCCCGCATGGCGGCGACCGGAGCCTGTCCCGTGAGGACGGCCTGTCCCTGCCTGTTTTCCTCGATAACGCAGGTCCCGCACCGCTTTTCAATATCGGTCATGGCGCGCCCAATGGACGCCTCCGGCACTTCCAGGCGGAAGGTATACCACGGTTCCAAAAGAATGCAGGAGGCCTCCATAAGCCCCTGGCGCAGGGCCCGGTAGGTAGCCTGCCTGAAATCTCCGCCCTCCGTGTGCTTGTTATGAGCCCTGCCCGCCACAAGGGTGATCTTCATATCTGTTATGGCTGCCCCGGTCAGAACCCCCCGGTGTACCTTCTCTTCCAGGTGGGTCAGCACCAGGCGCTGCCAGTTCCTGTCCAGGTCATCCTCGCTGCATCTTGTCTCAAACTGGAGTCCGCTTCCCCGCTCTCCCGGTTCCATAAGAAGATGGACCTCCGCATAATGGCGAAGGGGCTCAAAATGACCCACACCCTCCACGGCGCCAGCGATTGTCTCTTTATACACGATGTTTCCTGTGCCAAATTCAACCTGTATGCCGAAACGCTCTTCAATCAGGCTCTTTAACACCTCAATCTGCACTTCTCCCATCAGCTGCATGGATATCTCTTTCAGTTCCTCATTCCATACTACCCGCAGCAGGGGATCTTCCTCCTCCAGCTGGCGGAACTTTGGCAGCATCACAGCCCCGTCGCAGCCCTCCGGCAGTTTTACCTGGTAATTGAGCACCGGCTCCAGCACCGGAACCATGGAATCCTGCCCGGCTCCCAGTCCCTGCCCAGGATAGGTCCTGGTAAGGCCGGAAACAGCGCAGATGGTTCCGGCCTCAGCCTCAGCCACTGTCTCATACCGGTCCCCGGAATATACGCGGATCTGGTTTACCTTTTCCTGCCATGTCTCGGATGGCTTTTCGGTATTTCCGCCGGATATGATTCCCTTTACCTTAAGGCTTCCGCCTGTAATCTTTAAGTGGGTCAGGCGGTTTCCCTGGTCATCCCTGGAAATCTTGTACACCTTTGCCTCGAATTCCTGCGGATATTCCGGCGCCAGGGCCCATTTACGGATTCCACCTAACAGCTCCTCCACCCCGGTAAGTTTAAGGGCAGAGCCAAAAAAACATGGAAAAAGCCGGCGTTCCTTAATCAGACGGCGTATCTCATCATCCTCCACATCCCCTGTCTCCAGATATCGCTCCAGCAGCTTCTCGTCACACATGGCAGCGTGTTCCGTGAATTCTTCTGTCCCCGCACCGGCAAAATCCGCACATCCGTCGTCCAGACGCTTCTGCAGCTCCCTCATTCGCTGTTCCCGGTCCGTACCGGGCTGGTCCATTTTATTGACAAAAAGGAAAACAGGTATCCTGTATTTTGCCAGCAGACGCCATAAGGTTATGGTATGGCTTTGTACTCCGTCCGCGCCGCTTATGACCAGCACCGCATAATCCAGCACCTGGAGCGTTCTCTCCATTTCCGCGGAAAAATCCACATGGCCCGGCGTATCTAACAGCGTCATGGGCATTCCCTCCCACGTCAGAGCTGCCTGCTTTGAGAAAATAGTGATGCCCCTGGCTCTCTCAAGGGCATAGGTATCTAAAAATGCATCCCTGTTGTCCACTCTTCCCATCTTGCGTATGCTTCCTGCCAGATACAGAAGCGCCTCCGATAATGTAGTTTTTCCGGCATCCACATGGGCCAGAATACCAAGTACTATTGATTTCATATCCTGTCTCTCTTCCTGCTGTCTTATGTCTCTTAACATGGCCGTACATCCACCGTATTGTCGTTAAGGGTGGTGGCTGCTCCTATATCGGACAGCCGTTCATGGTGAAGGGCATTGACCAAAAGCCCGTCCTTTGTAAAGCTCCTGTCGTAAACGCCCTCGGCCGCAGCCGTTCCTTCCGCCACCAGTGACGTGATTTTCGCGGTAAACTCCACCTCTGCCAGCTCATTGAAGGCTGTAACGAGACTGCCGTCCGCGATTTTTCTTGCCGCCGCATCTCTTGGATGGAGCATCAGCGCCATAGGGCCCCGGCCTGACTTTAAATCTTCCCTGTCCATAAAGACTGAATTCAGCGTATATGCGCTGGGCACCGCCACCAGCCGCAGGGGGTATGTTCCCCCATGGCATTTAACATACCGGGGCATGGACTCCTCCATGTTTTCATTATAAATCATCATTTTACCGGAAGGCGTCCTGAATCTTCCATGGTCTGCAAAGGCTGTGGATACGGTTCCCCCCTCCCTTAATATACGCCATTCCTCTTCTGAGATACAGGATAGCCCCTCCATGGGATGGGCCAGAAGCTCCTCAAACATCTCTTCCTCTGTCTTCTTAAAATATGCCTCCTCATATCCCATGGCCTGAGCCAGCAGGCAAAAGGTGTTCCAATTGCTCTTACTCTGTCCGGCCGGCTCGATGATTTTCCTGGCTGTCCCAAAGGTACAGTATCCGTACGCTGTATACACATCAGTCTGTTCCACGGAAAAGGCGGCGGGCAGAAGGATGTCCGCATACATGGCCGTATCTGTCATGAACCGCTCATGGACCACCGTAAATAAATCTGGGCGCAATAGTCCCTCCATGATTCCCTTCTGACAGCAGACAGAGGCCACCGGATTGCCTCCGTAGACATAGAAGCTGCGTATTGGCTTCTCTCCCCTGCTCCCTGTAAGGGCGGAGGCAATCTCATTGATGTTCACCCTGCGTCCCGGTTTCTTCCTGAAATCCGGCCTGGTGACCAGCCGGTTGTCCACATAGAGACCAGCCCCCGGATTACAGCCGCACAAGCCGCCTCCGGGACGCCCCCAGGCTCCTGTATAAGCAGACAAAATGGTGATAAGGCGCGTGGTCATTCCACCGTTGCCATAGCGGGAGGGACCGCTTCCCAGAATGATGGCCGGAGCCGCAGCTGAGGCGTATTCCTTTGCCAGGTCCGCAATTACCTCTGCGGGGATGCCTGTCTCCTTTTCTGCCCAGGCAGGGGTGTATGGGGAAAGAGTCTTTCTGAACGCCTCATATCCTTCTGTCTGATGGGCGAGGAAATCCCTGTCCGCCAGGTTTTCTTCCTCCATCACATGCATCATGGCCAATGCCAGGGCGCCGTCCGTGCCCGGACGAATCAGAATGGTCTGGTCGCAGTATACATCCATATCTGCCGCGCAGGATTCTATGAGCACCACCCGTTTTCCTTGACTGCGCGCCCGGATCAGTGCCGGCATGGACTGAAGCCTGGTGGCCTTCATATTGCTTCCCCACACCAGGTAAAAGCTGCTGTCCGAAAGCTCCCTAGGATCCAGACAGCCTGTCTGCCCCATGACCGCCTCATAGCCTGCTCCCTTTGCGGAAGAACACAGTGTCCTGACCATGTCACAGGCACCCATCCGGTTGAAAAAGGCATCCCCGCATTTGCGCTGCAGGACGCTCATGACCCCTGAGTAATACATGGGCAGGATAGCATCAGCCCCGTCTTCTTCCAGAATACAGTTCCACCTGCCTGCAATCTCCTTTACCGCCGCATCCCAGGTTATGGGTTCAAATTTTCCCTCTCCCTTGGCGCCCACCCGCTTCATGGGTGTAAGAATCCGCTCAGATGAATGGATGGACTGCTCATAGCGCTGCATCTTCCTGCATATCAGCCCCTTTGCAGCCGGATGGTCCGGGTCGCCTTTCACACTCAAAATCCGGGTTCCGTCTGTTTCTGCCAAAAGTCCGCAGGATGTGGGACAGTCGTAGGGACAGATTGTTTTTCTTATATATGATGCCATCTTTTGTCACTCCCTCTATTACCGCGCCCGGGGCATCATCCGGCCTGGCAGATTGCGGTCTGGTATGGACCGGCACAATCCGCCGGATCCTGCATGGTCCGGGCCTATTACTGCCTGAATTCCGGGCGCTGTTATCTGATATTAAGTATAGCCAGCAATCGCTTTTCCGTCAAACTAATTTTCCTTCCCCTCCAGGCCTGTGCTGCCTTCGGGACTCACCTGTACCGAACAGTGTTTGACCTGCGGGAATCTTGCTTCGATGGTATCGTGGACTTCCTTTGCAATTGTGAATGCCTGCTCCAGCATAAGGCTTTTGTCTGCTTCAATCTCCAGGTCAACATATATCCTGGAACCGAAAAGCCTTGTTTTCATGGAGCCCACACGTTCCACTCCCCGTGTATCTAACGCCGCCTGCTCTATGGATCTGACGGTCTCCTCGTCACACGCCTTATCCACCATCTTATCCATGGAATCCCTGAACACATCCAGGGCTGCCTTTACTATGAATATACAGATGACGAAGCTGGCCAACGGGTCCATGACCGGCACTCCCATTCTGGCGCCCAGAATACCGATAAAAGCGCCCACTGAGGACAGCGCGTCGCTGCGGTGATGCCATGCGTCCGCCATCAGTGCACCTGATTTTAATTTTCTGGCCGCAGCCCTGGTATACCAGAACATCCATTCCTTAACCACAATGGATATAACCGCGGCCCCTAAAGCCAGCATTCCAGGAACATTCCTGCTCCCTTCCGGTCCCGAACCAATGGTTTCCACCGCGCTCACCCCAATGGCGATTCCTGTGGCAAACAGTACGGCTGACAGTAACAGAGCCGCCACGCATTCCATCCGCTCATGGCCATAGGGATGTTCCTTATCTGACTTTCTGGAAGCCATGGTAATTCCTGCCATGACAATCAGCGTGCTGAACACATCCGAGGCAGAATGGACCCCATCCGATATCATGGCGCCGGAATGGGCCAGGATACCCGCACCTACCTTGAATACGGAGAGTACTACGTTGATGGCAATGCTGACACAGGATACCCGCATGGCCAGCCCCGCACCATGACTTCTTATCTTTTTCCCTGAAACCTTCTGCTCATTACCTTCTCCCATCTGTGATTTCCTCCCATATATATGACAACCACCTAATCTGACATCCTGCCCCCAAAACATAAAAAACGCCTGGGGGCAATGTAAGTAAACCACTGTCCCACAGACGCTTCTGTCTGCTGCCGCCGCCCGCGGCCCGGCTCCCAAGGCAGTAAACGCCTTTGGCCTGCTCAGTTTGTACTGTAGATTAGATATGCAGCGCAAAGAGTGTCTTTCTGCAGACTGATATGAAAGTCTGTTACTGATAGGATATGAGGAACGTTTCTGTTTGGTGCGGTAATGATTGTAAATTTATCCAAATCAGGCCGTGATAAACGGATGAAAAAAACAGCCGTATCCGCAGAAGGGAACATATCAGTGCCCCTGAAGCTCTGCCCATATGGCTGTTTTCCATTATCTAAATTTCCTGCATGAAGTTTTCAAACGTAATTAAAAGCAAAATTTAAAGCAAATGCTTTCTGAGCTCTGCCCCATCCGCAGCGCTCAGGTAAGCCGGTGCAATGTCGAACACGGTCTTGCAGCCGGACTGCCCTTCCCTGCTCAGACGGTATGCGGCCCTGGCATATGCCGCAATAACAGATGCAGTGAATTCCGGGTTGGAGTCCAGCTTCAGGCTGTATTCAATCACATGTCCGTTCTCGTCATTCCATCCCGTGCTGCCGGTGCGGATAACAAAACCGCCATGGGGAATTCCTGCATGATCACGCATCAGTTCTTCCTGGCTGATAAAGTGCACCGTGGTGTCATAATCAGCAAAGTAGTTCGGCATGGTTACGATGGCTTCCTCGATGGCCTTTAAATCAGCTCCCTCCTCTGCCACCACAAAGCACTCCCTGGTGTGTTTATCCCTGGTGGTAAGCTTTGGCGCTTTTTTGCTTCTCACTGCCGTAAGAGCTGCCTCCACCGGAATAGTGTACTGCCTTGCGTCCTTCACGCCTTTGATTCTGCGGATTGCATCGGAATGGCCCTGGCTGACGCCCTTGCCCCAGAAGGTATAATCACTGCCGCCCGGCAGGATGGCATTGGCATAGAGTCTGTTAAGGGAGAACATGCCCGGATCCCAGCCAACGGATATAATTCCCACATGACCGCTTTCCTTTGCAGCCCTATCCACTGCCTCAAAATGCCGGGGGATATTGGCGTGGGTGTCAAAGCTGTCTATTACATTGAAATGCGCTGCCATTTCCGGGGTCTGTCCGGGAAGGTCCGTGGCGCTTCCTCCGCAGAGTATCATCACGTCAATCTGGTCCTTCATGGACAGAACATCCTCTGCCCTGCAAACCTTAGCCCCCTCAGTCAATATGCTGAGGCTGTCAGGATTCCTCCTGGTGAACACTGCTTTCAGCTCCATGTCGGGATTGTGCTTAACGGCACACTCCACACCCCTTCCAAGGTTTCCGTAGCCTAAGATTCCAACTCTGATTGCCATATTTTTATTCTCCTTTGTAACATAATAGTGTGGGTTGTCGGTTTTTGTAAATTATACTACAGCCTTCTTTTCTTGGCAAATCATTTTTTATCACTGCACCTTGACGCAGTGCCAGTTTTTTGTTACTTTCGCTTTCTCCGTCGGAAGCAGACAGCTGTGCCGCCAATCACCGCAGCAGCGAGGACAGCCCCTGCATACCATTTTAAACCGGATTTCCCGGAATCTTCCCCATCCTGCACTTCCTCCTTTGACGGTTCCTGCTCCGTGTCCGTGACTTCATTTTCTCCCTCCGGCAGCCCTGCTGTATCCTCCACTTCATCTGCCGGCTGGATTTGCGGGTCACTGTCCCTGTTCTTTTCACCCCGGCCGCGGACCTGGGAAGGCGTTGCCTCTTTAAGCATTTCCTCTGCAGTCTGTCCGGCGGCTGCTCCCCCGTCTTTATAACCGGGAGCAGAATACGGAGTATAGGATTCCCGCCTGCGGCCTCCCCTGCCTCTCACCGGCGCCTCCGGTGCGTCAGACTCCTCCTGCGTGCCTGGCTGGGCAGAGGAATTTCCTCCTGATGTAACACCTCCCCCATATCCGCCAGAACTGCTGCCGTAGCTGCCTGTGTATCCTCCTGCATAGCTGTAGCTCCCGCCGTATGAAAAGGTGAGTCCCTGGCCAACGGTCTCCGGTATGGCTATCTTTACCTTGTCCGTCTCACAGCTTCCGCCGGGCCACTCGATGCTGGCCTTCACATAAAAGGAGCTGTCCCCTGACTGGAACCTGTATATGAGATAACCATCCTCCACAATGCTTGTATTCAGCGTGTTTCCGGTCTCCTTCAGGAAATTCTCGTACTCCACCGTCTCCTGCCCGCTCTGTGACGACGCTGCAGTCACTTTGTTCTTTTCCTTTTTCCAGGAATGTCCGCTTTCACTGCGCAGTATGTAAAGAGCGTTGATATCGGAAGGCAGGTTCTTAAATTCCAGCCTGGCAGAACCGCTGCCGTCCGCTCCTAGATTCAAAAGGACCGCCTCTGTCAGCTGGGGCTGTGTGCCGCCATATTCCGGGGTCTGGCTCTCACCGGGAGGAACCGGCTCCGGCGGGTCTATGCGCTCATCGCGGATGTCTGTCTTCTTAAGCCCCACAAAGTCCTTGCCTTCTTCCCATACCAGCATCCCCTGATTTCTCAGGATAATGGCCGGTTCATCCGAAGCATCCCTTTGTATCTGTCCCCGTTTCAGTGTCAGGCATCCTTCCCCCTCAACCGATATCAGGCTTTTTGTTCCCGTTATGAGCAGATTTGGATTATCAATGACAACGCCTGTCTGGGTCAGGTTTTTAGGTGCCAGGATTTTTATGGGTCCCTCAGGAATCCTGATTTCAATGGGGCTGGTACTCGTCTGGCCGTCAGGAAGCCCCAGGGTAAGAGGTTTTGTAATTACCAGATTTTTTGGCAGAACTGCTATGCTGTTTCCCCCCATTAAACGCTGGTCGTACCATTGCTTTAACTGGTCTTCACCTGCAATGTCCACCAGTACCTCCCCTGTCCCCGTGGATGTATCCGCCGTAGGGTCATGTACATCGGCAAAGGCTGTGAAAGCAGTGAGTCCTGCCGCCCCCGGCCCCCCGCACACAACCGCTGCCGCACACACCCCGCACAGCAGCCACACCAGGGCAGCCAGCCCTGAGGTCATCCTTCCTTTCTTGTTCCTTCTCCTCTTTCCCCCCGTGTCTCTGTCCATTCGTTTCATCCTTTAAATTCCTTTCACACCGTATCACAAAGGGAGCAGCTCATCCTCCAGCAAAATTCCAATCCTGCCGTTGGAAGACAGTATATCCGACGGTCCGGATACATCCACCGCTCTGCCGGCAAAGGTTGTCACCCTTCCCCCTGCCTCTTCAATCAGCAGCATACCTGCCGCAAAATCCCAGGGATTCAGACAACGCTCGAAATATGCATCCAGCCTTCCGCAGGCAACATAGGCCAGATCCACTGCCGCGGAACCGGTGCGCCTGATATCAGAGCACTTGAGGAATACACGCTTGATATCCTCAAAATTCCTGTCTGCCAGATCATGGTTATAAGGGCTGGTTCCAATGGAAATCAGGCTCTGCCCCAAATCCTTGACAGAGCTGACATGGATGGGGTTCCCGTTGAGAAACGCTCCCTTGCCCCGCTGTGCCAGAAACAGCTCATCCTCATAGGGCTGATATATAATTCCCAGCTCCATCTGTCCCCTGTCACACAGAGCCAGCGAAAGGGCGCTGCACCTGAAATCATGAATCAGGTTGGTAGTCCCGTCCACCGGGTCAAGTATCCATACTGCCCCAGAAAAATCAATGTCCCTGTTATCTTTTTCCTCCCCCATGAACTGTACCTGGGGATACATGTCAAAAAGTCCGCTGCGCATCCGCTCCTGGACCAGGAAATCAACCTGAGTCACAAAATCCGCTGCCCCTTTTACCGTTATCCTGGACGCCCTCTCATGGTCCATAAAAAGGGGCCGCACCGATTTTACCAGCTCTATGACCCTTTCTGCGTTTATCTCCATATGTTTTACCTCCTGCAGCCCCATAATCCGGGACATATTGCATTTAATCGCCTGTCACAGAAGGATTATACCACAGAAACAGCTTTTATGACATATCTTCATAATCCATCAATGGCCAATCCCGCTCAATATAAAACATATCATCCATCAGCAGCCAGTTGGCCCTGAAAAACCGCATCAGCTGCCAATACCCGGCCCCATACAGATTAAATTCCTTGATAAGGTCAAACTTTGCCCTGATGCTCCTTGCATCCTCATACCATACCTCATGCTGGATACCATACTGCCAGTACCGGAAATAAGGAGACATGGCAGTTTCATCAAACCGGATATCCACTCCAAAATCAACTGCCAGCTTCACTGCCTCCAGGGTGCCCAGTGACCTGGCTCTGGTTACTCCCCTTTCAAAAGGAAGGGGCCAGTCATAGCCGTAGTTAGGAATTCCCAGGATGATTTTCTCAGGAGGAATCTCGCTCACCGCATATTCCACAACCTTCCTCACCATATTGATGGGGGCCACGGCCATAGGAGGTCCCTGGCTGTATCCCCACTCGTAGGTCATCAGCATAACATGGTTAGCCGCCTCCCCCAGCAGCCGGTAATCAATGCCCTCATAGAGAAGCCCCCTCTGCTGGGCCGACGTCTTAGGCGCAAGGGCCACCGTAACCGTATAACCGAAAATGTTGAGGACCTGGGTGGCACGGCGCACAAAATCAGCATACTCCACCCGGTCTTCCGCCAGCACATACTCAAAATCAATGTCCAGGCCCTCATATCCCTTTTCCTGCATCGTGCGTCCCAGCTCCCATATAAGGCGCTGCTGGTTTTCCTGGCTTCTCACCAGGGCTGATACCAGATTATTGTTAAAACGCCCGTCCTCTCCCAGGGGTGTCAGGGTAAGCACCGGGCGGACACCCCACTGCAGAGCCCTTTCTATCATCCACGCGTCATCCGCCATGGGAAGAACCAGATTCCCATCCTCAGTAAAACCATAGGAAAATACATTGATGGCGCTCAGATAAGGCAGAGTATCCTCCAGTACCACGCTGTCTATAAAGGGATATGCATAACCGCTGGAAAACAGGGGCCTTCGTCCCTCCCCGATCTCCCCGTCAGAGATATAAAGAGCCTGGCCAACGGCCAGGCGGTATGGATATTCTATCTGATTTGCCCAAACAAGGGTCTCAACGGGAATCCCCTGGGATTCTGCGATGGAGTCAACACTGTCTGCCTGTTTCACTACATATATTTTCATGCATTTCATTCCTCAGCCTGAATTTATACAATATATGCAGCACTGCCGGTCTTTAATCCACCAGTCTCCTGGCCATCCACTTCCCGCTCCTTACGCGCAGGAAGGAGAACAATGCTCCCACAGCCCATCCTGTAGGTATGGACCACCATATGGCGCTGGCTCCGATGAAATGCGCCAGCAGGTAGGCAATGGCCACGCGGGAGAACAGGTTTACCACTGAGCTGAGCATAAACGCCCCCATGTCGCCGGCTCCCCGCAGCAGACCATTGCTTACGAACAGGGCTCCCATCAATATGTAAAATACAGATACGGTTTTCATATAGCTGAGCCCGTAGCTCATGGCGCTGCCCTCAGCCCCCTGTTTCAGGAAAAGTCCCAGAAGCTGCGGACCGAACAGGAAAATGATGCTGGTAATAATAAGAGAGAATACCACCACCATAAACATGCTGGCCTTATATCCCTGCTTCACACGGTCCATTTTCCTGGCTCCGATGTTCTGGGCCGCGTAGCTGGACATGGCGTTGGAAAAGTTCATGTTGGGCATCATTGCCAGGGTATCAATCTTAGTGGCAGCCGTATAACCGGCCACAAACACCTTCCCATAAGAATTTACAAGCCCCTGCATCAGCATCATGCTGATGGAGACAATGGACTGCTGGAGCATGGAGGGCACGCCCACTTTGGCAATACGCTCAGCCGAGGACATATCAAAAAAAGTAAATGACTTTCCTTTGGCAGCCTCCTCATTTTCCATTTTTCTCAGGCGGGCTATCAATACAAAAAAGGAAAAAACAGCGCACATGCCCTGGGCTATAAGAGTTGCCCAGGCCACACCCGCCACACCCATGTTGAATTGAATGACAAACAGCAGGTCCAGGACAATATTGGTCAGGGCCGACACCATAAGGAACTTAAGAGGCGTCTGGCTGTCTCCCAATGCATTGTAGATACCGTTCAGCGAATTATACAAAAACAGGAAAACGGCTCCCCCGAAATATATCCTCAGGTAGGCAAGGGAGTCAGCCATAATGTCCGGGTCTGTTCCCAAAAGGGTCAGCAGAGGTCCCGCGATGATTTCCCCGATTCCCATAATAATAAGTCCAATCACTCCCAGGGATATGAGGGCCGTGGAAACAGTTATCTTCATTTCAAGTATCTTACCTGCCCCGAAAAACTGGGAAATAACCACGGTACAGCCCATGGACAGCCCCGCCGCAATGGCAACGGACAAAAAGACCACGGGAAAGGATGAGCCAACGGCTGCCAGGGCATCCTCCCCCACAAAACGCCCCACCACCATGGAGTCCACCATGTTGTAGAGCTGCTGGAACAGATTACCTACGACCATGGGCATTGCAAAGAAAAACAGCAATTTAAGAGGTTTTCCCTCAGTCAGATTATTTACCATATGTACATTCTCCTACTCTGTGTTTATATTCAATTGCATTTTCAGCAATCCGCCGCAGATAATCCTGCTGTTGCCCGCGCTCTTCCTCTGTGAATCCCGCAAAACAAATCTCGTCCCACCTGCCTGATATGCGGTGTATTTCTTCCAGAACCTGATTTCCCCTGACAGTAAGACTTACAAACTTCTGCCTTTTATTCTTCTCGTTGATGAGACGCCGCACCAGTCCCTTTTCCTCCAGCTCAGACAGACTTCTGGCAATCCTGCCCTTGTCCAGGTCAAAATGGGCGCCGATGTCCTCCTGGGTACACTGGTTGTCCTGAAGAAACATAATGATTTTCCCCTCCAGAGGCTGCAGTCCAAACTGCTCTAACTCCCTCCGGATAAACCAAAGCTCACAACGCCGGTATATTCCCGTATACTGATTCATTCTGCTCTCCCTGTTATTTCTATTGTATAATGCAACTGTTGTATCAGTCAACCATTATACACAGCATCCACCAATTTGTCAACCCGCGGTTCATCCCCCTGCAAAGTGAAACACATTTTTAATAAAAATAAAATATTTCTTCCCGCCTGATTATGGTATGATACATCATAACAGCAGCCCCATACCAGAAAGGAATGAAAATCATGATAAGACCTCTGAAAAAAAGCCCGCGCCAGATGGAATGGAAGGCGTTAGAAAAAAAGGAGGAGCGTTTTATAACCGCAGCCCGGCATCAAAAGGAGCCTCTGCTGAACCGGAAGCTGGAGCGTTTTGTCCCGGAAAAACTGGAGGATACCCTGAACCTGGCATTTTATAAGGCATTTGAGCTGATATTCAACCGAGGAACATCCATCATAGAAAAAACATACCGGAAGGAGGATATGGAAAATACCTATAAAATCAATGCTTACGCCGCAGGGCTGAAGGAAAGCAGAAAGACTATGAAGGCATTTTCCAGGGAAGCCGGTAAGAATAAGGTCAGGAACCTGGCCGCAGCCGGTGCCGGCGGAATCGGCCTGGGAGCTTTGGGCATCGGACTTCCCGACATACCGCTGTTTACCGGCATGGTCCTGAAAAGCATCTATGAAACAGCCATAAGCTACGGATTCTCTTACGATACGGCTGAGGAACAATGTTATATATTAAAGCTGATTTCCACTGCCCTGTCCAGAGGTGATGCGGCTGAATCCGGCAACCGGAGTCTGGACGCCATGGGACGCTTAATCCGCACCGGGACGCCTCTGTCTGAAACGGCCCTGTCTGGAACACCTCTGTCCGGAACACCTCTGTCCGGAACGTTCTCCGGCCAGGACGGCCTTGCTGCTCTTCCCGGCGGACCTGAATCCCATGATACAGCCTCTCTTTGCACCAGCCTTATGCAGCAGGCATCCCATGCCCTTTCCTCAGAACTGCTGTACATGAAATTTTTGCAGGGAATCCCCATTGCGGGAATCATAGGTGGAATGTATGACGCTGTTTATCTCAAACGGATCGCTGATTATGCGGATATGAAATATAAGCGCAGATTTCTGGAAAAAAGCAATCCTGATATATAGGACCGCATATAGGGCAGATATAGGTCAATATAGGACAAACTATATGTTTAATTTGCAAATGTCGGACATTTATGGTAAAATATAGGTAAATTTCAGAAGAAAGCGGGGCTATCAATTATGGATAAGGAAGTATTAAGTTTCGTCGTCGAAAAAACTCACGAATTAATGAATGCAGCATCATGCAGCAAAGAGGCAAAGGCATCCGCCCAGACCTGGCTGGATGCGGTTGGAACTGAGAATGAGGCCGCAGCAACAAAAACATACATTGCTGAGCTGGAAGCAGACATCATGCCGGTTGACGGCCTGATTGGCTTTGCAGAATCTGAGATGGGCGCCCAGGTCTTCGGGGCAGACAAGGCCAAGGAAGTGGCAGCCCATGCAAAGGAAATCAAGGCCGCAGGGGCAAAATACTGTGATTGTCCTGCCTGCGCAGCCGCAGAGGCCATTCTTGAAAAGAAGGATGACATTCTTAAATAAGAATAACAGTTCAGACAAGCCGTATATCGGACATATCGTATATCCGATTCGCATAACATCAAAAGAGTATCCCCTGGAAATGGCGGATGCTCTTTTTTCTTTGCAGCGATGCCGGAATTTAACCATTGACTTTCCGACACAAGTGTCGTATATTTAAAACAGACACGAGTGTCGGAAATTGGCAAAATGAAAGGCAGGTGACAAAAGCACGGGCAAAAAAGGAGACAAAACAAAGGCCGCCATACGGAAAGCGGCACTGGCTTTATTTGTTCAGAAGGGATTTAAGGATGTTACAATGAAAGATATCTGTGAGGCGGCAGGTCTTAGCCGCGGCGGATTATATACGCACTACGGGAGTACCGGCCAGGTATTTGCCGACATCATAGAGGAACTTATGTCAGGCCTTGAAAGCCAGGTTGCCGGGAAAATGGAACGGGGCCTGCCGGCGTCCCTCATATTGGACGAATTATTAGAGCGTTACCAGTCCGAGATGCTTGACCGGAGCGGTTCGTTAGGACTTGCTTTTTATGAGTATTACAGCGGCCTGCCGTTAACAGAGGACAATGCCATGCTGAAGCAGTATTACAGTTCAAAGACAATGCTTTGCAGCCTGATTGAATACGGCATTGGCAAAGGCGAGTTCAGGCAGGCCCATGCAGACGCGGTTGCGGATTTGCTGCTGTTCTCTTATCAGGGCGTGCGGATGCTGAGCAGTATCATGCCACTGGACGATGATAATATACCAGAGGGCATGATCCGTGAAATCAGATCTATGTTGGTAAAGTAAAATTCATGCCAGGAGGTGAATACGGATGAAGCTTAAAATTGCAGGAAGCGGCGGTATGTTTCTGATTCCCAACCCTTTTTGTAAATGCCCGGTATGCCAGGAAGCAAGAACCAAACGGGGCCGGTACGAGCGCTTGGGGCCCAGTCTTTATATTGAGGACATCGGAATGCTCATTGACACGCCGGAGGACATTGCAGTCGCCTGTGAAAGGCAGGGTATTTCCAGGATTGATTATCTTTCCATCTCCCACAAGGATCCTGACCATACGCGGGGCATGCGAATCGTGGAGCCGTTGGGTTATGACTGCATTACCGGCAAGGGAACCCCTATACAGTTCATAGCACTTCCAGAGGTTATAGACGATATCAATGCCTGGAACGGCGATGGCCTGTACTACTATCAGAATATTCTGAACTGCATTTCAATCAACAGGACTAACTATGCTAAAATCGGTTCCATAGAATTACACCTGGTAAATAACAAAACCCATCGTGGCAATATGACATTTTATGTTATATCAGACGGCTCCAAAAAAGCTGTTTACGCCTGCTGCGATGTGAAGCCGTTTGTCCCCAATGAATTGTATTATGACGCGGATGTTTTAATCATCGGGCTGGTTTCCGACGACGGCATACTTAAAGACGGGTCCTCTCTTGATTCTGCACCGTTCAGAGACGATATGTTCACCTTGGACGAGATGCTGGAGCTGAAGCGCACATACAGGATAAAGCGCATTGTCATTACCCATATTGATGAGTACTGGGGTAAATCCTATGCTTACTACCGGGAATTTGAAAAAAAGCTGGACAATGTATCATTTGCCTATGACGGCATGGAGATTGTCCTATAGCCGCCGCAGGCCGGAACCCTTTATCTGCGTCATGGGTTCCCCCTGGACCACCTTTTTTTAATCTGGACAAAACCCCAGACCAGGAACAGAAAACCGATCAAAACAGACGCTATTATACCGGCGGGGCTCAGTGAAAACTCAGACCCGCTTTTTACAAACGGAGACTGCATCACAGAAAAAACATTGTTGGAGATATGTATCATCATTGTTATTCTTATGTCTCCTGTCAGGGTGAGGAGTGAGCCGAGAACCAGCCCCATACATATTGCACTGGCAAACTGCACAGGATTGCGGTGGAAAACAGCGAACAAGAGGGCCGTAATAAACACCGGATACCACCTTCCATATTTTCCGCTGCAGCAGTTAAACAGGATTCCGCGAAATACCAGCTCCTCCAGGACAGGCCCAATCAGGCCCACATACAGGAAATAGGCAGGAGTCCTGGCACTGTTTAAGATTCGGCTCTGTTCCTCAGCCGTCATTTGTCCCAATGTACTCTGTGCAATCTGGGGAAATAGGAAAAAAAGGACGCGGTGTGCCATACACAGGCCAATTCCTGTCATGGCTGAAAACAGGACCATCTGCAAGCCGTTCCTGAGCCCTGCCTCTTTTTTTCCTGCCGCATGGGGCAGGTGGGAACGGAAAATCCATATAAAAACCACGTGTGCCCCCGCCTGGGCCGCATACGTAAGCCCGGCCAGGAATCCGTACCCTGCCGGAGCAAAGAAAGCCTGAACCAGGCTGATCATTACCTGCGACAAAATCAGCCATGCGGTAAACACCAGAAATACCATAGGAATCACCTCTGCCCTTCAGTCAAATACTCATTTCCCTACTCTTCAAATGTCCCCTTCATAATAACCTCTTTATCCCACACAGCCTTCCTGCCTCCGGCCATAACATGGAGGATATCCATGGAATCATCGTACACCACAAAATCCGCGTCTGCGCCTTCCGCCACAGTCCCCTTGACTCCCGTCAGTCCCAGCACCCTTGCTGGATTCTTAGTCAGGAGGTTCAGCACCTTCTCCAGGCTGGCTCCCCGCTCGCACACCAGCACCTTCAGCTGTTGGTGAAGGCTTTTGGGGGATGCATAGGTGAGGCCGATGCACTCCATCTTGTCATTGAACCTGGGCGCGCTTCCGTACGCATCGCTGGACATGGTCATGTTAAGCCCCTCCGGGTCCTGCTTAAGGTAGCTCAGAATCTGGTCCGCCGTCTCTTCTAATTCCTCCCTTGTAAGCCCTGCCGTCATATCAATGGTTCCGCCCCGCTTCACAAATTCCAGTCCCTGTTCAAACAGCTCCTGGGTGCGTCCCATATGGGTGGGAAGGAACTTCTGAACCGGCACATCGCTGTTGCCAATCGCATAGAACAGAGGATCCAGCCCGGCCTTTCCGCTTCCCATATGGATAGTGACATAGCCGCAGCACCCCGAGAGCATGCCGGCCCTTCGGGCCTGGGTTGCCAGCGATATCAGCTGCTCTCCTGTCAGATTGGAGCTTCTGTGGTCGCTCATGGCGATTTTAACTCCCACCATCAGGTCAATTAGAGCTATATCACGCTCCACGCTCCCTGTGATGGTGGGGGACGGGTATCCATATGCTCCTGTAAGGATACGGCAGGTGATTCCCTCTTCATTGAAAGCCCTTGCCTTTGCCAGAAGGTTCTCCAGGCTTCTGGTTATACCGTCTGTGCCCAAAAGTCCCACCACCGTGGTAATGCCGTTTTTCACCAGCACGCTGAGGCTCGCCTCCGGCACCCTGGTGGCGGGTCCGCTCTCGCCGCCCCCGCCTGTTATGTGAACATGGATATCCATATATCCCGGTGTCAGGATGTGCCCGCCCAGGTCCACCTTCTCCACCTCCTCAATCTGGTCGTATTCATCTATATGGTCCGCTATCCTGGCTATGCGGCTTCCTTCTATCAGAATATCCTTCCTTCCCAGATGCTCCGGCGCATAGATATCTCCCTGTTTCAATACTTTCATGGATTCATTTCCTCTCTTTCAGCAAAATCATTACAGCACGGCCGTAATATATATGTGCCTATTATATTATTAATATGGAAAAAAAGAAAGTGCCTGTTGACGGTTACAGGCACTTTCATAAAACGCAGGCAGATATCAGTCCAGATGCAGCAAAGCTTCTGCCAGAGCCAATATGGTCAGCGACTGCCCATAGGCCATGGGCGCAATCAATATATTTTTATAGTGGTCCGCATCATATCCCATGCCGGTGCCGCCCGACACATTGAGTACGGTGCCGTCCCTGTCAATGTTGTCCAGAATGGCTTCCACTGCCTTCCAGGCGCAGGCCAAATAGGAATCGTCCAGAATTCCGTAGCGGATTCCCTTAAGAATGCCCGCGGTGATGGCGGCGCTGCCCGACACCTCCTCATAGCTGCCCGCATCGGTCAGCACCGTGTGCCACAGGCCGCTTTTGCCCTGAAGTCCCTTAAGGGCCTCAGCCTGGGCTTTATATGTATCCACCACAAACTCCTTTACACCGGCATTCATGGTCCCCCTGAACATGTCGATATAATCCAGTATCCCTAAGGTAAACCAGCTGTTTCCCCTGCACCAGAAGATTCCGCCGAAATTATTCCTTTCATTGAAGGTCCAGCCGTGGTAGAAAAGTCCGGTCTCCTTGTCGCACAGATATTTAATGTGCATCAGCACCTGGTGGACGGACTCGTCAATCCATGCCTGGTTCTGGTACTTCTGCCCCATCCGGTTGAGAAAGAGCACTGTCATGAAAATGGTGTCAATCCACATCTCATTTTCATTGAGCCGCACACCCTGTCGGTCTCCGTTGGCGCTGGTCACATGCTGGAACCCCCCTTCCCTGGTCCTGGGCAGGCAGTTCATGAGCCAGTCCGCCCATTTCAGGCACAGCGTTTCAAATTCCTGGTCGTGATAATACTCGTTAAGCTCTGCCAGGGTGAGAAGGGGCGTGGTGGTATTGATGTTTTTGGAGGGAAGCCCTTCCCTTATGTTATCCTTGAACCACTGGTACAGGAACTCCTTATAATCCTCGTTCTTCCGGGCCTGCATGATTCTTAACAGGCCGTACAGTCCCACGCCCTGGGGCCAGTCCCATTCCCGGATTCCAAAATCCCGTTTGAAAAAGCCAATGGCTTCACCGCCCTCAGCTAACTCCTCCCCGTTCTCCGGTCCGCCCAGATTCATGAGCTTTTCAATGACAAGGTCCAGCTTTTCCTGCACTTTCTTTTTATCTGACGTCCTAAGTTTTACACTTCTCATTCTGATTCCCTATCCTCCTACTTTAACAATCCCAGGACACCGGGCAGCCACATGCTGAATCCGGGCACAAAGGTTATGAACATCAATGCCGCCACAATCGCCAGAAAGAACGGAAGCAGCTTTTTCATCACGTCCTCCACCTGCAGTCTGGCAACGCTGCAGCCCACAAAGAGTACATTTCCCACCGGAGGTGTGATGGTACCGATGGACAGATTCATGACAATCATGACGCCGAACTGGATGGGGTCCATTCCCAGGCTCTTTACAATGGGAAGGAAAATAGGCGTGAAGATGAGCAGGGCCGGAGCCATGTCCATGAAGGTTCCCACAATCAGCAGTGTTATATTGATGATTAACAGTATGACAATCCGGTTATCGGAGATTCCTAAAAGCAGGCTGCTGATGGCCTGCGGCAGTCCTGTGAAGGACAGCACAAAGGACAGCACAGAGGACGCGCCGATAATCAGCATGACAATGGTGGTCATAACCGCTGTGTCCACCAGTATCTTGGGGATGTCCTTAATCTGAATGCTCTTATAAACAAATACCGACAAAAGGAAGGCGTACACCACTGCCACGCCTGAAGCCTCGGTGGGTGTGAAATAGCCGGAAAGGATGCCTCCAATGATGATGACAATGAGGAACAGGCTGGGAATAGCCTCCCATATGGTCTTTAAAATGATGGCCGCAGTCATCTTGTCCCGTTTCATCACATATCCGTGCTTTGCGCCGTAGACGCAGGCTACCACCATGCACAGGGCTGCCCACAAAAGTCCCGGCACCCAGCCCGCCATGAGAAGGGCCGCAACAGAGACGCCGCCGCTGGCAGCTGAATATACGATAAAGGAAGCAGTGGGGGGAATCAGCTGGCCCACAGGCGCAGTGGCAATATTCACGGCTGCTGAAAAGCCCTTGTCGTATCCCTGCTCCTCCTCCAGAGGAAGCATGACGCCTCCGATAGCTGTTGCCGCTGCAATGCCTGAACCGGATATGGAACCAAACATGGCATTGCCTGCTATGTTGGTCATGGCCAGGGAACCGGGAACCCTGCCCAGAAACAGCATGGCCAGGTTAATCAGCCGTTTGGCTATGCCGCCGCTGCTCATGAGCAGACCTGCCAGCACAAAGAAGGGCACGGCCAAAAGTGTAAAGCTGTCAATGCCGCTGACAATCTTCTGGGCAGAGACAAACATTCCAAATCCGGGTGTCAGGAACATAATGATGGTCAGCAGTGACGCTGAGATAATGCTGAATGATACCGGTACGCTCATGGCCAGCATGAGAAAGAATACCAGGACCAGAACAATGGCTGCCTGAATTTCCATACTATTTTTCCTCCTTTAATTCCTTTGTGAACGTGATGAGACGCTGCAGGCAGTATAACACCATCAGAACGCCGCTTATGGGTACGCAGATATAATATACCTGCATGGGCAGTTCCATGGCCGGTGATATCTGTCCGGCTGAGTTAAGGGTCACCATAACGCCTCCTGCTATCATCACAAAGACGCTGATGAACAGGACCAGGAATTCGATTCCGATTTTTGTCCTGGTCAGGTTCTTTGGCTTAAATGTCCTGGTAATCAGGTTAATGGACAGGTGGCTCTCCTTGCCGTAGGCGTAGGGCACCCCCAGCATGGTAAGCCATATGAGCATGTACCTTAACAGTTCTTCCGTATATTTGCTGGGATTGTGCAGCAGAAAACGGGTGATTACCTGCCAGAAGCACCCCACTACCATAAGCGCCACCAGAATGGCCAGCACGGTTTCCAGAAACCGGTTCAATATTTTCATCATCTTGCTTTCCCCCTTCTTACTCTGCATACTTCTGGATATCGTCATACAGGGCCTTATAGCTCTCGCCCTTTGCACAGAATTTATTATGGATGGGCTGTACTGCCTGTATGAACGCAGTCTTGTCTATGTCTCTGTAAACGTGCACACCGTTGGATTCGGCCTCTTCCATGGCCTGGTCCATCATTCCGTTGTAAAGCTGCTTGAAGTTCTCGTTGGTCTTTTCAAAGCCCTTTACCAGGTAGTCCTGCTGTTCCCTGGTCATGCGGTTCCAGGTCTTGGTGCTGATAATGTAGATGTCCGGGGAGTACTGGTGCTCTGTATATGTATAGGACTTCACCAAATCCTGATGGCCGTCCACGGTAAGGGCCAGCTCCGTATTCTCCGCTCCGTCCACAATTCCCTGCTGCAGTGAAGCGTATGTCTCTCCTGCCGCCATGGGAACCGGGGTTCCTCCCATGGCCTCAATCATATCCATGGAGGTGGTGTTGGGCATGGAACGTATCTTCTTGCCCTTTAATGCAGACGGTTCCACACAGGGCTTGTCTTCCTTCAGATAGAAGTTCCTGGCGCCATTGGCATAGTAGCCTATGGCTATGTAGCCCTCGTCCTCCGTGGACATAAACAGTTCTTTCACCTTCTCCGATTTCTGCATGGCATCGTAATAATGCTGCTGTCCGTTAAAAAGATATGGTACTGCAAATATGGAGTACTCCTCTTTAAACTGCCCCAGAGTGTTGGAGCTGACCTTGGCCATGTCCAGGATTCCCGCCTTCACCATCTCGATGATATCCTTTTCAGTCCCAAGGACGCCGCTGGGATAAATCTGCACCTCCATGTTCATGGATGCATCCTCGGCCACGATATCTGAAATCAGGGCAATGGAATCCGCTATCTCGGATCCGGCCGCCTGGTTGTGGGCCAGCCTGATTACCAGCTTATCGCTGGCCTTTGCACTTGTCACCTGGAAAAAGGTCACACATATTACGGCTATGCTTAAAAGCGCCGCCGCGATACCGATTGTTTTCCTGCAAGATTTCATGTTCTCTCTCCTTTTCATACGTGATTCACGCTGAATTTGCTGCTGTGCTTTTGTTTGACTAGATTGTATCACAGGAAGGAGGCTGTTTCTTATTCCCTGTTGCATTCTTTTTTAATTTTTCAAACTATATTGCTCTCCTCTGTTGACATGTCCGCCTTTATTTATTACAACTATACTATAGAAAGATACATGGGAACAGGAGGATGTGGCCGGTATATGGAAAAAGTGACATTTTACGGAGAGATTGAGGGAATTTCCCTGGAGCAGATGGTCCGGTACGGCAAATTTGACATGCGGGTAAAGCATTTCCATAACCAGTATGAAATTTTTTATATCATTGAAGGGGAACGCCTTTTCTTTTTCAACAACAGGGAATATGTGGCCCGCTCCGGAGACCTGATTCTGGTGGACACCAACCTGATTCACATGACAAAGTCCGTCACGGCAGAGGATACGGGCCACAACCGCGTCATCCTGTATGTCAGCTATGACAGGATGAAAGCCTTTGACGGGCAGTACCCTTCCCTGCAGCTGGTCCGGTTCTTTCATGAACACTACGGGGTCTACCATCTGGACAAGGAACAGCAGGCCCTGTTCCTCAATTTCTACCGCAACCTGCGCATTGCCATGACTGAAAAAGCCCATAATTACAAGGTCGGCATTGATCTTGAGACCCTTACGTGGCTCTTTAAGATAACCTCCTATGTGTCAAAGCAGGAGGGCGCCAGCCCCCACTCCTCAGACCATCCCAAATACCGCACAGCCTACGCCATCGCAGACTATCTCTCCGAAAACTGTGAACAGAATATATCCCTGGAGGAGCTGGCCGCACACTTTTATCTCAGTAAATATTATGTCTGCCGCACCTTTAAGGAGATTACAGGATACACAGTCACTGAGTACACCAACATACACCGCATCCGCAAGGCCAAACGCCTGCTGGAGGAGACAGACATGAGCATCTCGGAGATTGCCCATGAGCTGGGTTATGAAAGCCTGACCTATTTTGAGCGGATGTTCAAGTCCTTCATGACTATTTCCCCGCTCAAATACCGCAAGACCCTGAACACAGTGACCTATACCAATGAACAGACCACAGAATTTGAGGAGGACACAGAGCAGCTTTCCTCCCACCGGCAGCCATAGATTCACCACAACTTTGTATGATTCCTTTCATGCATCAAAAGAGAGAGCATGCCCCTTAACGGCGGAACGCTCCCTCTTTTCTTTGTCTTTGTATTGCCTTCTCAATCTTCCTGATTTTCTTTGTTCTTCCTATTTCTCATACAGGAATTTCTCGGGCAGGTTTACATGGAAATCCGCTGCCAGATTTCTGAAATCCTGGGGTGTAATGGTCTGAAGCTTGTCCGGACGGATGCTCAACACCTTTACCAGGATTTCCGCTGATTTCTCAATGGTATGCATCAGGCCAAAGGTCAAATCAAAGTCCTCGCCCGCGCAGAACAGGCCGTGGTGGGCCCATACGGCTGCGTCGTACTCTTCCATCAGCCTGCTGGTGGCCACTGCAATGTCGCGGCCTCCCGGCACCATCCAGCCAACCACGCCTATGCCGGATGGGAATACCACCGGACATTCCGTGGCCATTTCCCACAGTTCCCTGGTAAATACCTCGTCTGTCAGAGGCAGGACAAAGGTCAGCGCAATGATGTTCGCCGGATGGGCATGGTAAATCACCCTGTATCTCCCCTCTGTTGCCTTCATTTTCACCTCATGGTTCATCAGATGGGTGGGCAGCTCGCTGGTGGGCCTGCCGCCCTCTGCGAGTCCCCAGCAGATACGGTAGTTCTCCCCTGCCTGGTCCACTTCTATGATGCAGCAGTTGGACTCCGGTTCCAGAATCATGTTGCGCATAAACCGGCCGCTTCCCGACACCATGAAATACTCCCCTGCCAGGGCAGGAACACTGGTGCCGATGGGCTGCCATTTCCCGTCATAAGAAAGCTCCTCCTTCACGGACTCCACTTCCTCATGTTTGATGCGGTAGCTTAAGTTGCCGCCGTTCCTCTCATGCCAGTTCTGGTTAAAACCATCGTCACACACACGTATGAAGCCTTTTGCAAAGGCTGTGTCCAATACTCTCATTTTCTAATCCTCACTCTCTATCTCTTGCTGAGATTCATTATCCTGAATTTATGCTGCTGGGATAAACGTCCCCGGCTCCATTAACACATTAACTGCGTTTTAAGAGCACTTCCTTCTCATAGGCCTGGACTTCCTTAAACCACTGCTCCTTCACCGGAACCTGGTTCATCTGGCAGAAATAGTCCCATACATCCCCATAGGGATACGTTTTAAGCTCTTCCTGCTCCATCATAAGCTCCGTGAACCTGCGCTCCTCCTGAAGCTTTGCAAGCTTCTCATTTGGCATCAGCAGGGCGTATAAAAGGGCCTTCTGCATGTTTCTCATGCCCACCACCCATGCGCAGATGCGGTTGATGCTGGCGTCAAAGAAGTCCAGGGCCAGAAGCACCCTGTCCGGGTCATTTCTGACGATTTCCTTGGCAATCTCCCTTGTCTCGTCGTCAAAGAGCACCACGTGGTCGCTGTCCCAGCGCACGGGGCGGCTTACATGGAGGGCAATCTTGTCTGAAAACAGCAGCATGGAGGATATCTTATCAGATATCATTTCCGTGGGATGGAAATGGCCGCTGTCCAGCAGGCACATAATACCCCTGGAAGCCGCATAGTTCATATAGAACTCATGGGAGCCCACGGTACAGCTCTCCATGCCGATGCCGAACACCTTGGATTCCACTGCGATAAGCACCTTGCTCTTATCGTAATCCATGGCCAAAATCTGGTCCAGGGAGTCCTTAAGCCTGGCCCTGGGGCTCATTCGGTCAGCCGGAATATCCTTGAATCCGTCTGGAATCCAGATATTCATGGCGCAGGGGCTTCCCAGCTCCTCGGCAAAGTACTGGGATATGCGCACACAGGCCTTACAGTGGTCAATCCAGAATTTTCTGATTTCGGGATCCTCACTGGACAAAGTGGCGTTCTCAGCCTTTGGATGGGAGAACATGGTGGGGTTAAAATCCAGTCCCAGGCCTCTCTCCTTAGCAAATTTCACCCAATCTGCAAAGTGTCTTGGTTCCAGTGCATCTCGGTCCACTTTTTCCCCATCCTGGAAAATGGCGTAGCTGGCATGAAGGTTGATTCTGTGCCTGCCCGGAATCAGGTTAAGCGCCTTGTCAATATCCGCCATAAGCTCCTGGGGATTCCTGGCCTTTCCCGGATAGTTTCCCGTTGCCTGTATGCCGCCTGACAGACTGTCCGCGCCCTCAAAGCCCATAACGTCATCCCCCTGCCAGCAGTGCATGGAAACAGGGATATGATTAAGCCGCTCCACTGCGGCGTCCACGTCAACCCCTAATCCGGCGTAAATTTCTTTTGCTGATTCATATCTTTCCTGTATATTCATGGTTCTCTCCTTTTCATCATTAAATCTTACTTATATATCAGTCATCTGTTAATCCAAATGAAACACCGGTACAAAATCCACACATACCGGACTGTTATCTGCATTCGTTTCCATGATGTCGGCCATATAGTCCCACCATCTGCGGTTTATAGGCGTATCTGCTGATTCAGCCCAGAGCGCCTCATCCTCCACTTCCAGATACCCATAGAGCACATTGGTTTCCCTGTCCAGAAAAATGCTGTAGTTATGACCGCCGTACTGGCGTATCATCTCTTTCATCTCAGGCCACAGCGCATTGTGGCGCTTCTCGTATTCCTCTGCCATTCCCGGATTAAGGAACATTTTAAATCCTTTCCTGACCATGCGGTACCCTCCCTTCGTCAAATATAATCTCTCGGAATCTCTAAGCCAGTAAATATAAGGCTTTCAGATTCCTTTTTT